>JAYNNB010000037.1:0-17919 GCA_038112515.1 Luminiphilus sp.
TTGCGCGGCGACATCTTGGTGCATATGCACTGTTATCGCGCTGACGAGATGCTGACCATATTGGATATGGCAAGAGAATTTGGCTACCGGGTGGGCACTTTTCATCACGGCGTAGAGGCTTACAAAATTGCCGATCGATTGGCAGAGGAAGGTGTTTGTGGCGCGCTCTGGGCCGACTGGTGGGGCTTCAAGATCGAGGCGTATGACGGGATTCAGGAAAACATTGCCCTGGTGGACCGACCGGAAGGCGGCTGCGCGATTGTGCACTCTGATTCCGATGAAGGAATTCAGCGCCTCAATCAGGAGGCAGCAAAGGCCATGCTGCGAGGTAATCGCGCGGGTCTGGATATTCCTCCCGAGCGCGCAATTCGCTGGATTACGGCTAACGCGGCAAAGTCGTTGGGGATAGATAATCAAACCGGCTCACTGAAGCCCGGGCTGATGGCAGACGTCGTGCTTTGGAACCGGAATCCATTCAGCGTTTATGCAGAAGCATTGCAGGTCTACGTCGATGGCCACCTGAGTTACGACAAAGATAATCCCGAGCTCCACCCGAAATCCGATTTCGAGCTAGGGCAGCTGCTGGGGGTGACACCATGAGGCAACTAATTTTATTCGTGGCCCTGCTGGTGTGCGGCACCGGCACACTGGCCGAATCCGTTCTCGTTACCAATGCACAACTGATCGAGCGAGATACACCTCCCGGCATGACTTTCGACATCTTGGTCTCTGATGGCGTCATCGCCCGCATCGATAAGAATATCGACGGCGTTGCCTCCGACAGTGTGATCGACGCGGCGGGTCGCCCTGTCACAGGCGCATTTTTTGCGGGTATGACCGCTCTGGGGCTCAATGAAATTGGTATGGTGTATGACACTGTAGACAATCGGCTCGCGGATTTTTTTACCGGCCTAATTCACCCAGAGTTTGACATTCGCAAAGCCTTCAACCCCCACTCGACCGCGATACCGGTAACTCGGATAGAGGGATTTAGCTATACCTTACTAGCGGCAACACCCGGAGACAGACCACTCTCGGGACACGGTTCGCTTGTGCGCCTCGATGGAGGCTTCAATAGCTTTGAGGGCAAGCGGGTGATGTATGCCGATGTAAGCGGTGCTATGAGCGGAAAGCTCGGAGGATCGCGGGCCGCGGGCTGGATGCTACTCGACGCAATTTTTAGTGAGCTTACGACCCCTGACGAAGACCTGAAGTTAATGACACCGGGAGGAAAAGCGGCACTGGCCGATACTAAAGCGCAAGGGTTATTTGTTTTTCGCGCACATCGCGCGAGCGACATCGCTCAAGCACTGGGTTTTGCAAAAGCCCACGGCCTCAACATCGTGATCAGTGGCGGACAAGAGGCTTGGGTGGTTCGTCAGGAGCTATCTGAGGCTGGTGTGCCCGTCATCATCAACGCATTGGATAATCTGCCACAAAGCTTCGATACACTCGGGGCTCGCCTGGATAACGCGGCGCTGCTTCACGACGCGGGCGTAACCGTGCTGTTCACCAGCGGAGAAACGCATAATGCCAGGAAGCTCAGGCAAGTAGCTGGAAATGCGGTAGCCCATGGGCTGCCTCATAAGACGGCCCTCGCCGCCATGACCACTCTGCCTGCACGAATTTTTGGAGGGGCAGACAGATCATTACAACAGGGGTCGAGAGCAGATCTGGTTATATGGTCCGGGGATCCATTAGACGTGAACGCCGCGGCAGACATGGTGATCATTGGTGGGGAGTTGGACAAGATGCAAAGTCGGCAAACAATGCTCCTGCGACGCTACCTTCCTGAGGACCCGGGCACGAGCCGTGCCTATATCACCCCTCAATAGCGCACGCCTGACAAAAGCGCACAGAACTAACAGTCGATTTGAGGGGCTTATTGATTCAAGCGAGCCAACATGCTCGATGTTGAGTGCCCGGGCACAAAGTCCAGCGTTAGAACCTGCCCGCCCCGCGCGAGCACTGACTCATGCCCGGCGATTTCCTCCACCCGATAATCTCCGCCCTTCACGAGAATGTTGGGGGCCACTGCCTCAATGAGCCGCGCAGGGGTGTCCTCAGTGAATGCCACAACAAAATCGACACATCCCAGAGCGGCTAAAACCGCCATCCGATCCTGAAGCGGATTAATCGGCCTCGAGGAACCCTTAAGCCTCCGCACGGAATCATCATCATTCACGGCTACGACCAATACATCACCTTGCGCAGACGCCTGCTGCAAATAGGCAACGTGCCCGGGATGGAGAATATCGAAACAGCCGTTGGTCATCACGACCCGCTGCCCCATTGCTTTGACACGCTCGATCTCTAACAAAAGTTCGGCCTCGCTTAGCGTCCCTCGGCTGCCTGGCGTTACTGACTCTGGCGCCGCCACCGCGCTCAACTCTGCCGGGGTCACGCTTGCTGTACCGAGCTTCGCGACAACAATGCCTGCCGCTTGATTAGCCAAATTCGCTGACTCTGAGAGCGATAAACCTGCGCTTAAGCATCCCGCCATTACCGCAATAACAGTGTCACCCGCACCCGTGACATCGTAAACCTCGCGCGCGCTCGCCGCTAAATGCTGGGGCGGATGATCGGCCTGTATTAAGGTCATACCTGCCTCACTCCGAGTGACCAGAATCGCTTGTAAATCCAGAGACCGACGCAAAGCTTCTGCCTTTTCAAGCAACAATGCCTCAGTGTTGCAGTGCCCCACTATGGCTTCTAATTCGGCAAGGTTAGGGGTCAGCACCGTAGCACCGCGATAACGCTCAAAATCAAGGCCTTTGGGGTCAACCAACGTGCGCTTGCCCATTTCTCGACACAATTCGATGAGACGGTTCACCATGGCGAGTGAACCCTTGGCGTAATCGCTGAATACGACCAGGTCAGCATCGGCCAAATGCTGTCGGGCATAACCAACAAATAAGTCATTACCGTAGCCTGCGAGCGGGCTCTCAAAATCCATGCGCAACAGTTGCTGGTTGCGACTCAAGACCCGTAATTTGACGATCGTCTCCCCGGCACAGGGCATTACATTCCAGCGGACACCCGCCGCTTCAACACAGGTCCTTAGGGCACGAGCATGGTCGTCCTCTCCACACAGACCGACCAACGAGACGTTCAGGCCCAGATGAGCGAGGTTCACGGCAACGTTGCCTGCACCGCCCGCACGATCCTCTTGGCTCACGACATTGACTACCGGAACAGGTGCCTCAGGGCTGATCCTGCGACTGCTGCCGCTCCAGAAACGGTCCAGCATGACATCGCCAATCACGGTGACGTTACCACTGCCCATATCAGGCAACTTTGTCATGAACGATCCCTCTTGCTCCAAGGCAGAAATGCTATCACGCGCCTGTAGGGAACAAATGTGAACAAATCGCAGTACGTGTGCTGGCGATCAAACCGATTCTTCGCTCGCAACGACGCGGTTATACCCGATTCGCGGTGTGAGCACCGGCAATCTCAAAAGCCGTATCAACCTCGGCTGGACTTTCAATATCCCGGTCCATGGCGATAAGCAAAGCGAGCGTCAGGAATAAAAAATTACCGCTGAAATAGGAATAAAACGACACCGCGCTGTTCAGCGGGAATAGCGCGAGCATGACGACCAACGAGCAGAGGGCGATCTCGATTCTGTTATCAAAGAGACGACGCCCGAGAAAAACAAAGAACAGCAAGTAACCCACGAGCCCGGGCACGCCAGTATCCACTGCCACTTCCAGCACAAACAGATGCGGGTGCCACCGATCTGTGACCGGCAAGTTACTCAGGTTATCAAGCGAGACAGCCAGAGAGCCCCATCCGCGGATGCCGACTCCGTTCACCCAGTGATCAAGGAAACCTGACCACGCCGAGGACCAAAACCCCGGGAGGTACTCAAGCGCTCTGTATGTATCCGTGGCCGTCTGACCGGAAGCAGAAGCGCGGAAGGTATCGGTAAGGACAGTACCGATCACAACGGCAATACAAAAACAGACCGACAGTGATATCAACCAGCGCAATCTGCTCGCCCCTCGCTCAACGCGGTACACGACCAAGGCGTATCCACAGAGCGCGCACAATGCATGCAGTATTGACGCCTCATTTCCACTCATGACAATAGTGGCGAACAAAGGCAATGAAAGAATACTGGCGCTCACCCCGCCCCACGTTCTCCGCAAAGCCTCCAGATAGAAGGGAGATAAAATGGCCAGCGTGGAGCCGTAACCGGTTCTGAAACTGCCGGTTACCAAGGTGTGGCCGGAATCCAACTCCATGAGGGGGTTTCCAAAAACGCTCAGGCCCGTCAGAAGCTGCACCAACCCGTCGACGACCCATATCATCAATACCGCACCGAGCAGTGACATCATTCGATGGCTCTCCTGGCGGTCGAACTTGATCTGAAGCATGACCCAGACAGCAAAACCGTAAGCCATGTAACGCACCACCCCGGAGACCGCGCGTTCAAAATTAATCGCGTCAAAAAGCGAAAAAACGGCGGGGATCAGAAAACAGCCAAGGACGACCCAAAATCGACGTATTCCATCCGTCCCGAAAAACGTCTTGGGGTCGCGGGCACACATTGCCATACCGATCAGGGACATCAACCAGATGAACTGACGAGTGGCTGAGGACAACGACAGCGTAAAAAATAGAAAGACCCAAATAATCGCGGGAGAGATATCAGAGATTTTCTGCATGTTGATCTCCGCCGATCGAACCCTCGAATCGACCACATGTGCCCAAACAACCACCAGTGTATTGATTCGCGCCAATGATCACCAGATGAGCGCCATGGGCTCGCCTCTCTTGGCTAATCTGAGCACCACTCCACTAGTGCTGGCACCGCACTCAGCGCCGAGACAATCTTTACTTCAGGTGGGACCTTAGCAGCCTCAAAAGCATCGCCCACAAGGAATAGCCGACCTACTCCCGCCGCGCGGCCTGCCGCAAGATCCGATGACTTATCTCCCACCAATAACGAGTCTGGCAGGACAAGATCAAGTTCACGTGCGGCACTCAGAATCATGCCAGGCTCTGGCTTTCGGCAGTCGCACACCTTTCGCAACGCTCCCAGCGCTTCAGTAGGATGGTGTGGGCAATGGTAGAAACCACTAATCGGCGTATCAAACTCGTCTAGCATATAGGCGGCGAGCGACGCATTTAGCGCCATCAAATCTTCCTCGCTGTAAAAGCCTCGACCAATACCTGATTGATTAGAGACGATAACCAGCTGATAGCCCGCCCGGCTCAAAGCCTGCATCGCACTGGCGGCACCGGGCAGGAATTCAAATGTCTCCCAGGTGCTCACATATCCGTAATCGACGTTAATAACACCATCACGATCAAGAAAAGCGGCTTTTCGCAATGGGCTTACAGCGTCGCTCAATGGTCCGGCCTACACCAAGCCCAAGCCTGACTCGATCAAACCACAGAGCAAATGAATCACCACAATGTGGCACTCCTGGATGTGGGCCGTTTCTTCACACGGCGCGACCAGCAAGGCGTCGCAGTGTTCTCTAAGGACACCTCCGTCACGGCCAGTCAGACCCAGGACTTCGCAGCCCACAGCACGCGCCTCCTCCGCAGCGGCGATAATACTGGCGCTGTTACCCGAAGTTGAAATGGCCAACAGCACATCTCCGCTTTTAGCCAAGGCCGACACCTGCCGACTGAAAACCGCATCGTAGCCAAAGTCATTGGCAATGGCCGTCAAGGCAGAAGTATCGGTAGTGAGCGCAATCGCCGGTATCGCGGTTCTATCTGTAACGAAGCGTCCGACCAGTTCGGCGGCCATATGCTGAGCATCGGCCGCTGAGCCGCCGTTCCCGCATATCAGTAGCTTGTTCCCACGAGCCAGCGCCGCAACACAGCGAAGCGCAAGCGCTTCGATATCAGCGGCCTGAGCCGACAGCTGACGCAGCGCCGACTGATGTTTTGCAATATAGCTCTCGATAAATTGCTGCAAGTGCCCTCCTGTGGCCCTACCCGCGCGCAAAAGGCGCTGCTGCGGCAAGCCACATCATAACAACGAACGGCGCTACGCTGGACACTTCTCAATCGTTTGTTCGCCTAATCAGAGCGAACTGGAGTTATCGAATCGCCGGGCAAACGGGCCCGCGGTCATCCCATGAATCACTAGGCTGATCATCACCGTCAGAATTGTCACTGAGACTAGCGTGCCCGCTGCTGGAATATCCTCTGCCCACACCATCGTCGCAAACGCCAAACTGGCCAGACCCCGCGGTCCAAACCAGGCCAAAAACACCCTGCTCTGCAGTTTTTCACCCGTCCCCCATAGCGAGAGCATAATGGGCAACATGCGTACCACGGTTAAACTCAGAAGCGCGTAGAGGAGTTCGTTCCACCCAATCAGAGGCACCGCCGCCGGCACCAACATCAGGCCAAACAGTAGCCACGCCAGCATCGCCATAACCTCGCCTACTCCCTCTGCCGGCACGACCAGACTATGCACATCCTCTTTCATCGCGGCGCTAAAACAAAGGCCGCCGACAAATGCGGCAATGTAGCCACTGCCGTGCAGCGATTGTGCGACGGCAAATACGATGAGCGCCAGCGCCGGCACACTCATGCGCTGCCAGACATGCCCAAGCCACCCCGCGGCGCGCGCCGCGAGTAGCAATCTTGCAGCGGCAAACGCAATAGCGGCGCCCACCAGAAAACCGATACCGAGTTCTTCTACGAGGAGCTCTAATCCAAGGCCCCCTCCTATTACCGCTGAACCCTGCTCCAACGCGATAAACAGCAACACAAACGGCACGCAGAGACCATCATTCAGTCCACTTTCCGCGCTCAATCCTTCGCGAAGATGATGAGGCACCGCCGGATTACTGACGACCGCCTTGCCCAAAGCCGCGTCGGTTGCTGCCAGCATGGTTCCCAAAATCGCAGCCTCATAGAGAGAGAGCGAGGGAAACAGAAACCAGGCTATCGCCGAACCCAAGCTGATGCTGAGGGGCAGTCCAAATAGCAGCATCCGTCCGGGAATGCGCCAGTAATTACGGAGCACGCCCAAATCGGCGCTCGCCGCGTCGACAAACAAAAACAAGGCTAGCGTCACATCGATAAGGGCCTTGCCATTCACCGAATCTGTGGATGGGTTGAACCAACCCGCGCCCAAGGGGCCTAACATCGTGCCGGTGGCGACAAATACGATCGGGCCCGACAAAGACAGACGCTCAACTTTTTCCGAGACGAGGCTGTAGAGGAAGACCAAAGACGCGAAACACGCCAGTGCTAAGTACATATCGAAGGTCGTCTTATCTTCGGGTGATGCCGATATCCTTCGATCTACTGATGCCTGCGTCAACCGCTTGAAACGACATCGTCAAATCCGCAGGGCGCGGGGAAACTGCCTCAAGAAAACGGCGGTTTACGACAGCGAGGTGGTGCGGCGACACTAACGCAGAAAGCTTTGCGCTTCCTGCTCGCCCAACTCAACAAGTAAATGGGTTACCGCGTAATCGGGGATTTCGTCCACAGGAATCTCCCGTTGGTGCCGAACCAACATCTCCTCCGACACCATACCCTTTGCACGCACGATCACTCTTTGAAGGATCTTCTCTATCTCGGGTTCGCGCGGGTATTCGGTTCGATCCGCAATTTGGGGCACATTCCCGGACGCACCATTGCGCTCACTCGCGGCACGCAGCATTGCTGCGACTTTATCGCATTGCTCCTTGAACTGACTGCGGCTACACAAGTTCGACGGAATCACGTTCTCGAGATATCTCAGATCAGACATGGCCCACTCCCTCATCGATAAGACCTTTACGATCCTGCTGGCGGAGTGGTTTTACTCCAAGCGCCCATCGTCCGCAGATAAAGCTCCCACGGACCACCTCAAACTTCAAAAAATTTTGACCTAGGCGCTTTATTTTCTTGTTTTTATTAGTTTAATTTGACCTCATCGGCGCGGCTATCCAAATACTCGAGAGTCTGCGACACTGACCATGAGCTCTCCCTCTCGTGCCCTGATATGGATTCCAGCGACAAACTGCACCCGCTTAAAAGTAGCCCACACAGACTCAAGCTAGGGGTTTTTGGTCTCAACGTCAGTAGCGGATGTGCCATGACGGATCGGTCCGACACGCTCAAGGTGGAGTGGCAGGAGTCCGTTCGCATTGCCCAGCTTGCTGAGCGCGCGGGCATCGAGGCGATCATTCCCGTGGCGCGCTGGAAGGGAATGGGTGGCGCCGTCAATTTTAACCACCGCAATTTCGAAACCTTCACCTGGGCGGCGGGGCTAGCCGCGAAAACTGAGGAAATTGGCGTTTTCGCGACCTTTCATGTGCCCACGGTTCATCCAGTAAGAGCCGCTAAGGAAGTCGCCACGATCGACCATATTTCAGGGGGTCGCTTCGGCCTTAATATCGTCGCGGGATGGAACGAGCGTGAAATAGCAATGTTTGGCGTGCCCCAGAAAGAGCACGATGTTCGCTACGACGTCGCCGATGACTGGATCAGTCTTTGTAAAGCGCTATGGACCACCGAAGGTGAATTCGACTATAGCGGCCCCTACTTTCAGTCGCCCGGTTGTTATTCTGAGCCAAAGCCCTTGCAGCTCCCCTGGCCTGCGTTGATGAGTGCGGGTAACAGTCCACGAGGGCAAGCCTTTGCCGCAGCGCATGCGGATTTCAACTTCGTTGTTGCGAAAGATGTCAACGCTGCGGGAGAGGTCGCGACCAATGGCAGAAAATTAGCGGCAGCGAACGGTCGTGACATGAAGGTGTTCGGTCAGGCTTATATTGTATGCAGAGAAACTGAAGCAGAAGCTCGCGACTTTGTCCGTGAATACGTGTACGACCGTGGCGACTGGGACGGCGTGCGTAACCTGTTGGATGTGCTGGTGCCCAACTCCCAAAGCGCACTCGGAGACGGCTGGGAAGCCATGGCCGCGAATCTTATTGCCGGCTACGGTGCCATACCGCTGGTGGGGACCCCGGAACAGGTCATCGACGGCATGTTGGCATTCGCTGATGCGGGTCTTGACGGCATTACGCTCAGCTGGGTGAATTACGAAGAGGGCCTCAATCAATTTCAGGACACCCTCCTCCCATTGATGAAACAAGCGGGACTTCGCGAATGAGAACCATGGAAGGCATGTCTATTTTGGTAACCGGCGGGGGATCGGGCATTGGCGCAGACTGCGCCCGACGCTTCTGCGACCAGGGCGCCCGAGTCACGATCAGTGGGCGGCGACTGGATAAACTCGAAGAGGTTCAGCAACAAATTGGCGAGCAATGCCATTTGATTCAGGGTGATGTGACCCGCGAAGAAGACCGGGAGAGGATGCTTCAAGCAAGTGTGGCGCACGGTGCCGGCAGACTCGACGCGTTGGTCAACAACGCTGCCAACATGTACCGACAACCTGTAGACCAATACAGCGAAACGCTACTGAGAGAGGCCTTCGACACCAACGTAATATCAGCAATGATGCTTTCTAGTGCCGCCGTAGCGCATCTAGAAAAAACCGCGGGTGCCATTGTGTTTATCGGCTCTACGCATACTAAACGCGCCTTCCCCGGCGCCTCCCCCTACGCAACCACCAAAGCCGCTCTTGAAGGTCTCAGTAAGGTGATGGCCGCCGAACTGGGCCCGAAGCAGATTCGGGTTGGTTGCATTCTACCCGGGGCCGTATCGACCGAACTCAACCTGAGAGCCGGGCTATTCACCGCGGAAGAGGCCGCACAACGCTACGACGCAGTTGCCGGGCTACATGCGCTGGGCAGAATCGGCACCGGTACTGAAGTTGCCGAGGGCGTGGAGTTTTTGATCAGGGCCGAATGGGTAACCGGCGTCGCCCTTGAGATAGACGGCGGAATTGCACTGGGAGTCTCACATTTTTAACGAGGCGCCAACCATAAAGCGACTGCGGTTCATGGCGTCGGTGTTGATGATCGGCGCCCTCGGTGGATGCGATATTGGCAAGCTGCTGCTGACCACCGAGGAGTGGCGGCCGCCACCAGCACCCGCAGTAGCTCGACAGCCACTCCCGCGGATGGCTTGTAACCGTCACGTCAAAGAACGCCAAGCCCTATTCGGCGACCTCCACCTGCATACCGGGCTGTCGATGGATGCCAATGCCTTGGGCACGAAAACAACGCCGAACGATGCCTACGCCTTTGCAAAAGGAGAACCGATCAGCGTCTATGGGGGATCCCCGGATCAGGATCCAATCACTGTGGTCATTGATCGACCGCTGGACTTTGCGGCAGTCACGGATCACGCAGAGTGGATGGCCGAGGTTGCCTTGTGCACCACTCCGGGATCTGCCTCCTACGGGAGCACTGGGTGCGCCATCTATCGTGGAGAGGAAGAATCCCTGCTAGCAAAACTACTCGGCGCACAAGGCTTCAGGGCTCGTTTAGGCGGATTCATCGGATTAGGGGGTCGTCGCAGCGACGTTTGCGGAGAAACGGACGAGCTATGTCGTCAGGAATTGAAATCCGTATGGCAGTCAGTCCAGGACGCTGCCGAAGCCTGGTATGACCGCTCATCGGACTGCTCCTTTACGACCTTTCATGCTTGGGAATACAGTCGCTCGCCGCAATCCACCAAAATTCATCGCAACGTTATTCTGCGTAACGAGATTGTTCCGGAGCTACCGATCTCCTCGCTGGAAACACCTGAGGAAATGGACTTTCGCCGCCAGTTACTACAACGGTGCAACGATTCGGACTCGGGCTGCGATGCAATCGCCATTCCCCACAACCCCAACCTATCCAACGGCCAGTTGTTTCGAGCGGAATACGCGGAGCTACCCACCGCTGAGCAACAACATCAGGCAGCCGTCCGAGCGCGACTCGAGCCCATCGTCGAGATGATGCAAATTAAGGGCGAGAGTGAATGCCGAAATGCCATGTTTAATGTGATGGGTGCCGCGGATGAGCTTTGCGATTTTGAAAAAATCCGGGATTTTGGGCAGCCGGCATTAGAAGATTGCGGCGAGGGATCAGGCCGTGGAGCGCAAGCGGGCAAAGGCTGCACCAGCCGCAATGACTACGTACGCTATGCGCTCATAGACGGTATCCGAGAACGCCAAAAATTGGGAGTAAACCCATACCAATTTGGCCTTATTGGCAGCACCGACTCCCATACCTCCACGCCCGGCGCGGTCAGCGAGTATCAGCGGCCCTTTAAGTATGGCGCGACTGACACGCAAGTGCTTACGGTTGCAGGCAAACCGCGCGCCGTAGCCTTTCAGAACCCCGGCGGCCTCGCCGGAGTCTGGGCCGAGGCCAACAACCGGGACGCCATTTTCAACGCGCTAAAACGACGCGAAACTTTCGCCACCAGCGGACCCAGAATTGCCCCTCGATTTTTTGCGGGGTGGGATTTTCCCGACGCTATTTGTAGCGAATCAAATCTGGCGGTCGTCGGTTATGAAAGCGGGATCCCCATGGGAGAAGTATTGAAGGATCCTCCCAGTAAGTCGGCTAGCCCTCGGTTCGTTGTTGCAGCGAGTGCCGATCCAGGCACCGACGACGCGCCCGGCCATCCATTACAACGCCTGCAAATTATTAAAGGCTGGGTTGATGCGGAGGGTTACTTTCAACAGGTGATTGTTGATGTCGCGGGTGATGCCAACAATGGGGCGGGCGTTGACGAAACCACCTGCGCTGCTTATGGCACCGGATTCACAACGTTATGCGGCGTTTGGGAGGATCCAGATTTCGAACCCGAGCGAGATGCGGTTTACTACGCGCGGGTCATCGAAAATCCGAGTTGCCGCTGGTCAACGCGAATGTGCCTGGGCTTTGAGAAGCAAAATCAGCCAGACGCTTGCCATAATCCGCGCATACCTAAAACTATTCAGGAGCGGGCATGGACATCCCCGATTTGGTACGAGTCCAGCCGCTCGTGATTCATGAGGGTTGTCAAAAAGCGCCCAGGATGTGCTACACACTGGCGCCACAACCAGCTCAGCACGTCATCGCTAGCGCTCAAACCGATTTGTTCTTTGCGCGAACCGCAGCATCATGTTTTCATGGAACCAACGCCGATAAGGAATAACAATAATGACCCTGTCCAATGAACTGTTTTTCGGATTGTTTGGCCTGCTGATTGTGGTAACCGTCATTTGGTTTGTTAGAAGCGCGACCGCCTATAAAAAGTGGGTCAAGAGTCAATATGCAGAACCCAAGAGCCAACTCTCTGAAAAACCCCATTGAACATATGCAATACGATCAGCTTCACTGAGCATCAATCACTGGGATATTTTTGCCCCCGGTCAGCGGTTACTCTGGCAATTACCAGATCATGCCTTGAGCCCGTAGCGACATTTCTGCCCCCAAGTTTAGCCGGCGACTGACAAAAAGAGACTTTAGTACGTGCAGTTGATGCTCTATCGAATACTTTGGTTACTCATCACGCCACTGACCCTCGCGTGGTCCCTGCAGCAGATGGTGAGCCGTCAGGGTGGCTGGACATATCTACTTCACCGATGGGGTTTCGCGAAGCTAACAGATTGCCCACCAATCGCGGCGTGGTTCCACGCCGCTTCAGTTGGCGAGATACGCCTTGCGATGCCTCTGATTAACGCCGTGCTTGAGCATGGCGTGCTCGTCACCTGCAATACACCTGAGGCTTATCGTTTGGCCATCGCGACCTGGGGTAATGCCGCCGAGGTCGCCTACTGCCCTCTGGATTACCGTCAGTCGGTGAAAAGGTTCCTCGCAAAATTCCGCCCGTCGGTGGCCCTTATCATCGAGACTGAAATCTGGCCCGAGCTATATGAGCAATGCCATCAGCGCGATATTAGGATCTATATCGTCAACGGGCGCATCAGTAACAAAACCTTTCAGTCAGCGCTGGCGAAGCGATGGGTCTATCCGATGGCATTACGGCAGGTCGAGGGCGTTTGGGCCAGAGAGCAGAGCGATGCCGACAGGTTTATCGCCATGGGATGTCCGTCAGACAGGGTCCACGCAGCAGGCAGCATTAAAATGTCTCGCCGGGTTCGCGTTGGCATACCCCATAACCCGGTGCCACATCGAGGCTTTAGCCTGGCGATTTCGACACACCATGGAGAAGAGGCGCTGATCACAGAAGTCTGGCGAAGCGTTAACAAGGGAGACCTGTTGGTTCTGGTTCCCAGACATCCCGCCAGGGCGCAAGGCGTTATCACTGCCCTTGAGTCCCAAGGCCTCAGCGTACGACGATCTTCACAGTGCAGTGAATTGGATACCCAGATTGATGTTCTTGTTGTTGATACTGTGGGAGAGGTTGACGCGTATTGTGCCCACGCAAGTTTTGTCTTCGTCGGGGGATCGATGGTTGATGCCGGTGGACACAATGTTTTTGAACCAGCGAGCTGGGGAAAAGCGATCATTGTCGGCCCTTACACACAGAATTTTTCTGCGGAGATGGAATATCTCTCTGCTAGAGACGCAATCACCATCGTCAAGACGAAGGAGGCACTGCTGCAATCGTGGACGCGACTGAGCCATGATATGCCCCACCGTCACCGCTGTGAGGCAAGCACACGCGAGGCATACGCGGACCTTCCCGATAGAATCAGCGACTATGTCGCTTTGGTCGAACAGGCCATGAAAGTAAGGGCCTGACTGAGGCTCCGTTCACCATCGGGACAGCGGCAGTTTTAATTTTTTTTCCCGCCATGAAGTGACGCGTTGTAACCCTGAACTAGCGCGTCCCAAGCTTGCGCAAGGTCAAAATCTGCATCGACTTGCAGCTTATCCACAGAGCGCTTTAGACGATCGAGATTCGCTCGTCGCCAATCGCGCATAGAGCCACCAGATCTGAATCGACCCCGATCAAAATCGATCAGGTAAACCCCATTTTCATCAAGCAAAATATTGCCCGCATTGAGGTCACTGTGGCACACATCGCAATCATGAAACTTTCTGATAGTCCTCCCTATCTCTTGCCACCGATGATCATCCAATGTTTCAGACGCTAGCAGTCGCGCCGCGAGCGACTTAACGTCGCGCAATCGCTCCGTAATGAGGCTGCCCGAATAACCAAATACAGCGGTTCTTCTTGAGTAGGCAGCAACCGGCCTGGGAACAGGCAAGCCGATCTGATACATCTGACTCAAGAGACGATATTCGCGGATCATTCTGGAGTGTGCATGACCCAAGAAAAAATAGTGCCGCTTAATAAGGCGGGCAACAAGCCCGCCACGTTGAAAGGTTTTTAATATCCAGTGGGCGCCAGAGTGATCAATAAACCAAACCGTACCACGGCCCTCGCTATGCGGAGCCGCATTCGCACCCCAGAATTCGGGGTCGAATAAGCTAACGCCCGGCGCCGACACCAGCGCCTCGTCGTAAATAATGAAGTCGCCGGATGTTTCAAGAATTGTTTGCTTCAAGGGCGTCATGTAGGCTAATTAGGAAATCTGTGCGGCGTGCGAGTCCCGCACCCAGTCAATCGGTCGCATAGTTTATGCCTCAACCCTCCGGGCAACAGCTCTCAATCTGCATTGTACGCCTGTCTGCCATCGGTGATGTGTGTCATGTTACTGCTGTGGTTCAAGCCATTCAGCGACACTATCCCAATGCGGTAATTACGTGGATTGTAGGCCGCCTGGAATATACGTTGCTCAGTGATCTTCCCGGCATAGAGTTTCTAGTCTTCGATAAAAGCAAAGGTCTTGGTGCCTATCGCGAGATTTACCGCCAGCTTAAGCGCAGATCAGCCTTTGATGTTGTTCTTCACATGCAAACATCGCTTCGGTCCAACTTGCTGGGAGCTCTCCTTCGAGCAAAACGCAAGATAGGCCTGCCGACTGACAAGGGCAAAGAGTTACACCGACTCGCGATTACAGAAAATCTCCCTCCGTCGGGCGCCTTCCACGTGATCGATGTTTTTAAGGAGTTCGCCTATGCCATCGGAGTGCCGCCCTTTACACCGCAATGGGCGATTCCCTTGCCCCATGAAGCGCAGCAAAAGGCTCAGTCGCTGGGCGAGATTCGCTCGGGTTTTGCTTTGCTAGCGCCCAGTGCCAGCAACAAAGAGCGCATTTGGAGAACAGAGAGATATGCCAGAATCGCAGAATATTGTCATGAAAAAGGGTTATCCGTGATCGTCAGCGGCAGCAAGGCGCATGAAGACATTGCTCTGGCCGAGAGCATATGCGGCGCCGCTAAAACACCGATCACAAATTTAACCGGTGAGACAACACTGAAAGAGCTGACAGCCCTTTGTCGCTATGCACGGGTGGTCATAGGACCCGACTCTGGGACCCTACATTTGGCATCAACACAGAATACGCCGGCAATCGGCCTCTACGCGCATAGCAACCCGATGCGCACCGGGCCTTACCACAGCCTCCATTTAGTCGCCAACGCCTATGCTAGGGTGTTGACTGCGCGGGGTCTGGAAGAAAGGGCTGACGCTTGGGGCTATCGGCTAAAAGGAGCGCAACTCATGGATGAAATTACGGTTGAGGAAGTTTGCTCACTCATCGAGACTGCTCTGAAACAACCGCATCTCCCCTCTCATAAAGCCTAGGCCTTAACCCCCCGATACCGATAATCAAGCCCCATACAAAAATCAGAGTGTGGTTCACCTTTAGATCGATAAAGTTGCTCTCGAGGAGACCAAAGACATGAAAATACAGCTGCGCGGCCAGCAGACCCAGAAATAATCGCTGCTGATTTTGGTCGCCAGCGCCCAAAAATAAATGAACGTTCCACCGCAGAAAACAGAAAATCAGCGCAAGATAAGAGCCGAGACCCAGAACGCCTCCATCCACCACGGCCTGAAGATAGTTGTTATGGGCATGCCCTACGAAGTCCGCATCCAGCGCGCCAATCTTTTGATAATACTCGGGCAGCAGGCTAGCACTATAACTGAGACCCGAACCCAATAACGGGCGATCCGAAACCATCGCTAGGTAAGCGTGGGTCAGCGAAGCCCTGACCTGAAACGAAGTATCCGCGGCGACAGCGTTAATGCCAAGCAATTCGAATGAATCGAAGGCAATCAGAAAGAGTCCTAAGAGCGCGACGCAGCTGAGGCCGCACAACAACAGCGCCAACGTCCCGCGCATCAAACGATATTTCAACATGATTAGTATGACGGAGATTAAGGAGCACAGGAGAGCCACATAAGCGCCGCGAGTACCGCTTGCCAGAACACACAAAAACCCCAGAGAGGTGGCAAGCAATGCAAGACCTGATCGTAGCGTGTTATCGCCACGGGTCCCTTGATCCATGCCTAGACACTGAGGCAGAAGGATCAACGCTAGCATTCCAAGAACGCCCGCAAATGCCTGTGGTAGATTGAAGAACCCCGTCGCTCTGACCACCATGCCCCGAAAGTGAAGGTCTTGCGGAACCAGCCAAGACCCGCTCTCTGCCAATGCCTCGCCATGCACAGCCTGGATTAAGCCGACGCTCCCCGCGACTAAAAGCCCGAGAATCAGCGACCACTGTGTGATTGGGTGCAGATTTTCTCCCAGCTGGGTGATGAGAAGGCCCGCACAGACACAGTAGAGCATCCATCTCGACTGCCTGAGCGCGTCAATGAAAAACCCCTCAGGAACGGCGCTTGTTAATAGCGGCGCAATGCAAAACAAAGAAAACGCCACGGCGAGAAACATCGTGGTGAGAAAATTCCGCTTGGATGCGTTGTCGGCAAACACCGGCCGAAATTTGAGAAAGATAACGCCGCCCCACAATACCGAGAGTACTGAAAAGAGTTCCATCGCACCTAGCGAAATTGCCAGAGAAATCGCCAGCGGCGCGAAAACGGCAATACTTGCAACAACCCGATGATCCTTAGCACTCATCGATTTGCCTGTTGCCCCAGCCTGAGCAAGTGCGCCTCTTTACAAAATGCGTAAACCGATTCTGCCGTCGAAATAATAAGCCCCGCTCTCCCCGAGAGGAATAATCGGCCGAGCAGAAAAGTCCTGAAAAAAGTATATGGCCCTACCAAACCCAGCTTGAGCAAACTGCCTCGCTTCCCCTTTGCGAATTTGTCAGAGGCTCTCAGCTCCGCGTACTTAATTTGCTTCGCAAAGTAAGTGACGGGATCGTCGTAGCCGAAATGGTGTAGCGCGTGCCGCGCTGCAATCACTTTTCCGTCTATCAGCAAATTTTCGTGCACCGTTCGATCAGTCGGATATTTGGCCCGGGACCGGCGAAACAATCGAACAATCCGCCGTTTGCGTGACCACCCGTGCAGGGGGTTACCCAAGATGACATCATTTATCGACAGTTTCACTGCCGTGATATCAGCCCGCTCTGTCGCTGCCATCAATTCCTGCGCTAAAGCTTGGGAAACGACTTCGTCTCCATCGACGTTTAAACACCATTCGTTACGACACTTTGCCAGCGCCGCGGCTTTTTGCGCCGAGTACCCTAACCAGGGTTGGTGAATGACGGGGACACCCAAACCGGTAACGATCTCTACCGTGCCATCAGTTGAGCCGGAATCAAGGACGATCACCTCATCGAAATCCATCACGCTGCGGATCACCTGCTCAATGTGAGCTGCCTCGTTGAGGGTAATAAGAAATACGCTGATGGGTGACGCCATGTCGATCCCTTGCGCTAAGCCGGAAAGGGATCGCGCAACCTGCCCGCGCTACCGTCTGTGTGAGGAGGTTCTGGCTGTAGCGACAGCCCTCTGATTACCCGTTCGTAGGCATCGATATAACGATCAGACATCTTTGCTGCATTAAATTCAGAAACAGCGAGCTCGTGACAGATGCGACTGTCGAACCGATCCCTTTGCTGCATCGCCATCAGCAGCTCATCGGCGTTCATGCTCAGCATACCGACGCGCTCGTCGGGCACCAGCTCAGGCAATGACCCGAGCGGGGTCCCGAATAACGGGGCTCCGTGATAAAGGCTCTCCACCATCGCCAGACCGAAAGGTTCGTGCCACCGAATAGGCGCCAACATACCAAGAGACCGAGCAATAATCGCCCCCTTCTCAGCATCCGTC
>JAYNNB010000038.1:0-10527 GCA_038112515.1 Luminiphilus sp.
GGTGTACTCAACGTAGTACGCGTTGAGTGAAATGTTGGCAGCGCCGCCGGCAAACGAGTACTTGATGCCTCCCTCGAGTGAATCGGCAATCTCTGGATCGGTCGGCTCCGCCGCGAGATCCGTAATCGGGTTCAGCTGGGTACCCAACTGATCGTTATAACCTCCCGACTTGAAGCCGCGCGAGTAACCGAAGAAACCGAACAGATCGTCTGAAAAATCGTAGCCGGCGATCAAGCGATACGTCGGTTCCTGCCAACTTTTGCTATTCCTCACTACGCCAGTTGGATACTTATCGAAATTGGCACCATTAATGGGCTCTCCCAACTGTTCCAGGGTTGGGCCGCCATCCAAAAGAAAAACATTGACCCTCGGCCGACCGGCCCACGACTTTTCCTCGTCGGTGTAGCGGAAACCGCCCGTGAGGTGTAATCGATCCGTCACGTCCCATGTTCCGTCCACATAAAACGCCATAGCCTCGGCTTCCTGCGCATTGCACAGAATCAGGGGGTTCTGATTGAAGAAATCAGGCGGCGTACCGAGGAAAAAATTATCCAAGAATCCGACAACCTGGAGAACACAAAACTCGGTGTCGTCCTCCTGATAAAAGGCGCCTGCGGTAAAATTGAAGTTGCCATCGAGGTCAGAGCCGATGCGGATTTCTGCCTGCGAGGTCTCTCTGTTGTCATCTCGCGTGGCATCAAACAGCGACTGCGGTCCCGTTGTTCCGGTGTAGGAACTGGGCAACCGCGACTCCTGCTCCCGGGTTCCGAGGTTAAAGTACAAGGTATAGTTATCGTTCAGGGCCCAATCGCTGTTCAAATAGAACCCGTCAATATCCACCCGATGACCGTCAGTCATCCTCAACAGCAGGTCGTCTCGTAGCGTATTGCCCGCATTTTTGTGGGGGTCGCCAGAAGCAGCCGGATAACCCCACAGCGGCCATAAATAGCCTGCTTGCGACTCGTGAACGATGGGCGGTGTATCACCCTCGTCGCGCACAATCTCGTACTGCAAAAGTACGTTGCTGTCGTCATTGGGCTTCCAGAGCAGCTTTGCTCGACCCGAGAAAACATCATCGCCGCCCAGGTCCCTACCGTCGCCGCTGCCGGATTTCCCCATATGGGTGGGGTCAATAGGAACCGGTGAACCCAACGGTCCATAGCTAGCAGTGTTCTCGTAAAAACCGTCTGACTTCAACAACATGCCAGAGAATCGGAACGCGAGGTTATCCCCCATCGCAACATTCAAGGCCGCGTTGCCTTTTCTCGTACCAAAGTCACCCAATTGCAACCGGAGGTCGAGGCTATTCTCGTCCAACTGCGGGCGCTTGGTGCGCACGTTGATCACACCGCCGGTTGTATTCTTGCCAAACAGGGTGCCTTGCGGGCCGCGCAATACTTCAACGCTCTCGATGTCAAACATTTCAAGGTTGGAAGTCTGAATGTGCGGCACGACGAACTCATCCAAGGTCACGCCGACCGGGGATTCCTTGTACAGGATGATGGATGTCTCAGACACGCCTCGCATGGCAAACTGGGCTGACTTGAAAGCCGATACGGTGCCCGACGACAATCCGGGCACAGATACGGCGATGTCGTTCAGGTCTCTGATGGCGTACTTGAGCACATCGTCACCATCCAGCGCTGTGATTGACACCGGGGTGGATAAAATATCGGCCTCACCGCGACGCGTAGCGGTCACCATGACCTCCTCGAGCACTGGACCGGAACTGGTGGCGCCTTGCGCCGTCGCAAAATCGGAAACGGCCACCGAGGCCAGCGCGATTCCTGCAATAAGGGGTTTGAGTTCTCTCATGAAGTCGCTCCTGAAGGGCTTTATAAAAGGCTTATGTCTCTATAACTTATTTGACCGGACATTTCGGATAGACTACTTGTTTGCAACAAGCATCTCAATACCCGTTGCACCCAAGCTTCATTGGGAATCGATACGTGCGACGTGGTAACCAAAGCGGGGGAACCATACTTGGGCAGTGAGCCCCGGCAATGGCTCTACCGCCAGCACCACTTGCTCATGATCGACAGCAATTATACGACCTGAGGCACCACCTCGATCAGCCGAGCCCGCAGAAACATTCACCCATAGACCCACCCAATCGCTGAGTGGCTCGTCTTCTGGGGTCGTTGGCAGCGGCAGCTGCTTGGAGAGCTTCAGTGCTTCCCACGCCACATCTATGGTGGCGTCGGTGCGGGTACCGGTTCCCAGCCCCAGCATCTGCTCATACCAGGCCGTTACCCGCGGGAAGGCTTCAACCAGTGGCACCAGCGCCGGCAATGCATTGCGGATCATCCAAATCATGCCCCAGACATGAATATCCCAGCTATCTGCCTGCTTTCCGCCAAGGAACGCACCTTTCAGTGCCAGTTCGCCCTCGACAGCACCGAGGTAAGCGCAGACCTGACTGCGGCGGTCCACATCACCCACATCCAAGGCGTCAAAGTCGACATCCGGGAATACACGCTTGCGATCGGCTAAAAAATCAGCCTCCCACTCATTTTTATAGGTGGCGAACGCTTGATGCAAAAGTGGGGCAAACAGTCGCTCCCCCCAGGCATAGAGGGCGCCGTCGCTCAATGGGCCTCGGGCGTTGATACATGGGGAATCAGGAGCAACCTGATCCAGTGCGCGTGCAATCATCCAGTTATCGACAAAGACGTCTGCGCCCACTTGCAATACGGGCGTCCCACGATAGCCCCCTGTCAGCGCTTCCACGTCAGGCTTCGGCGCGATCAGCGGCATTTCAACGCTGATCCAGCTAAGCCCTTTCAGACCCATCATTTTTTGCGCTTTTTGGGAAAAAGGTGAGATGTCGTATTGATGCAGAATCAGTGGGTTTTCAGTCATTGCAATGGGCTCGCGAACATAAGCCACCCAAAGTGAACCTGATGACAGGAAGCGTCAAGCCACGCCCGGCATTTAACGCGCCGCGTGTTAACAGCAACCGCTTTACTCGAGGCAGCCCCCCGCTACAGTTGCCAGAGGAGGATATCGGAGTAAATCGTTTGAGCCCCGCTGTGCTATGCCGCTAAGCTTGGCCCATGAAGACGCTGCCCCTCCTCGCCCGTGTTTTTGCCGATGCCACTGCGGCATTGGGTGAGGCAACGTTTGCCGAGACGCTGAGTATGGGCATTAAGGAGTGGATCGGCGCCGACGATATTTCACTCATTCGCTACCTCGACACCGGAGTCCCTGTCGTTGAATACACCCTGCCCCCCAAACGCGAGGGAAAAACCACGCTAGAACGCTACGTGAACGGTCCGTTTTTATTGGATCCTTTTTACCGGGCTCTGGAAATAGAAAAACGGTACGGGGTGTTTCAACTGTCGGGACTGGCGCCGAAGGGATTCAAAGAATCTGAGTATTTCCGAACCTGGTATCACGAATGTGGTTTTCAGGACGAGTGTGGTTTGCTCATTAAACTGAACCACGGATCCATAAACCTCGCTCTGGGCATGACAGACGGTAGCCGCCGTTTTTCAAAGCGTCAGGTCGGCAAGCTCGAAGACGTCTTTCCCGCCATTGAGGCGCTGCTGCGAAAACACTGGGCCAGTCCAGCGACATCGCATCCTGAACAACCCGATTTCCGTCAGCGACTACAGCAGGCCCTCGGCGCTTTCGGTGCATCAGTACTGACGCGCCGTGAGCGCGAAGTGATTGAGCTGGTACTCTTGGGTCACAGCACCCGCTTGGTCGCTGAGAAGCTCGGGATCTCCACGGAAACCGTCAAGCTGCATCGCAAACACGCCTACGCCAAGCTCGACATTTCCTCCCAAGCTGAACTGTTCTACCTCTTCGTCGACGCCATTGCCAGCCATGCCGGCGAAGGCCATGAGGACCCTCTCATCAAATACCACGAAACCAGCAAGCTAAGAGCGTCATGACTGAGCCTGATCAGCTGACTGCGCAACGTCTGCAGGAGGGGTTTGAGGCGCTGAACCGGGGTCACCTGGACACCGCGGCTAAGGCCTGTCAGCAAGTCTTGGCGGAGCATCCCGATCTGGCCGCCGCGCATTTCCTCGTGGGTCTGGTTGCGGTCGAGGGGGACGAGCGACGTGTGGCCCATGAGGCCTTTAAATCAGTGCTAAAGCTCGATCGCAATCATGCGGCAGCGTGGGCCCAGCTGGCGCGGCTGAATGCCAGCGAGGGGCGCATTGCTTCGGCGGAAGACGCGCTCAAGGAGGTTCGTCGGATCAAGCCGACAGATCCCGCAGTGCTCGATCTCACCGGCACAGTGCTGAACCAGCTTGGGGAGTATGAGACTGCCAAAGCGTTTTTCGCGGCCGTCAACCGAGCAGCACCCGGACAGACGCCCTACATGATGAATCTCGCGAATGCGCTGGTGTTCAACGGTGACATCGATGAGGCGGTCGAGGTGTTCCGGGAGGTCATTCGCAAGGACCCGCGTAGCGCGCAACCCCATTGGGGGTTGGCCAATGCCGTCAAAGCCACCGACACACAGCACATTGCCCAGATGCGCGCGCTGGTGACGAAGTATCGCGACAATGACCGGGCACAAAGTTTTCTCTATTACGCCATCGGCAAGGAGTGTGAGGACCTCGAGGACTGGAAAGGGGCATTTGAGGCATTCAGTGCTGGCGCTCAGTCGCGGCGACGGACCGTGGAATTTGATGAGGCAGAGGAGCAAGCTTTATTCGCGTTGATTCGTGAACGCTTCACTGCCCAGTGGCTGGCGGCATGCCCCCCTGGTGATCCGGATCCCTCTCCCATTTTTGTTCTGGGACAGCCGCGAACCGGCACCACCCTGATCGAAAGAGTGATTACCAGCCACTCTCAGGTGCACTCTGCGGGTGAGCTACAGCAGTTCGGTCTCGCTACCCGTCGCGTGTCGCAATATATCGACCGACGCCGCTTCTCTACCGGGTTGTTTGAAGCAGCCGCGAAAGCGGATCCGGCAAAAATTGGTGCGCTTTATCTGCAGACCAGCGCAAGGATGCGAGGCACGGCGCCCTATTTTGTCGACAAGCTGCCAGTTAACTACCTTCATCTGCCGCTCATTCTCGCCGCCCTTCCCAACGCCAAAATTGTCCATCTGGTCCGCGGCGCCATGGACGCCTGCTTCTCCAGCTTTAAACAACTGTTTGCCGACGCCTACCTGCATTCTTACGAGCAACGGGAAATGGCGCGCCACCACATTCGCTATCGCGAGCTGATGGCGCACTTCCGCGCCGAGTTCCCCGGGCGATTTATAGAGATTCGTTATGAGGATGCAGCGCGCGACCTCGAACCCCATGCGCGCGCTTTGGTCTCTCAGCTGGGCCTCGATTGGGAGGATCGGTGTCTGAATTTCCATGAAAGCGACGGCGGTGTCGCAACCGCCAGCGCTGTGCAGGTCAGGCAACCCGCCCATACCCGATCCATCGGGCGCTGGCGTCGCTATGCCGAGCAGTTAGCACCGATGCATGAAGCGCTGACCGCGGCCGGTATTCCCGCAGACTGATCGATCAAAGAAGTGGTAAAAAAGCACCAAGATAACCCCCTAGGGTAGGCTATACAGAACACTGCGTTCGAGAGACACTTTCCTGATATTTTTTAATTTACGCCCGGTCTGTCCTGAGTTGATCGTCAAAAAAAGCCGTTGATCGCTCATGTAAGACCGGTTAGTGACCAGACTCACTTGGAGGAATACTGTGGACTTTTCCCGACCCAATACCGCGTTCCGAAAACACGTACTCCCACTCGCCGTATCTGCGGCAATGAGCACAGCTGGCGTGGCAACTGCCCAAACGCTGGAAGAAGTGGTGGTAACGGCAACCAAACGGCAAGAAAGTGTGATGGATGTGCCGCTGGCAATTACCGCACTGTCGGGTAACTTCATTGCGGACACCAACCTCGATGACGTGAAAGATCTGATCTCTTACACGCCAGGTGTCAGCGGCAACTCCCAGGATTCCTACATCGACGCGGTCAGTGTGCGTGGCGTTCGCACCCAGGACTTCGGCGTTGGCGGGGACCCTTCTTCGGCCTTCTTTAAGAACGATTTGTACGAGGGCCGTAACGGCGCTGTCGTTACCAGTCTTTACGATATAGAACGCGCTGAAATTTTGCGCGGCCCGCAGGGCTTTCTGTTTGGGCGTAACTCGATCGGTGGCGCCTTCAGTGTCCACACCAACAAGGCACAAATTGGTAGCCGGGATGGTCACCTCGACTTCGACCTGGGAGAACGAGACCGCGCCTCCTTTGAGGGTGCCGTCAACCTCCCCATGGGCGATAACTTTGCGATGCGCATCGCCGGCTATTACTCCACCGAAGATGGCTTCGCCAAAAACGTGTTCTCAGGAAAGGATGAGATCGAGCACGAAAAATGGGCGTTGCGTTGGTCAACCGCTTTTGAGACTGACCGCCTTAATGTGCAGACCGTCGTGGAATACGAAGAACGCCGCCAGAGTGGCTCTATGTATCGCGCCATTGATACGGGCGACATCTGGGAAACCTTTGATACCTACATCGTCGACGATACTCGCCTGGGCGGAAACAACGAAGAATTGGACTCTGACATCAGTCAGGGAGAAGGCGATGACGCTGACATTCTCACGCTCGGCCTCTTCATTAACTACGATCTGGGCTTTGCGACCTTAACCTCGAATACCGGATTCAAAGATCACGACTACTACTACAAAGAGGACTATGACGGTACGCCGCTGCCCATCAATAACTTTCAATTCCAGCAGAGCGGCGAGTATTTTCAGCAGGAGTTACGGCTGACCTCTAATGGCGACGGCCCGCTGAGTTGGTATACCGGTGTCTCTTACTACGATGAAGACCTCGACGCTGAGTTCACCAACATCGGGGCTGAAAATCTGATGTGTCAGTACTACCTGAACTACATCCCCGAATACTACGGCTACGAGTTTTATAGCGGCTGTAGTGACTATTACTACGATTTTTATCCCACCGCAGACGGCATGCTGACCGAGTCCGGAAAAATCAAGGGCAAATATACGGGCTGGGCGGCTTACGCGAATGTCGGCTTCGACATCACGGAGCGGGTCAACGTCGAACTCGGCCTCCGCTACACCGAAGACGAGAAAGATTTCAGCACCTGGGTGATTGAACCCGACAGCTACCTCGGCTCCTACTTTATCTACGGCTTCGCCACCGATGGCTACATCACCGACAGCAAAAAATGGGATGACACCACCTTCCGTGGGCTGATCACTTATGCGCCCACCGAGAACTCCATGATTTTTGCCAGCTATACCCAGGGCTTTAAGTCGGGCGGCTTCGGTAGTTTTTGGGTCGAGGACAGTGCCGGGTCGGTACCCGCCTACGAGACCATCTCACAGGGAGATGGCTACCTTCCGGGTACCTTTGAGCCGGAGACTGCTGACTCCTACGAGATTGGTTTCAAAGCCGAATATCTCGACGGCGCGGGCAATTTCGATGTCACCTTTTTCATGTATGACTATGAAGATATGCAGGTCATCAACTACGTGAACGTCGATTACGACGAAGACGGAATCGCGGATGCGTTCTCAGGAAGGGTGCTGAACGTCGGACAGACCGATGGTCAGGGGGTAGAAATTTCTACGACAGTTGCCCTGAACGATCACTGGACACTCTATTTGGCGGGCGGCTATCTGGATACGGAAGCCACGGGATTGCAGGACATCTGTGGCCTCGAAGATCCCAACGGCTGTGAGGGAAGCGCACTGTTTTGGGCGCCTGAAATTACAGCTGCGGGCAAACTCGATGCACGTTACCCCATGGCAAACGGCACCCTCACCGGCAGCTTTGAATTCTTTTATGAGGATGAGCGCGGTGGCAGCTGGGAGGCTAACCCCGAGGGGTATATTGATGCCTATACCATCGCCAATCTGAGAGTGGGTTATGAGTCAGAGAACAACTGGTATGTTCAGGCCTACGCCGAGAATGTGTTCGATGAATTCACCTGGGACGGTTACAACGCCAATGGCGGTATTCTGCCTTCACACTTCTTTGGGCCCATGCGACCTATGACCATTGGCATCAGAGCGGGAATGAGTTGGGACTGACCTGACATCAATGGAATGACGCCGGCCCAGTGCCGGCGTTTTTATGACCGGAGTCTTTATGCATTGTTGCAATGCAAAGACTCGGCTCTCAGCGACAATTACTGACTTCCAATTCCGATCAGCTGGGCCCTCAATTTGGGTCTGGGAGAATCTTCACTTAACCAAATGCCCGCGAACAGCTGTCCAAAATCGGGATGATCGATGCCGCCGATAAACTGCCCGTTGAACCAAAAGCCGTTGCTACCTGCCGCATTCACCCCAAACACCAGGGTGTCGCCTTTTAAAATATCGGGCCACAGCTCATTCAATTGCTGCAGCCAGACAGCTTGTTCCGCATGGCTTATTCCCTGTTGCCGCCACGCTTTTTCTGTTTCCTCAACCAGTTGGCGTACCGGGATATCGCGCAAATAAGACAGGGACAACTGGTAGGGAGGATTCTCATCCCACAGTCCGCTGGGGGTATACAACGCCGAATCGTAAACCTCCCAAAACAGCACCTTCAGCCGCGCTGTTCCTACCCTTGGCCATTCATCGATCGCCAGCGTCAGCCCCTGTTTTGGCGCCTCCAGCGCTATGTCATCGAAGGTGCTCTCGACGGAAACAGACTCGCTGACCTCGTCGGCCTGAGCCAACACACCCACGAGAGTAAGACAATAGAAGAGGGGACGGCCGCACTTCATGCGGGCTGCGCCAGTCGCTGACTCACCCGGTAAAGCAAGGGCAACAACGCGGCCCAAACAACAACCAGGATTGCCAAAGAAACCACGTCGCCATAGGGCAGACTGACCGCACCTAAGCTCGCGCCGACCCGATAATTGAACGGCACAGCGACGCCACCCAGTACAGCAGCCAACCACAATGATTGGCCGATCTTGGCGAAGCTCCGATAAAGGGCCGCTGCGAAGACCCACCACAGCACAACCAGCCACAAGGGCACAATCAAGGTGGACTCAAATACAAAGACGCCGGTCAAGGTGAGTGCCACATCTACTCCTATGCCAAGCAAAGCAATCGGAAGCAGGCGACGAAACTCAGCTATCCGATCCTCTACCAAAACGAAGTGAAGCACCAAAGAGAATATGGCAACCGGCACCCATGGCTCTCTGCCGATCACGCAACAAAACCAAGTCGCCTGAAACCAGACAGCGTTGAACCAAAATTTATCGACCAGCCGCATAGGCTGATAGTTACGATAATCCCGGATCCGCAGATCAGGCGGGTGTTGCTGTCACGCCGTAATGTTGAGCAGTCTTATCAAGGGCAATTGCCAATTGATCAACGAGAAAATCAATCTCTGATCGCTCGGTCACAAACGGCGGCGCCATGATCATGGCGTCGCCGGTTTGACGCACCATCAAGCCCTGCGTAATCGCGGTGTCTCGACAGAATACCGCCGCCGCCGACTCGGGCGCCAATCGCTCTCGCGAAGCCTTGTCACGGACTAATTCCACTGCCGCGAATAAACCTTTGACCCGGACCTGCCCCACGATGGGGTGGTCAGAGAGCTCAATAAGGCGACTGGCAAAATAGGGTGCCAGCTGGGACACACCCTGCTCGATAATCTGGGTTTCCTCCAAAATATCGAGGGTGGCCAGTCCTGCCGCACATGATGCCGGATGACCGGAATAAGTCAGTCCGTGAGCAAACTCACCGCCACCGGATAACAGCACCTCCGATATTTTTTGACTGACTAAGCTGCCGCCCAAGGGCATGTATCCATTGGTCACGGCTTTCGCGAAAGTCACCAGATCGGGCTCGGTACCGTAGGTCTCGAAACCGAACCACTTGCCGGTTCGACCAAAACCGCATATCACCTCATCAGAGATGAGCAGAATGTCCCGTTCATCGAGAATGCGCTTTACCTCGGGCCAGTAGGACTCGGGAGGCACGATAACGCCCCCCGCTCCCTGAACGGGCTCGGCGATGAATGCTGCCACCCGGTGCGCTCCCAGCTCATCAATTTTCTTCTCAAGCTCGCGCGCCGCAGCGATACCAAACGCTTCCGGGTCGAGATCGGCGCCTTCCTCAAACCAATGGGGTTGCTGAATATGGTGCACATAATCAAGCCCCATAGTCTGTTTATGCATGGCAGACATGCCGCCCAGCGAAGAGGCCCCGATGGTGCTGCCGTGGTAGGCGTTATGGCGGCTGATAATGAGTTTCTTCTCGGGCTTACCCAGCAAATCGAAATACCGATGTACAAACTTGATCTGGGTGTCGTTGGCTTCAGATCCCGAGTTGGTAAAGAACACATGCTGAAAGCGCTCCGGCGTTACTTGGCAAAGGCGCGCGGCCAACTCGGCGGCGGGTTGGTTAGAGCACTTAAAAAAGTTGTTATAAAACGGTAGCTCGGCTAGCTGGGCTGCCACGGCATCTTTAATGCGGTCCTGACTGTATCCCAGGTTGCAGCACCACAACCCCGACATGCCGTCCTGAATTTTATTGCCGTCCGAATCATAAATGTAAATGTGCTCGGCGCGGCTCACAATTCGACCAC
>JAYNNB010000038.1:10537-15090 GCA_038112515.1 Luminiphilus sp.
GGCGTAATCCTTAAAATCAGTAAACGGGTGCAAATGATGCGCCTGATCAAGCTGCTTCAATGTCTGGGTATCCAGTGTCGCCGTCATCCTGTCTTCTCCCGCTACTGCGCCCCTGCTGAGGGCTCATTGCCAACGTGTCCGAGTATCACATTGCCCCGATGGTCTGTCAGTAACCCCTTAGGGAGAGACTTCTCTCGCGACAGGCGGGTCGGTAGACACCGCGCGCCGTGACGCGCAAACTGCCGCTATCATGAAGTGAGGTTTTATGACTCTGGAACTTGTCAACGAAGCTTATCGAGGGCTGACCTATCCTTGGGGCAGGCTTGGACACCCGGGTGACGAGCCTTTTGAGGTGGCACCCGGGGTATGGTGGCTACGTTTTACGATGCCGGGCCCGCTTAACCACATCAACTTGTGGTTGCTGGAGGACGGTGACGGTTGGACCATCGTCGATACCTGTCTGAATCTGGACTCAGCCAAGGAACGCTGGGAAAGTTTGTTCACCGGTTTCATGGGGGGCAAACCGGTCAAGCGCGTCATCTGCACCCACATGCACCCTGACCACATCGGCCTGGCGGGCTGGCTTTGCGAGCGCTTTGATTGTGACCTGTACATGACGCAAGCCGAATTTTTGACGGGCAGCCTGATCATGGGATACACAGGAGAGCAGGCGCCACCCCCTGCGATT
The DNA here is from genome assembly GCA_038112515.1 of Luminiphilus sp. Taxonomy (GTDB): domain Bacteria; phylum Pseudomonadota; class Gammaproteobacteria; order Pseudomonadales; family Halieaceae; genus Luminiphilus. The sequence continues at coordinate 11,226 of JAYNNB010000038.1, forward strand.
TCCTTTTACCATCGTGCCGGGTTTTCAACTGCGCAATTGGATAACTATCGCGAACGTTTCGGTAGCTTTGGTCAATTCGCAACACCCTTACCCCACAACTATCAGCGACTCAGTGACCGACAAACGCTGTCCATCGGTGGCCGTTACTGGCAAATTGTTGTGGGTCAGGGGCACTCTCCGGAACACGCCTGCCTTTACTGCCCGGCGCTGCAACTGGTGATCGCTGGCGACCAGATTCTGCCTCGCATTACCCCCAACGTGTCGGTATTCCCAACAGAGCCAGATGGCAACCCACTGGAATCATGGCTGGCCTCCAGTACCCGCCTCCTCGACATGCTCCCTGAAGATCTGCTGGTTTTACCCGCACACCAGTCACCCTTTACCGGTGTCAGGGTTCGTCTGAATCAAATTATTGACAGCCACCGGCTCGCACTGGCGAAGCTCTATGATTTACTCATGACCCCTAAGGAACTGCCTGAATGTTTCGAGTGTTTGTTCGGTCGGGCCATCGGGGATAACGAAATCCAGATGGCCACGGGCGAGACCGTGGCGCATCTTAACTATCTCTGGCATCGGGGTAATATTCAGCGACGCCTGAATAATGAGGGCCGATACACTTATCAATCAGACCCGGAAGCGCGCTATATAGACGCCGAGTAATTCCCGTGAAGGCACTGTTCAACAAACTAAAAACCCTCGCTTTCCGCTGGTACTACCGTCGAATGAACACGCTGGCCTGGGAGGGACATGCCCTGCCTGACGTGCGAGTCGGCTCGATTCAATTACCGCTGGGGGATATCACGCTCAGTGCGCGCATGTACCATGGCCTGGCGAGCCGCCCGCTGATTGTCTATTTCCATGGTGGCGGCTGGACGATCGGCGATCTGGATACGCACCACCCTTTCTGCATGAATCTCGCCCATGCGACCCAATCGACCGTGATGTCTATTGACTATCGGTTGGCACCGGAACATCCCTTCCCGGCTGCGCACGACGACGCGATGACTGCAGCCCAATGGATCATTGATCACCTCAACGCGCTACCGCCGAACAATGGCGAAGTCGTGCTGGCGGGAGACAGCGCTGGCGGAAATCTGACGTTCGCTACCGCCGCTCGCTTACCCGAGGAGCCTCGATTACGCGGCTGCATCATGATCTATCCGGCGACCCAGCATTACCACGCCGAGCTCCGCTCCTATATTGATCATGCCAAGAGCGGTCCGCTGACCACACCCATCATGCGCTGGTTTACCGATACCTATCTCAACGGGCTGGCACCGGCTGACCCCGACATTGAGATTATGTTCCCCGATAAACGCACGTCGCTGAAGGGATTCCCTCGATCACTCCTTATCACCGCCGAAAAAGATCCGCTTCGGGACGATGGCAAGCGACTCGCTCAGCGTTTAAAAAATGCGGGGGTTCGGGTACATCACGAGCACTTTGACCGGGAAGCGCACGGGTTCCCCTGCTCCGAGGGGCCCACGGAAGCACACCAACGGGTGATGTCGCTCGCAGGTCGCTGGGTAGCGGAAATCAGCCGGCGCTGATTCGCTCGAGAATATCCATCATTTCTGGCTTCGTCAGCAGTCGCGGCGACACGTATCCGTCGCTTTCATCCATAGCGGCATGAGCCAATAGCGTCCAGTCAGCAGGCTGTATGCGGGAGTCGGTTTCCTGAATACCCACTTTGGCAATGAGGTCAGTCACGGCATCCACAAAAGCCTGCGCTCTGGCGGCGGGAGAAGCAGCATCTGATACACCGGTAACCACTGCCAACTCTGCCAGCGCCGTCTCGGCCTCAGCGATACAGGCTTGCAGCACGTGGGGCAAGACCAGCGCATTGGCCTGCCCATGGGGAATACCATAACGGGCACCCAATTGATGGGCGATGGCATGCACATTACCCACACCCACTTGATTAATAGCGATTCCAGCGTGGTAGGCCGCCAACGCCATACCCAAACGGGCCTCGGTGTTTGCGGGTTCTGCCACCGCTTGCTGCAGCCAGTGGAAAACACCCTGCACAGAGAGGCGCGCATTCTCCTTGCGCGTGCCTCGATCCCACACGCAGATGTAAGCCTCGATACCATGTGTCAACGCATCGATCCCTGTCGCGGCGGTCACGGCGGTAGGCAATCCGGTCAACAAATCAGGATCCAACGCGACCGCCTGGGGCAAAAGGCTCTCAGCGACAATGATGTGCTTCATCTTGGCAATGGGATCCTTGATCACCGCTCCCATCGTCGCCTCGCTACCCGTCCCGGAAGTGGTGGGAATGGCATACACCGGCAAAACATCATCGGGTACCTTATTCAGCCCCACCCACTTTTCAGGGGATTCGTCACTTGAGCGAGTACACGCAATCACCTTTGCCGCATCCATCGAGGAGCCTCCCCCGACCGCCACTATCGCGGTACACCCCGCGGCGCGGAGCACCTCAGCACCCTCATTGACATGGGTAAAGGTGGGATCAGGGTCGACTCCCGCATACCAGTGCAAGTTAACGCCGGCATCAGTCAATGCAGAGAGTGCCCGCTCCGCCAGCCCCAACTCCTTGAGCGCTCGGTCGGTAACGACCAGCACATCGGTATGACCGATTTCAGTGATACGCCGACAGAGATCTCCCGCAGCCCCCTGTCCAACGTAAGAGAGATGCACGCCGCTGGCCTTACTCCCCACCAGCAACTTGATGAGTGCTAGCTTGAAGCCGCGCTTGAAGCGGCGGACAGGCATGGATCTCAGCATCAGAGGACTCTCCCGGGAAGGCTAATAGAGTAGTCTATCCAGAGAGTAGCGCGTACAACAGCCTCCTGCCCAAACAATTGGCGGTCGAGCCAATGGCCCAAGCGCTTGTTAAGAGTCACAACGCACTGACAGGATGAGCACTGATGATGGAAAGACAGTACATAGAATTCACCACACCCGAGACCGCCGAGCGCATCACAGACACCTTGGCGGCTCCGGGAGAGACCGACGTCGTCATTGCCGTTGATTACGCTGGTATCAATCGTGCCGACTTGCTGCAGCGCCTGGGTCTTTATCCGCCGCCGGCAGACGCCTCTCCAATCCCCGGCTTGGAAGTGTCGGGCACCATCGCCGCTCTGGGCAAGGACGTCAACGAGTTCGCCGTTGGGGATCGGGTCTGCGCCCTGACCCATGGCGGGGGCTATAGCACGCTGGCCGTGGCAAGAGCCGATCATTGCCTGCTGCTGCCCGACTCGATGACAACCGAGCAGGGGGCCGCGCTCCCCGAGGCGCTGCTCACCGTCTGGTACAACGTTTTCGAGCGATGCCGGCTGGCATCGGGAGAAACCGTACTGATCCACGGCGGCAGCAGCGGCATCGGCACCATCGGCATTCAGATGGCGCGGGCAATGGGTGCCACCGTACTGTCTACCGCCGGCTCGGAATCACGCTGTACTACAGTGGCTGAACTGGGTGCCGTGTTTGTGGCCAACCATCGAGAAGGCGATCTCCTCGAACAATTCCGGGAGGCAGGCCACGCCGGCAATATCGATGTGATTCTGGACATCGCGGGCGGTGACCTCATGCAAACCAATCTGGACCTCGCTGCGCAAGATGGCCGCATAGTGTGTATTGGTGTGATGCGGGGCATGCAGAGCGAGATCAACCTTGCCACGGTGTTTATGAAACGACTCACGCTCACCGGCAGCACCCTGCGGCGGCTTGAGACGGCTGAACGGGCGCGCTGTTTCCAGTCAATCCGCGAGCATATTTGGCCCGAGGTGGTCAGCGGCGCTATCGCGCCAATCATCGATGCTGTCTACCCGCTACAAGACGTGTTGGAGGCACACCAACATATGCAGTCGGGGGGGCATTTTGGTAAGTTACTTTTGGACTG
>JAYNNB010000038.1:15190-17117 GCA_038112515.1 Luminiphilus sp.
GCAGAGACACTGGTCGCATCGGTGCTTGAAAATGACGCGGAGGAGGATGCCGCACCATTACCAATAGCGCGGGATATCTCAACCCTAAAACGCTTTGGGGTCATGCCGCATCTCGATGACATCGATACGATGGTGGAGCGGCGCGTCATCCGGATACTGACTGTCTACGGCCCGGGGCGCTATTTTCTGGAGAACGGCCCGCAGGGGATCGTTCAGGAGTATGCACAGAAGCTCCAAAAAGTGGTCAACAAGGCCTACAAAACCGGATTGCTAACGGTGCAGGTTGCTGTAATTCCGGTTTCAAGAGACCAGCTTTTCTCAGCGCTTAAGGCAGGGTATGGCGACATCGTGATGGCGGGGACGACCATTACCGAAAGCCGCAGAGCGGAGGTGGCTTTCACTACTCCGGTAAGTAAACCTCTCAAAGAAATTCTGGTCACCGGCCCCAGCGCGCCACCGGTCGAGACGCTGGAAGATCTCTCCGGAAAGACCGTTTATCTGCGTTTATCCAGCAGCTATGCGGAGAGTATTCAAGAGCTGAATAGCGCGCTAACCGCAAAGGGCATGGCACCGATTCGCCTTGAAGCGATGGACGAGTCACTCGAAGATGAAGATCTCATCGAGATGGTCGATGCGGGCCTGCTTCCCTGGGCGGTGGTGGATGATTACAAACCGCAGATGTGGCAGGAAGTTTTTACCCATACCGTCGTACGCAATGACCTCGTACTTCGCGCTGGGGGGCAGCTGGCGTGGGCAGTGCGCTCAGGCAATCCAAAACTGTTGAAGTTCCTCAACACCTTCGTCAAAGACAATCGGGAGGGGACGCTCTTTGGCAACGTCATCCGCAACCGCTATATCCGCGATTTTGATTGGGCCGAAAATGCGATTGGCGCCGAAGAGCTCAGTCGATACCGGGCGCTGTCAGCATACTTTTTAAAGCATGGCACCAACTATGGCATCGACCCGACGTTGCTGGCAGCGCAAGGGTTTCAGGAATCGCGTCTGGATCAGAGTGTTCGCAGCCACGTAGGTGCGATTGGCGTCATGCAACTCCTACCCAGTACCGCCAAAGACAAAAATGTGGCCATACCCAACATTGAGGAAGTTGAACCCAACATCGAGGCGGGTGCCAAATACATGGCTTTCCTGAGAACGCGCTATTTCAGTGGCCCCGACATCGATGAACTCAATGGCGCATTTATGTCGCTGGCAGCGTATAACGCAGGCCCCAGTCGGATTCGTCGTCTTCAGAATGAAGCGGCGGCGAGAGGCTATGACCCCAACCTCTGGTTTGACAATGTGGAGGTGATCGTCGCCGAACAAATTGGTCGGGAAACCGTTCAATACGTGAGTAATATTTTCAAATACTATCTGACCTACCGCTGGATCAATACCGCAGACGCAGAGCGCGCGGCCGCGAGAAAAGCTTCTGGCGTTGAATGAATCCTCTGCAGATTTTCAGGCCACGTTAATCAGACGCGATGTTTCCTCGCACCACTGTAACCGGCCCACCGGGGCGAACCTGCGCCGCACCCCTGGCGTCGGACTCAAGTAAAAGAGGTCACCATTCTCCCCGGTGAATGTGGTCGTGGCGCCCGACGCTTTGGCGAGCCGCGCATTCTCCTTCATGTGGCTCGACTCGCCGTGCACCGGTATCACCAAATCGGGTTTTAATATCTGATACAAATCGCGTAATTCATCCTGGCAAGGATGGCCCGATGCATGCAACGGTACTTGGCTGTCCTCAGCCTCAATCACCTCGACCCCTTTGGCACGCAGGCCGTGCACCAGTCGCTTTACTGAAGCTTCATTACCGGGAATGGTTTTGGAGGACAAAATGACCGTGTCTCCCGCATTCAGCGTCAGATCGGGATGGCTTTCCATCATGAGGCGGTGCAGTGCAGCGCCCCACTCCCCCTGACTACCC
>JAYNNB010000039.1:0-16687 GCA_038112515.1 Luminiphilus sp.
AAGCGTAGGTCATCTCCGAATGATCCTGGTCGACAATGACGGCGCGCCCTTCTGTATGGCGCCCTATGTGTCTTCGAAACACGGGATGATTGGCCTGACAAGAACCGCGGCGATCGATCTCGCCCCGCTGGGCATTCGGGTCAATGCGGTATGCCCCAACCACGTAACCACTGCCATGGGCAAAGCCCAAAGCGAATATTTCTCGTCACTGCGGGGACTTGACCCCGAAACCTACCGTGCACAAATTGCCGAGCGAGTGCCCTTGGGGAGAGTGGGAAAGCCCGAGGACACTGCTTCAGCCGTCGCGTTTCTGGCCTCAGATGAAGCCGCGTTCATCACCGGGGAAGCCCTGAATGTGAGCGGCGGAGAAGAGACTCATTAAGCGCTGTCTACACTTTTTAGTGGCAAAACCATTGCGAAAGTGTCGCGACATTTAGCTGGGTCGCAACGCCAGACTGCGCAAGACGCACTAGCCGGTCATCACCGAGGGCGAAAACGGCTCAGGACCAGGTCTTGTCGATGACAGAGGGCGGCAGCAATGTCATGCTGGTTGCTTTACTGCTGAGGAGCCAACCATGAACGGCGCGGAGTCATTGATCAATGCACTGGCGGAACACGGCGTGGACGCCTGCTTCGCCAATCCCGGCACCTCGGAGATGCAATTAGTGGCTGCGCTGGATAAGCAGCCGGGTATTCGCGCCGTACTCTGTCTCTTCGAAGGCGTGGTGACCGGAGCGGCAGATGGCTACGGGCGCATGGCAGACAAGCCCGCACTCACACTCCTCCACTTGGGCCCGGGATTTGCCAACGGCATCGCCAATCTCCACAACGCGCAGCGAGCGCGCTCCCCCATACTTAATATGATCGGCGATCATGCGACGGATCACTTACAACACGATGCACCGCTAACCAGCGATATTCGCGGCTTCGCATCTCCCGTTTCCCGAACGTATCTGGTGTCCGAGAGCGCAACTACGCTTGCCCAAACCGGCCTTGACGCCCTTGCCGCCAGCCTGATTTATCCCGGCAGCATCAGCACTTTTGTGGTGCCTGCTGATCATGCCTGGACGGCTGTCGACGCCGTCGATTATCAGTTGCCCGAGGAAAACGATGAATGCGTTAGCGAAGAGGCGGTGCAGAACGTCGCGAAGCTGCTTCGCGATGCCAGCAGTGGCTGCTTATTCCTAGGCGGTCGGGCACTCCGCGAGGACGGCCTCACACAAGCGGGCCGCATCGCTGCGGCTACCGGTTGTCGACTGATCAGCGAGACTTTTTTTGCACGGCAGGCGCGTGGTATCGGAAGGGTACAGACTGAGCGCTTAGCCTACTTCGGTGAGGCGGCGGCCGAGCAACTGGCCAATGTGGATCTGCTCGTGCTGGCAGGCGCAAAAGCGCCAGTCTCGTTTTTTGCCTATCCCAACAAACCCAGTGTGCTCACACCCGAGATGGCGATACAGACAGTACTCGCCAGTGCCGATGTTGATGTCGTTGATGCGCTCAAACGTGTCGCCGATGCGCTGGAGGCACCGCCGGAACCCGAGATCATGGTCGAACGAACCGAATATCCATTGGGAGACGGTGCCATTGATGCAAATGAACTCGGTAAAGTTATTTCGAACCGGCTTCCCGATCACGCCATCGTTTGTGACGAGGGGGCAACCAATGGACTGGGGGCCTTCCTCCTCACGGCGAATGCCGCTCCCCACGACTGGCTGACGCTGACCGGGGGCGCTATTGGTCAGGGGTTGCCGCTGGCCATCGGCGCCGCTGTCGCGTGCCCCGACAGAAAAGTCCTGGCGTTGGAAGCAGATGGATCAGGCATGTATACCGTGCAGGCCTTGTGGACCATGGTGCGGGAAGCACTGGATATCACCGTGATGATTCTCAACAACGGTTCCTACGCGATTCTCAACATTGAGTTGAGTCGAGTGGGCGTGGAAACGCCCGGCCCTACCGCGCTTTCACTGCTCGATTTGACCAACCCTGAGATCAATTGGACGGAGCTTGCGGGAGGCCTTGGCATGCATGCGACACGGGTGACAACAGTAGCAGCGCTGGATGCCGCGATGGAGGAGGCGCTCTCCAGGAGAGGGCCCGCTCTCATCGAAGTCATGCTCTGAACCCGGCTGATCCCCTCAAAAAAGCGGTGTCAGGCACCATGGTCCTCGTGTTAGCACCGATCGGCGGCGCGTTTCTGTTTTGACTCCACGCGCTTAGCTAAATAGCTCGCCTGCAGCGATTTTTTCGGCCACGATCGCCGGCGCTACGAACCGATCGCCATACTGATTGGCGAGTTCGTCACAGCGCGCGCTAAAGCGCTCAAGTCCATAGGTATTCACAAATTGAATCAGGCCGCCCGTCCAAGCCGGCGCACCAATCCCCATAATTGAACCGATGTTGCCGTCTGCAACCGTCCGCAAGACATTGGTTTCGAGACATTTCAGCGCTTCGATCACCTGTCGGAACAGCAGTCGGTCCTTGATATCCTGCTCGGCAAGATTCGTATCGGGCTTGTAGTAAATATCCATGAGCCCAGGCCAGATTTTCTTGCTGCCGCCCTCGCCGTACTCGTAGAAACCGCCTCCGTGATGGCGCCCGCCCCGGCCATGCTCCCCAACCATGGTTTCAATCACATCGCGCGTGATCGTGCCGTCCCCCCAGTTGTCCAACACACCCATATCTTTCCAGGTCGCCCAGGCCTTGCGGGACAGCTCGAGACTGACCTCGTCATAGACGGTCAAGGGCCCTACCGGCATGCCAATGGCTTTTCCCAAGTTGTCGATCTGAATGGGATGAACACCCTCTGTGAGGAGGCGCACACCCTCATCGAGATAGGTACCAAAAGTGCGTGAAGTGAAGAAGCCCAGTGAGTCGTTGACCACGATGGGCGTCTTGCGGATTTGCTTGGTGTAATCAAAGGCCTTCGCGAGCGCCAGATCACTGGTGTTCTCGCCCATGATGATTTCGACCAGCGGCATTTTGTCCACCGGTGAGAAGAAGTGGATGCCAATGAAATTGTCTGCGTTACTGCTGGCCTCTGCCAACTGAGTGATCGGCAGCGTCGAGGTATTGGAACCCCACACGCCCCCTTTAGCGAGATGCGGCTCCAACTCCTTGGTGATTTCGTGCTTCAGCGCCATATTTTCAAACACGGCCTCGATGATGAGGTCGCAACCATCGAGATCCGCGTTATCCGCTGTCGGCTTGATCAGCGCCAGGACTTGTTGCGCCTGTTCAGCGGACATGCGACCACGCTCAACCCGCTTGTTGAGCAAGTTTTCACTGTACGCCTTGCCCTTCTCGGCCGCTTCGATGGAGATGTCTTTCAGGACCACCTCGATACCCGCCATGGCGGATACGTAGGCAATCCCCTGCCCCATCATACCGGCGCCCAACACACCCACTTTCTCGGTTTTCTGAGGAGGGACATCTTTGGGTCGAGAGGCGCCGCCATTAATCTGATTCAAGTTAAAGAAGAAGGTGTTGATCATGTTCTTCGCGACCGGGGTCAGGGCCAGCTCGGTCAAACCGCGGCTCTCAATACGCATCGCCGTATCAAAATCCACGCGCATCGCAGAGACCGCGACATCAAGAATTTTAACGGGCGCCGGCAGTAACCCGCGGGTCTTCTGCGCGATCATCGCTGAAGCCACCGGGAGCATTTGCGCCACTCCGGGGTGATTCGCGTTGCCACCGGGAATTTTGTAGCCCTTGGTGTCCCATGGCTGAGTGCAGGCCGCCTCGTTGCCTTGATTCTCGGCGATCCAGGCTTTGGCTCTTGGGATCAGATCGTCGAGGCTACCGACGGTCTCATTAATCAGGCCCGCTTCTTTGGCCTTAGCCGGTGCCACGCGCTTGCCTTCGATCAGATATTCATTGGAGGCCATAAGACCCATCAAATAAATCGCTTTCACTACGCCACCGCCACCAGGCAGCAAGCCCAAGGTCACTTCAGGGAAACCCAGCTGAACCGTTTTGTTGTCCCACGCGATGCGGTAGTGGCAGGCCAGTGCCAGTTCAAGGCCTCCCCCCAACGCCGCACCATTGATTGCCGCAACCGTCGGCTTGCCCAATTTCTCCAAACGCCGGAACTCAGCTTTGATCGCCTGCGCCTCATTGAAGAAGGTCTCTGCGTTGTCTTCAGTGACCTGACACAATGAATTCAAGTCGCCCCCCGCGAAAAAGGTTTTCTTCGCCGATGCCAGCACTACACCTGTCAGATCAGTCTCCGCCTCAAGCTTTTGAACGGTGTCACGCAGTGCCGGCAAGAAAGCCTCAGACATCGAGTTGACAGGGCCGTCCATGTCCATCGTGACAGTCACCACGCCATTGGTGTCTTTTTCGTAATGAAATCCAGTCATACTGTTTTACTACCCTCTACCTACGCGACCTAAACGCGCTCAATAATCGTTGAAATACCCATGCCACCGCCGACGCAGAGTGACAGCATGGCGCGCTTGGCATCGCGGCGCTCGAGTTCATCGAGCACCGTACTCACCAAGCAGCCGCCTGTAGCGCCCAGTGGGTGGCCCATGGCGATCGCCCCGCCATTAACATTGGTAATTTCGAGATCGAGATCCAGATCCTGCATGTAGCGGAGTACCACCGAGGCAAAGGCTTCATTGATTTCCCATAGATCGATATCCGCCGGCGTCAGGCCGGCTTTCGCCAAACATTTTTTTGCCGCGGGTCCGGGCCCGGTCAGCATGATGATCGGGTCTGTGGCCAGCACCGCTGTGGCTAATATGCGACCACGGGGTTTGAGGCCAAGATCTTTGCCTGCTTTTTCGCTACCAACCATGACCGCGCTGGCGCCATCGACAATACCCGATGAGTTACCCGGGGTATGCACATGATCGATACGATCCAAGGTATTGTATTTGGCGAGAATCACGTCATCGAAGCCCATGCTGCCGGGCACCTCAAATGAGGGCTTCAAACCAGCGAGCCCCTCGACGGTGGTATCCGGCTTGATGAAATCATCTCTCTGCAAAATGGTCACGCCGCTGTTGTCTTTAACCGGCACTACCGAGCGATCGAACCAGCCGTTGTCGCGCGCGTTCGCCGCGCGCTGCTGCGAGGTCACGGCATAGCGATCGACGTCTTCTCGTGACCACCCAGCCAAGGTCGCGATGGTGTCCGCACCGATACCCTGAGGGACAAAACCCGTTTTGACGGCAAAGGTCGGATCGCTCGACATGGCGCCGCCATTGGAGCCCATGGGCACGCGCGACATGGATTCAACACCTCCCGCAACAACCAGATCTTCCCAGCCGGAGGCGATTTTTTGCGCCGCAATGTTGACGGCCTCAAGGCCGGAAGCACAAAAACGATCGAGTTGTACGCCGGGAACAGACTCGTCCCACTCGGCGTTTTGCACAATCATCTTAGCGACGTCAGAGCCCTGCTCACCCACGGGTGAAACGCATCCCATGACCACGTCGTCGACATAGCTGGTATCGAGATCGTGACGCTTCTGTAACTCAACCAGCAAACCCGCCGCCAAATCAATCGGCTTAACCTCGTGCAGCGTTCCTGAGGACTTACCTCTACTGCGCGGCGTGCGCACGGCGTCATAAATAAAAACAGGGTTAGGCATGCTTCACCACCTGAAGTGTCGGATTGGAAAAAGGGGTTGCGTATGATGCGGTATCGGCAACTGTTATGCCATAACTTTAAACGCTGCGCGTATGAGCTCTTTCCGCTCGAATAGGCACTCTCCCAGAATACGCATGAGTACTCTACACTTACCGGCACGCTGACTCCTGCTGACTCACCGCTTGCGTCGGCAATTTAGTGGCCCTCCTGTCGAGACCGTATGCTTTCTTCTGATCACACTATCCTGAGTTCTTTGCTGACATCACTCTCAGCGGGAGAGCGGCCATGGCTGGTCACCGTCACTAAGACTGTCGGCTCTTCACCGCGACCCGTCGGCTCACTGGTGGTCTTCCGCGCTGATGGATCACAGGTGGGCAGCGTTTCGGGCGGATGCGTCGAGGAGGATTTGATCGCGCGCCTGCTGGCAGGAACCTTTGATGGGCCACGGGTGCACTTCAGCGAGTATGGGGTAAGTGCCGAGGATAACGAGAAATGGGGGCTGCCCTGCGGTGGTCGACTTGAGCTCGCGATTCAGCAACTCGATGCAAAAGATGCCTCATGGGTCAGCAACGCACAGCAAGCGATGACCGAGCGGCGCACTATGTTGCGTCGAGTGAATCTCGCCAGTGGACAGTCGCAACTCACGGCAACGGACCGATTCATCGCTCTCGAAAAAGACGATGAGGAAATGACCCAGTGCTTTGGCCCCCGCCAGCGGTTACTGCTGGTGGGCGCCGGCCAACTGGCGGCCAATCTCAGTACGCTGGCCTTGGCGATGGATTACGAAGTGCTACTGACTGACTCCCGCGAGTGGGCGTTGGACCAATGGCAGGGGCCTGACGTAGAGAAAATCCTCGGATTACCCGACGATGTGGTGCGGGCACATGGCAGTGACGAACACTGTGCGGTCATCACCCTCAGCCACGACCCACGAGTTGACGATATGGCACTGATGGAGGCGCTGGAATCAGCCGCGTGGTACGTTGGCGCGCTCGGCTCTGTGCGCACCACCGAAAAACGCACCGAACGCCTGCTCAAGCTCGGGCTAAATGCAGATGCGCTGGCACGACTCAATGCGCCCGTTGGGCTCTCCATTGGCTCCAAGACCACCATGGAGATTGCAGTATCGATCATGGCGCAACTGACGCAGCTGCGTCGTCAAAAAAGCATCTCGGACCAATCGCCGTGAGGATGGCATAGTGGAGAGCACGCTGGATCAAACACTGGCGCTACTGCAGGATGACTGGGTTATTTTTGCCCTGCCGTTATTTTTCATTGCGCTGGTGATTGAATGGACAATCGCGTCGCGCAAAGCACTGCCCCTCTATTACCGACAAGACTTTCTCGCTTCGATGGGCGTCATGGGACTCACGGTAGTTGTCGATGTCGTGCCCAAGCTTCTGGGGATAATGCTGATGTTTGTCTGCTGGCAAGCCTCGCCGTTCAAGGACGTCATCAGCCGCGCACCATACTGGTGGGTACTGCTCTTTTTTCTTGATGACCTCACATACTACGCCTTTCATCGCGCGAATCACGAGGTGCGCCTAATGTGGGCGGGTCACGTATCGCATCACAATTCGCAGTACTACAACTACGGTACTGCACTGCGTCAAGGCGTGGGAGAAAGGGTCATCAAGTATTTATTCTGGTGCCCACTGGCACTCATAGGCTTCGATCCGGTCATGATTGTGACCATGATGAGCGTGAGTTTGATCTATCAATTTTGGCTTCACACCGAGACAGTGGATCGGATGCCAAGCTGGTTCGAGTGGTTCTTCAACACGCCGTCGCACCATCGCGTACACCACGCCTCAAATGTGCGTTACCTCGACCGGAATCATGCAGGCGTGCTGATCATCTGGGATCGAATTTTTGGAACCTTCAGCCCTGAGGTGCCCGAAGCGCCTGTCCGCTATGGCTTGACGCGCAATATCAACAGCTTCAATCCGCTAAAAGTTTCCTTTGGCGAGTATGCAGACATCGTCCGGGATATACGACGCGGCTCTGGCTGGCGCGACACACTGGGTTACTTGTTTCTGGCACCGGGCTGGAGTCATGACGGCGATGACAAACGCTCCAACACGCTCCGGCGCGCCGCAGCCAGTAAACAGTGAAATACGGCAGCGCAGAGCGCTGCCCTTCTCGAGCGTTGTGAGACAGCGCTAGTCGTAACGATCTTTTAGAACGAAAAAAGCCAGAGACAACAGCATCGCACTGAGTGGGAGCGCCAAATACACGCTGTTGAGACCCGTAATGTCCTGAAGCGTAACCTTGCCGAAATCAAGTGGTGCCAGCAACGCTGCTTCCACAACCGGATAGGCCATTGCAAAGATCGCTGCACCTGCCAATCCCCCGATCACGGTGAAGATGGCATCCCACTTACCCTCGGAAGCGCCCACCACACAGGTGCCCGGGCAATAACCCGATACTGCCCAACCGATGCCAAAAATGATCCCACCCACGGCAACGCCAGCCAGATACGCAGGTTTGATGCTGAGGTTGGCCAAACCATTGAGATCGAGCAGCCAGATGCCCAGAGTGCCCACGCCAATCGCGGTGCACATCAACTTGATGATCCACATATCCTTAAGTAGCAGTGTTCCCAGAATTCGGCGATAACTGGTGGCTCCGCCCATGTATAGAATCGCACCAAAAGCGCAGCCAATAAGAAATCCAATGGTTAAGGTTTCCATGGTTTATGCCCTCCCGCGGTAAAGCACGTGCGCAGCCAAAATCGCTGCGCCAAAGGTGAAAATACCGAAGACAAATGAACTCACGGCCAGTTGTGAAATGCCGCTGATCATGTGACCGCTGGTACAACCGCCAGCCAACCGCGCGCCGAAGAGCAATAACACACCGCCACCAAAAGCCGCCAGGTATCGTTTTGATCGAGATGCTCCGAAGGCGTCCCGCCACATGGCAGGCATGGAGCCCTTGTCAGCCTCTGGCTGCCGGGCTTGCAGCAGCCGGGCACAGATAAAGCCACCGGCGAACATACCGAAGACCAACATCCAGCCGTAGCCGATACCCCAATCCGATTTTTCGCCGTACTTAGCCAAGTAAGTATTGGCCTCTGCGGCGGCCGGTGCCACCGCATGAGTAACAATAGCGTCGGTGACGACAAACTGGGTAGAGACGCCCAATGGCTGAACCAAATAGGTCGCGAGGATGAGCAGTAATCCCAGCGCGACCCCCGCTGCTTTCCAAGAAATAATGGCCTGTTGTTCCTGCATGGGAACCCCCTTTTTTTATCGTGAGTACCGCTTGTTTCGCCGGCACACGCCAGCGGCGTTAAATCTTATTGGAATAACCTTATTCCATTTTTTATATTTTGCAAGGGCTTTTAGGCGTGCCCTCAGAGAAAAAAGCCGACTGCAGGGCAGGCGCCGGGGCAGTAGCCGTGGGAGAGGGTGGTTTTCGGGGAGTTTTCGCGTCCATCGCAGGCTGGCGCGACGGGCTAGCCAGCAGAAACAGCCAGATTCAAGAGGGCCAGCACCCGGCCACAGCCCGCGGGGCTCAACTCATCAAGGATAGGTTACCCGGCAGGGGTCAAGGCTAGGATGACTGCCGCCAACTGCCATGAAATCCAAAGGGGATACGATGATCAAGGTGCGCGGTCGCGACTGGGCCGTCGGCGACCGCCAGCGCATCCAGCACCGCCAAAGACGAGGCGTGGCGTTCGGCATCATACACGGTGGCCAATAACCAGCCCTCGCCCTCAGTTTTTCCGCTGGCGACAAACACCGGTTCGGAAACGCCATTGCCAACGCCGGCATCCCACGTCTGTTGGTTCCCCGTGTTGAAATCAAAGTGGCTGATCTCATGAAACAGGCCACCATCGCCACGCTGACGGGTAGAGGCGGTGGCAAGAAACCCGTGTCGATGTTGCGCCATTGCATAACGATCATCGATCCGAGGGAATTCACTCGACACATCCCAGATAACCTCCCGGTCGATTTGCGCGGTTCGTAAATCAAGCTTCCAGCGCGTAAGTTTGCCTTGGGCGTCCTCAAAGCGGGGCAACTGGCCATTGATATCGGGGAAATTGGGTGCGACCGGAAAATCGATCGCATCAAAGGTAATCAAGCCACCCTCATTCCAGGCGTTGAGGTAGTGGAAAACAAAGCAGACAGGTGCCTCGATCCAGCGGATCTGGCTCACTGGCGCATCTCGTTCGAGAACGCCGATGAAAGCCCCCGCCGACGATTCGAACGCAAATGGAGACCCCAAGTCCGCCATTCTGGCGAGATCAAAGGTCAGCGGAAATATCGGGAACAACACATAGTCCCGGGTCACCGCAAAGTCATGGACCATTGCCGCGTAGGGCGCGGTAAACGTATCGGAGCGTTTCACACGGCCTTGCGCATCCACGACATGATAAGTCATTGCCGGACTCCCCATGGCGTCGGACATATACCCAAAGCCATGTAATTCGCCGGTCAGTGGATCAATCTTGGGGTGCGCCGTCATCGGCCCCGCAATGTCGTCTGCATAATGCCCATAACCCAGTGAATCCAATGTGTCAGGCGCGAGGGAGAACGGGTGACTACCCTCCTCCAGCGCCAGGAGTTGGTCGGCGTGCCAAACAATATGCGTGTTGGCCAGGCCGTTACGGCGATCTGACTGGATCGCGCCGGTCTCTGGATCGGTCATAAAACTCATCGGCAAACTGCCGCCAGCGGCCCACTCTGCCTCGAATTTGGGTGTGCGCGCCCAACGATTGACGTAATCAACGCGACCGCCCGAAAAATGAAAGGCGTGCACCATGCCCGCACCAAAAAACCAATGGTAGCCCTGCGAAGGTGCAAACTTGGGGTTGGGACCTATGCGATAAAGCGATCCCGAGAGCCCCTCAGGCAGCGTGCCCTCAACGACAAGATCTCGATACGCCGCCTCGAAATTAATGGGCGCAAAGTTACCTCGCAGTTGCGGATGCTGTGGCAAGGGGCTAGCCATAGAACTCCCTTATCATGCTGCGGTCGGGTCGCTCAGACGACTCGACAACGATGCTTAAATGCCGCTCGCTAGGCGAAAAGCCGCTTGGACGCAATTTCACATCCCTCGGCAAGGGCACCCAATTTCGCAAAGGCGACATCGGGATCGATACTGGTGCTACCCACGTGCACCGAAAACCCGCAGTCGACACCCGCCATCAAACGCTCGGGGTCAACCACTTCCGCCCATCGGCCCAACCGTTGCGCGACCAGTTCTGGGTGCTCAATATAGTTGGATTGGGGCTCGATCAGTCCGGGGCACAACTTCTTGTGGGCGGGCACCCCCAGTTCTTTCAGTACTGCCCACTCATGCGCATGGCGCGAGTTAGCGCCCTCAACCAGCACCGTTTGGGGCTTGGCTGTCCATACAATATCGATGATGTCACTGATCGGCACATCATGATGATGGGGACCGGGATAATTTCCCCAGCACAAATGCATGCGCAACTGTTCCTCCGGGATGTTTCGAACAGCATGATTGAGCGCTGCTATATTGATGGCAATGGTCTTACGGAAGGTCTCCAGGTCCTGACTGGCATAGGCCGAATGGCGCCCCATAGCCAGATCGGGGCAGTCAAGCTGTACGACCGCACCCGCATCCGCAATGGCCTCATACTCATGGCGCATCGCTTCGGCAATGGCAAATACGTATTCCTCGTGACTCGGATAAAAGTCATTGTTAAAAAATAGAGAGATCACTCCCGGCGAGGCTGCGCTGGAAAAAATCTGGTCATGACCTCGCGCTTTGGCGGCCGCAACCAGCGCCACCATGTCATCAACGGCTGCTTGCGCGTTAATCACGGTGATCGCCTCGGTGCAGCTGGGTGCTTTGCGCTTACGCCGACCGGGGTTACCCGCTACCATCTCGGCACTCCGGGGGAAATCCTGCAGATCTTCGAAAAAGTAATTCTGTACCGTCTCCCCACCAAAACCGGAAAGACGATCCTGGACGTAAGTCGCATAAGAGGGTTTCGACATTTCGCCGTCATTAATGACGGTAACCCCAGCGTCGATCTGACGCTGCACGACCTCGCCGATTGACGCCTCTATACTCTCTTCTAGCGCGCCCTGATCGACGGGGATCCCGTCTGATACCGCAAACATCAGCTGCACCAGTGAGTCTGGTCTGGGCAAGCTACCGGTGTGGGTACAGGGAATACTGTGGTTGCTCATTGGCTGTCTCGAACATGCTCTCGGGACCGGACAGTGTAACCCGAAGTTTTCATGGTGTTCGCGAAAGTGACGAGGGTGACAAAAACGCTCTGCGGGTTCTCAGCAAGCCCCGCAGACAATATAGTTTAGACCCAAAGCGTCTCAATAATCTGGATGAACGATGAATCCAAAATCCGTTAGCGAAGTGAATCTCTTTGATATCGAGACCCAGCAGTGCCCCTATCAAGCCTACAAAACCCTGAGGGATGAGGCACCGGTCTACCAATGCCCGGCAACCGGCATGTATGTCATCACGCGTTTCGAAGATGTGCGACAGATCCTGACCGACACCGAGCACTTTACAAACGAGACGGCTTACCTGACCGATGCTACGGAACCGAGCCCGCGGGCGCGCGCGGTACACGAAACCTTCCAGCAAGAGGGATGGGTACCGGCAAAAACCCTAAACGGCCGAGATGATCCGGACCATAAATCGGTGCGAGCGGTATTCAACGACGCGTTTCGCCCAAAAAAAATTGAGGCGCTGGAAGATGAGGTGCGGGATCTGGCCTTTCGGCTCATCGATGACTTTATTGATGACGGGCACTGTGAATGGGTAAAGCAATTTGCGATTCCGCTGCCCTTATTAATCATTGGTAAACAGATGGGCGCCAACCCCAGTGACATTTGGCAAATCAAGTCTTGGACGGAGGCTTTTTTTCATCGCATCAGTTTGATGCAGTCCGAAGAGGAGGAACTCGCTTCGGTGCGCAAGGAAATCGAAGCGCAGCACTATTTTCAGCCGATTTTTGAACGACTGCGGCAAAAACCGGATGACTCACTCCTGAGCGCACTGGTGAATACGGTCATCGAGGAATGGGGACGCCCCATGAACGACAATGAGTTGCACGCCGAAATGATGGCTGACACCTTTGTCGGCGGGTCCGAGACCACGACCAACGCGATCTCTGCGGGGGTCAAGCTCCTGATTGAAAACCCGCTGGCGTGGGAGCAGTTAAAGTCTGACCCCGATCAGTACCTCAAAGTGTTTATCGAAGAAGTGCTGCGATTGGAATCGCCGGTGCAAAGCTTGATGCGCGCCACGGCAAAGGACGTCGAGCTCAGTGGCGTGACCATTCCCGCGGGGAGCCTGATCAACATCCGCTTCGCCGCCGCGAATCGGGACGAACGGCGTTTTGAATCGCCCGATGTGCTCGACCTTGAGCGACCGCATGCCGGAGGCCATATGGCATTTGGTTCTGGGAAGCATCACTGCCTGGGAGCGCCCCTGGCACGACGCGAGCTTTATTGGTCTTTTCGGGCGCTGATCGATCGGATTGATTCGATGTGGTTTGCAGAAGGCAAGAATGATTTCAGCTACCACCCCCACTACCTGCTGCGGGCAATGAAAGCATTGCACATCGAATTCACCGCGAAGTAAAAGCTGCCCTAGGCTCGATCTGACCACCAAGCGGCCACGTTGATGGGGAATAGGGCCTCGGCGGCTCGCAATGCATCGGTCGCATCGGATGGCAAAGGAGAATTCACTGTGGGCGGCAATGCACAGGCACCCTTCACAGGGTCTAGATACTCCAGCGTGAAATCCGCCAATACCGATGCAAAGTCATGTCCCTCGTGATAATCCGAGGCCTGATGAACGTAAAAGGCCATTTTGTCCTCGAAAGACAGCAAGCAGTAATAATGCAGCGGACTTTGACCCTTGAAATATTCGTAGCGCAGCACACCCTCCTCATGGGCAAAAGTCTGACTGACCATATCGGACATGATCGCTTCCCACTGGGTTTCGGTTCCGGGTTTGATTTCAATGTGTGCAAGGATCGTTGCCATAACTAATGACTCCCAATTCTCAAGCGGTCTTGCGAAGACGCAGATTCAATTCCAGGGTGCCGAGCATAATGCCCGGCTGGTGTAAAAAGGGGTTCTCTGCGCCGTAACTCAGGTTGTCGATCCGCTCCAGCAAGCGCAGCCAGGCGACTTGCTGCTCGAGACGTGAAATCCCAGCACCCGGACAAACCCGCGGACCGGCGGAGAAAGAGAGGTGCCGGCTCGCCGCTTTGCGGTCGAGCTTGAGCTCCATAGGACACTCAAATTCCTCGGGGTCGATATTCGCGGCTGCCCAGCGGAGATGGAGTACAGATCCCTTGGGCACTTCGACATCGCCAAACACTTCATCCTGACTGGTCACTCGGGTAGACAGTCCCTGAGTGGGCGCGCGCAAACGCAGTGACTCCTCGATAAAAGTGCGTAGCAAACTCGTGTCGGCTTTGAGCGCCTCAAAAAGCCCGGGACGATCGCAAATCAATTGGGCCTGCTGTTCCAGCGCATACTGGGTCGTCTCAAGACCACCGAGCACCATCGCGTACACAATGCCATTGATTTCAAGGTCGGTTAACTTGCGATCCAGCGCCTGGAACGATACCTGAGTCAAAAAGCTGATCATGTCGTCACCCGGCTGGGTACGCTTTCGCTTCACGGTGTCCTGAACGTATTCTTTAAAGCCCTCAAGCTGAGCAAACTGCGACTTCAATTGTTGCTCAGTCAGATGGTTGAGGTGCCCCTTGCCGTAGACGAAAGGCATCACCTGCGCTTCGCCCCAAGCGGCGAGTTGAGGGATATCCTCGACAGGAAAACCCAACACCCGCGCCATCACCTGTTGGGGTAAGGGCCGCGCAAAAGCCTGCACAAAGTTGACCTCTCCTTCGCTAGGGAAGCCATCAATCAAGTCGTCTACTTGCTCAGTAATCATGGACCGATGACGCTCAGCGCCGGGGCCCACCCAGGGGTCAGTCAGCTCCTTCCTGTGCGCACGCCATAACTCGATGGTAGGTCTCAAGGTGAGCATCGAGACCATCATCATATTGATGTAATCCATCTCTTCGGGAGGAGTCTCAGCAGCCGCGATTTGCTCGAGCATCAGAGAGGTGATGGGCGTAAACCGGACCGGATCCTTTACTACCCGGTTGATATCGTCATAGCGGCTCAGGATGAAGGCATCCGTCGCGGGCGTGAGACCCTGTCCCGGCAGCCGATGCACCGGGTCATCCCGTAGCAAAATCGGGTAGGCGTCGTACCAGTGCTCCTGAGCGCCCTCGGCAAAAAGATCCACATCGTCAATGCTGTGGGGGCACCCAGTGACGTCATGGGGGCGTTTAGCTTGGGTCACTGCTCTCTCAGTCCATCTGCGTCTCGAGGGGTAAGGCTGTGGTGTTCTTGATCTCTGTCACTGCAATATGTGAGTGCAATTCTCTGATCAAATCGCTGGCGCTGAGTGTATTTCGCACAAAGTCTTCATAGTGTCGGACATCTCTAGTCACTATCTTGAGCACATAATCCCAGATGCCGGTCATGGTATAGCACTCAAGCACCTCAGGGTGACCTTCGATCATTCTTTCGAACTCGAGCAAATTTTGCCTACCCGTCTGGGTCAGATTGACGGTCGCAAATACCACAACGTCAATGCCGAGCGCTTCTCTGTCGAGCAGTGCCACCTTTTTGTGAATGATCCCGGCTTCTTCCAATCGGTTGATACGCCGCCAACAGGGCGATTGAGAAATATGCAGTTGCTCGGCCAACGCGGAAGTACTGATATCCGAATCCGTCTGCAGTACCGACAACAGCTTTTTATCGAGCGAGTCAATTTCCATGCATTTTTATTCCTTATATAAATCATATTAAGAATAATCTATCTTCATTTTTCCGTTTAACAACAAATTCAAAATAAATAATTCTCGCGAGACTTTCCATAATAGCGAGGTCACCGCCTAGAAATGCTGGAAGGCCCATGGGAAAGATCGAACGGCCAGCGCTACGCAAGGTATCGCTCAACGATAAATACACCCACGACCACGACACCGCCTACATGACGGGCATCGAGGCGCTGGTTCGACTCCCCATCCTGCAACGCCAGCGGGACAGCAAGCGAGGACTAAATACGGCCGGCTTCGTATCGGGATATCGCGGTAGCCCACTAGGCGGAGTGGATCAGGCCATGTGGAACGCAACGGAGCACCTCGATGCTCATCACATTCACTTCCAGCCCGGCGTCAACGAGGAGCTAGCCGCCACAGCGGTGTGGGGTAGCCAACAAACACCGCTTTTTGCCGGCGCGCGCTTCGATGGTGTGTTTGGCCTGTGGTATGGCAAGGGCCCGGGCGTCGACCGCAGTATGGACGTGATCAAACATGCCAACGCTTTTGGCACGTCTCGCTTCGGTGGCGTGCTCGCAGTCGCCGGAGACGACCACGCCTGCAAATCCTCCACCCTGCCCCACCAATCGGAACACATGTTCATGGGAGCCTCTGTGCCCGTCTTGGCTCCCGCGAACGTGCAGGAAGTACTGGATCTCGGCATTTTTGGATGGGAGCTGTCTCGATATTCAGGCTGCTGGGTCGGACTGAAGGCCATCACAGAGAATATGGATTCAGCGATTTCCGCTGATATCGATTCTGATCGCATCGAAATTATTATCCCGGAAGCATTCGAACTACCCGCCGATGGCGTTCATGCCCGATGGCCCGATAAACCGCTGGAGCAGGAGCTTCGGCTCAACAAATATAAGATCTATGCGGCTCGTGAGTTCGCTCGGGTCAACCGCCTCAACCGTGTTGTGCAGGATAGCCCCAATGCCCGCTTTGGCATCATCACCTCGGGCAAGGCGTACCTCGACGTTATGCAGGCGCTCGAGGATATGGGCATTACGGAAGCCATCGGCGCTGAAATCGGCATCAGAGTATTTAAGGTAGGTATGCCCTGGCCATTGGAACCTCGCACGACACACGATTTTGCTGAGGGTCTCGAAGAGATTCTGGTGGTTGAAGAAAAGCGCTCCATTATTGAGGATCAGTTGACCTCTCAGCTTTACAACTACCCGGTCGGAAGCCGTCCCCGGGTGGTGGGCGAGTTTGATGAGCAGGGTCGAGACC
>JAYNNB010000040.1:0-15781 GCA_038112515.1 Luminiphilus sp.
CGGGGTGATGCCCATTGGACGCATGGGGACCGCGGAGGAGGTGGCGGGCGCCATTCTGTTCTTTGCGTCCGAGGATTCCAGTTTATGTCAGGGTGCGGTGCTCAGTGTCGACGGGGGGTTTACCGCGCAGTGAACCCCAATCCCAGTTCGGTATGATGGGGCGGAGCACTAAAAAAGAGAGCAGTTATGTCGAAGTTATTAAAACGAAGTCTGACCGCTTGCCTGGGGTGGATGTTGCTCTGGACGCAACCGGGGTTAGCACAGTCCTTTGATCAGACAGTTGACGCCTATGGCGGCCCCGCGGCTTTCGATATCATTTTGGTTCAGGATTGTTCAGTTCTGGATAACACAACAGAGGCTAAGCTGGACCAAGAATACAACGCGCGACTTTGCTCCGCAGAGGAAGAGTCGGCGCTCGCAGACGTCGCTAATTTACTACGATCGAAAGGCTTCAATACCGTCGAGGTTGCGCTCTCGACTGCCGGCGCACAGGTGCGCCCCGCATCGGGTCAAAGTGTTGCCGATATTCGCGATATTTATGCGGCCCCAGAACTCTCCCCCGCAGCGAGAGAGGCTTACATTGCCACCCTCAGGCGCATTGCCCGAGGCATTGATGTCGATGCTGAGGCGCATGAGCTTCATGCAAAAGAGCTCGCCGCGCTTGGATTGGCAGAAAATCAGGTCGTGATCTTTATGGTGACTGACGGGCAGCGAGTGACGGCAGCTGAGAGTATTGCGCAGGGAGTCGCAACTACCGTACTGACGCTGGGTTGGTTCACTGCTTGGGAAGAGTCAGGCTTTTTCACCTTGGCAACTGCCATCGACGCTTCCGGCTCTGTCGCTTGGTACGGCTACCGCGGGCCGTATTCCGTGTCGGGCCCCGACGCGTATAAAGAGATGATTATGTCGGTTTTCGATCTCTAACGAACGCCGTATCTCGGCATTTGTTTTTAGCCGAGCACATCGTTTGATTTAAGTGCGTCAATGCGGTCAGTTGCCACGCCAAAAGATTTCAGTACGGAGTCAGTGTGCTCACCGTGCGCCGGGGTGGGCCGCGAAGGCTCCAGTCGCTCACCGCCAAAGCGAGGAGGCGCCTTCACGATACGCAGTTTCCCCAAGTGAGGATGCTCAACGATCGAGACGCTGTCGTTGGCCTCGAGCTGCTCTTGAGCCAGCACCTCATTACGGGTCAAGCATTTGGCGCAGGGCACTTCGACCTCTCGCAGCAGTGCCAGTAGCTCATCGCTCGTGTATTCGAGACATTTTTCTGCGACCAGACCCCGAAAAATGTGCAGGTTCTCGACAAGCTTGACCATGGTGTCAAAGCGCTCATCCCCTAAAAGATGCAAGAGCCCGATGGCGCTGAGCATGCGACCCTGCATCTCCTGGTTAGCCGCCGCGACGGTGATGCCGCCATCCTTGGTCAGCGTGAGGTCGTAGAGCATATCGATCAAGAGGCCGCCGGGAATGGCATCCTCGTCGAGCAGTGCATGGTTCTGAAATCCATCGGGGAACATGAAAAACAGCCCGGAATCCAGCATTGAAAGGTCGATCGACTGACCCTGGCCGGTTCGCTCGCGGGCAAACAGTGCACTGGTGACCGCCTGGCAGGCTGTGTAACCCGTGATCTTGTCGCAGAGGAGTGAGCGGATAAAAGTCGGAGAGTCGTCGCTGCCTTGCGTTGCCGCCATACCGCATTGCGCTTGAATAATGGGGTCATAAGCAGGAGCGCGTCGCAGAGGGCCCTCGGTACCAAAACCTGATATCGCCATGAAAATCAGCCGCGGATTGATGGCTTGCAGCGTCGCGAAATCGAGGTTGAGTGTCTCCATCGTGCCGGGGCGGAAATTGTGAATCACCACGTCTACCTGCGGCATCATCTCGTGGATGATTTGTTGGCCTGCCTCAGATTTGAGATCAATAGCAACGGATTCCTTGCCGCGGTTACAGCCTGCAAAGAGCGACGAGATGCTCCCCTTGCGCGCACCGATGTAACGCATCGGGTCCCCGGCGTCTGTCGGCTCTACCTTGATCACTCTCGCACCTTGTTCCGCCAGCATCATGCTCGCCAGCGCGGCGGTGATCATGGTAGAAAATTCGAGGATGGTGATGCCTTCGAGTGGTTTCATTTTCGGGCCTCGTTTTTATTTATGTTGGAGTGCGCACGTTCCGCCACAGCTTTGCTAATGGGTCACATGAGTAAACGCGATGCTGATATAAACCTATGTGTAATTGCGTCGATTGGCAATCTGCCATTGGAGAGTCGCAAGGTTTAACGAGGGCAGACTCCGATAAAAGTTAGACATCGCCACCTGAATGCCACTGGCGGGCACTTTGAAGGAATGCCATGCTGTGGTCATAAAACGCATCGCGGCAAGCCGCGGTGGCGCTCACCCGGATGGAGACAATCAATGACGAGATCGCTCTGGCTGTTACTCAGTTTCTTCGCAGCGAGTACTCATGCCGATGAGGCGGCCATTCTGAACAAGGATTTCCGCATCATGATGGAGTGGTTCCCGGGAGTGTATGACAATCAGGAGCAGGTATATTTTGAGGGAGAGCAGGGCATTGATGAGGGGGCGCGACATAAAAGAAGTCATTACGTATTCGCCTCTGCTCAATTACCGGCTTTTGGCGATCACGTTTTTTATGTTCAACAACACCTGAATGATGACGCCAGTGAGATTTATCGTCAGAGGCTTTATTCGTTTCGCCCTGATTATGAAAACAATGCCATTCGGCAGACCATCCATATTCCCGATGATTCCGACCGCCTGATCGATGCGCATCGGCCGGGCGAAGATCGCGCGGTCTCTTATGCGTGGGCTGATCCCTCCGTCGAGCGAATCGGCATTAATCTCCGGTGGATGCAGGCGAGCTGCACGTTGGCAACGAGTTAAGGGTCATGCATCGATGCACCGATAAAGCTTATTGGCGCGCAATGCCCGTCTGTTTCGCCTTATCCGCCATGTCGGCGATGGCCGAAAATCTGCCCGATCCGGTGGTAGCAGGATGGCGGGGGCAGCGCGTCTGCGAGACACTGAGTGAAAGCGCAGAGATACGAGTATTCCGCTGCACTTTCCCCCCAGGCGTCGGTCATGAGCGCCACTTTCATCCCAAGCACTTTGGTTATGCCCTGTCGGGCGGGACAATGCGGATTACTGATGCCACGGGCACCCGCGAGGCGAGCCTGCAAACTGGCAGCTATTTTTCCAGCGAAGGCATCGCATGGCATGAGGTGCTTAACATTGGCGATACGGTCGTTTCGTATCTGATGATAGAACCCAAATAAGGGCCTGAATTGGCGGTCGCCGTGCACCTTGTCTGCGGTGCGCGGGTTGCGGCTTGATGCTGCTTTCAGCTCACGTGTCAGCACTTTCTCAGAGGGCCGGTTGAAACCCCAGCGCGGAGCGGAAAAATTTTTCATTAAAGGCATCCAAAAGCCCTAATCGCGCATAAAAAGGCCATTAAACCCAAGATATTGGATGGCTTTTGCCATGAAGGCTCTCGTTAAAAAACATGCGCAGGAAGGACTTTGGCTCGAGGATGTCCCTATTCCCGAGGTGGGTGGCAATGAGGTCCTGATTAAAGTCCACAAAACCGCCATCTGTGGCACCGATATTCATATTTACAACTGGGACGAGTGGGCCCAAAAAACCATTCAGGTCCCGATGACGGCGGGACATGAGTACGCGGGCGAGATTGTGGAGCTCGGGGCCAATGTGACGGGCTTACAGGTGGGCGATATTGTCTCGGGTGAAGGGCACATTGTCTGTGGTCGTTGCCGTAACTGCTTGGCGGGCAGATTGCATCTTTGCCCCAATACACAGGGCGTGGGTGTTAATCGTGACGGCGCCTTTGCGGAATATCTGGTGATTCCTGCTGCCAATGTTTTTCGTCCAAACGTTTACATTCCCACCGATCTACTCAGTATTTTTGATCCCTATGGCAACGCTGTTCATACCGCGCTCTCGTTCAACATGGTCGGTGAGGATGTGATTATCACCGGGGCGGGTCCGATCGGGATTATGGCGGCCATGGTGGCGGGGCACTGCGGGGCTCGCAACGTGATCCTCACAGACGTCAACGAATACCGTCTGGATCTAGCGAAGCGCATCGTACCCAAGGTGCAGCCCATCAACGTTGCCAAGCAGGAAATCACCCGCAACTTTATGGAGAGTCTGGGCATACTCGAAGGGTTCGACGTGTGTCTTGAGATGTCAGGTTCACCTAACGCGTTTCGCGATGTGCTGAGCAAAATGATCAATGGCGGCAGCATCGCCATGTTGGGCATCATGCCGGATGACACCGGTATTTCCTGGACCGATGTTGTATTCAAGGGCCTCAACATCAAAGGCATCTATGGCCGAGAGATGTATGAGACCTGGTACAAGATGGTGATGATGATCCAAAGCGGGTTGCCGATCGAGCGGATCATTACCCATCGCTTCCACTACACCGATTTCCAGCAAGGGTTCGACATCATGCGCTCGGGGCAATCGGGCAAAGTGATTCTGGACTGGAAGGACTGACATGAGTTTTCAAGCCGCTAAAGAGAGCTATGTTGCGGAGATCGCCGAGATCAAGGCCGCCGGTTTGTGGAAGACCGAGCGCGTTATTGCTTCTGAGCAGAAAAATGACATCACGCTTGAGGGTGGCGCCAATGTGGTCAATATGTGCGCCAATAATTATCTCGGTCTCGCCAACAACGCCGAAGTGATGCAGGCTGCCAGCGACAGCTTGCAGGAGTGGGGTTTTGGCGCCGCCTCGGTACGCTTTATTTGTGGCACCCAAGGTATTCATAAGACCCTCGAGCGCCGCGTCAGCGACTTCCTCGGTATGCAGGATACGATTCTTTATGCGGCCTGTTTTGACGCCAACACCGGGTTATTCGAGACGATTTTGGGACCCGAGGATGCGGTGATCTCAGACGAACTCAACCATGCGTCGATTATTGACGGCGTTCGGCTGTGTAAAGCCAAGCGCTATCGCTACAAAAACAATGACATGGACGATCTCGCCACTCAATTGCGGGAGGCGCGCGCGGCAGGCGCGCGACGGATTCTGATTACTACCGATGGCGTGTTCTCGATGGACGGCACCATTGCGCAGCTGGGCGCCATTTGTGATCTGGCCGATGAATACGGCGCCATGGTTCATCACGATGACTGCCATGCGACGGGTTTTATGGGTGCCAGTGGTCGGGGTGTGCATGAGTATTGTGGTGTCATGGGTCGCGTGGACATTATCACCGGCACCTTTGGCAAAGCATTGGGCGGTGGATCCGGCGGCTTCACCGCGGGCCGACAGGAAATCATAGATATCCTGCGCCAGCGCTCCCGCCCTTATCTTTTCTCTAACACCCTGGCGCCGGCGATATGTGCAGCTTCGCTGAAGGTGCTCGACATGCTGGAGGCCTCAACCGCGCTCCGCGACCGGCTCCATGACAATACCCGCTATTTTCGGGAGCAAATGCAGGCCAACGGCTTTGCCGTGCCCGAGGGTGATCATCCTATCGTCCCGGTGATGTTGGGAGACGCTGTAGTGGCGCAGCAGATGTCAGAGCGGTTGCTGCAACTGGGTATTTACGCCATCGGCTTCTTCTACCCGGTGGTACCCCAGGGGAAGGCGCGAATACGGGTGCAGATATCGGCAGGGCATACGCGCGACGATCTCGACAAGGCGGTCGCTGCTTTTAGTCAGTCATATCAAGAGTTGGTGCCGTAGCCTGCCCATTGCCGCCGCGTCAGCCACGCATCAGTTAGGTGCATCACGGCAAATCCGGGCAGCGTTCCGCCAGTGGTGCCAGCGTCTTCCCGTGCGGCTCAGGCAATTTGTTTGGCGGTTGAAAGCCGACTAGTTAAGTACGTTATATCCCCGGCCACGCATGCAATTCTTGACGATCTGGTCTTTTTGCGCGGTGGCATTGGCGCTCGCTTCACGTCTTTCGCGGCTGTTCCTGCCTGCGGCCAAAATCACGCCCGCTCCGGCCCCTTTTTTTGCTGCTTTCGAGCCTGACCCACCGCTGACCGCACCAGCCGCAGCACCGACGGCGGCGCCTTTAACGGCAGTCCCCGCAACGCTCTCTCGCTGCGGCGCGTCGGGCTGATTTTGCACTGCCAAACCTTCGCATTGCTGCAAGTCGGTTTGATATTGCGTGTAGTCTGACACCTGAGACATGTCGACAACCACGTTGGCGTGGGCGCCGCTGGCGATAGCCCCTGCTGCAATAATGATGGGTAATCTGAGTCTCGTTAACATGGGGCCTCCTATCAGGTACGTCACGCTCTGCAGGCCACAGTGTAGACCGTTTTCCCAAAGCATCGATATCGTCGTTGGCATCAATATGTGACACAAAGCATCCGCTGTGCTCCTGTGCAAAGGGTCTTGCACCGCGGCATGCCGGCTCTCATTATGGAGTGGTTAGCGCGAGGCACAATTCATGACAGATAACGCGTCTCATGAACCCAATAATGAACAACCTAAATGGCGGGGGCGCCTAGAGGTGCTCTTACTGATCGCCGGGGGTTTGGTTTTGTTGATTCCTACGCTGGCGATTTTTTTTGCGGGTGGTGAGTGAGGCTCAAGAGGCATCTCGGCACGGGAGATGGATATCCGCAAGCGTCTGAGATTAAGCGCGGGCGATGGCGCCTGGCTGGTCGGTGGCTTGGATGACCAAGCGATATGCGCCTGCCACCGAACGCAATCGCGAGGCAATTTTGGCGGTATTGCAAACCTGGCTTCCCCCAGAGGGCACCGTGTTGGAGGTGTCTTCAGGCACCGGGCAGCACGCTGCGTTTTTTGCGCCTCGGCTCAGCCCGCGATGGTGGTTACCCACTGACCTCGACCGCGCTAATTTAGCGTCAATTGCCGCCTGGTCGGAAGAGATTGACGCCCTGAAGTTGCTGCCGCCCCAATATTTGGATGTTCTGGATCTGCCTTGGTCAGTAGAGGAGTCCGTGCTACCGGAGCCAGTCAGTGCGATCGTCAATATTAATATGATTCATATCGCGCCCTGGGAATGCGCCGAGGCGCTTTTTGCCGGCGCGTCGAGAATTCTTCAGAGTCAGTCTCCAGTTGTGATATACGGACCCTTTAAGCGCGATGGTGAGCACACGGCACCGTCGAATGCGGCCTTTGATGAGCAACTGAGAGCACAAGATGCGCGCTGGGGGGTACGGGATCTGGAGGCGGTGATTGATGCGGCTACCGTTTGCGGCTTTGCATGTCAGGACATTACCCCAATGCCGGCCAATAATCTTATGGTGCGCTTCACGAGTGCCTAATCGATGGGCAGTGTTGGCGTGGGCCAACTTCGGTTTGGCCGTCGCTGCGGTACTCAAATTTATTCCGATTGTTGTCTCCCTCGCGCAGGGTCTGGTCCTGAGTCCCCAGCAAGCGGCTGCGGGCATGGCCGATGAACGCGCTTGGGCGCTGGACTTGATCTCGGACACGCCTTACCTACTGATGGTCTGGTTTTTGGTCGCCCTCTGGCTGCGGCGACAGACGGGTAGTTTCCGACTGGCGCCTTGGCGCATCGCTCAACGTCCGCCGGACGAGATGTCTTGAGGCACGGGCGTAAATCCACGTCAAATAAACCCCTATTGCAAGGAGGCCTGAGATGGACTCGCTATTGTTAATACTCGCTGCGCTGATTGCCTTTGGCGGTGCAGTTTTTCACGGCTGGTTTGGCGGAAAGCTCTACATGAGCCATATAACCGAGAGTCACCTGATGCCGCTAATGCAATCGGTGAGCCTGGTTTCCTGGCATATGTTTACGATTTTTCTTGTGGTTAGTGGCGCGACCTTGATTTGCGTCGCCATGAAACCTGAGCTGGCGTTGTTGAGTTATCCGATTCTGATGGGAAATGCACTGGGTGCCGCCCTGTTCCTGTTGTTGAGCGCGATGGGACATGCGCCGCTTTTAAAAATGCCGGGCATGTATTTGATGCTGTTAACCGCTTTATTGGGCTGGCTTGGTGTGAACTAATGGCGCGGTGGGTTTAGTGAACGAGCAATACGTTTGCCAAACGCATGTCTCGCGGCGCTTTTGTGATCGCCTGCGAGATCTGTTGAGGAGAGTACGTTTATGATCATTGTTGTCGCAGCACTTGAGTTTGGCAGCGAGGCCGATCGAGACCAGGCGGTGGCGCTGACTGCCGACGTACAGCGTCTGACTCGAGAGGAGGAGCCGGGTTGTCATGATTATTGTTTTGCGCCCGACCCCGCTATTCCAACACGAATGCAGGTCTATGAGTTGTGGGAGGATAGCGACAGTCTGGTCGCGCACTTTGAACACCCTTATTACGAGCGCATGGCTGGTTTGCTGCGAGGTGTGGGGATTGTCAGCAGCACCAATCAAGCTTATTTGGTAGAGCGTGGTGAGCCCGTGTATACGGAAGCCGGAGATAAAAAGACCGGGTTTTTCGTGGAACCTGTTTGAGCCCATGGTGCGCGTGTTGAGCCTCGGCCTTCCATGGGAGTGCGGCCTGTGAAACCGCCTACCCAAGATATTCGCTACGTGTTCTTTATCGCCACGCTGGGCATCATGCTGTTCTCTGCAATGGATGCGGTGATGAAAGCGCAAGCGCTCGCGTTGGGGGCTTTCAACGCCATGTTCTGGCGCATGGCGATGGGGGCGTTACTGGTTTCCGTGCTGTATCTGCCCACGCGGCCGCAGAGAGTGGCGAGTAGCGTACTTAAACTGCACTTTATCCGCGCTGCCCTCACCGCGGTCATGGCGTATCTGTTTTTCTTTGGTCTGACTCGGGTCCCCCTGGCCCAGGCAATTGGCCTGTCATTTGTGGCCCCCATTGTCACACTCTTCCTTGCTGTACCGATGTTAGGTGAGCACGTGGGCGCCAACGCCAAGCTCGCCGCCGCGCTGGGTTTTGGCGGGGTGATGACGGTGGTGGGGGGGGAGGTGCTGGCATCGCATCAGGGGAGCGATCTATTGGGAATGCTATCCATCTTGCTCTCGGCGGTGCTGTACGGCGTCAACCTGATTTTGCAACGGATGCAGGCGTTAATTGCCAAACCACTGGAGATCGCGTTTTACCAAAACTGGATTGTGTTTCTGATTTTGCTGCTGGTGGCACCGCTGCTGGTTGTCGTGCCATCAGAGCCGGCACACTGGGGAGGCGCTGCTTTGGCAGCTTTGCTCGCAGTGACTTCCCTGATCCTGGTATCCCACGCTTACAGTCAGGCCGAGGCGCAGCGGCTTGTATCTGTGGAATACACGGCATTTATCTGGGCGGCGATACTGGGCTGGTGGTTTTTCGCGGAGCCCGTGAGTGCGCGCACCCTCCTAGGTACGGGGCTCATCATACTGGGGTGTTTGATTAGCGCCCGTGGCCAATAGTCTGGCGGTTTCCGCTAGCGTTGCCGTTGACGGCCGCGCCTGTGAGATGACTTCACTGCATAGCACTCTGTGCTTTGCGCTTGGCGACGAGAAAGTCGTTGTGGCTCACGTAAAGCAAATCAGCGACTTTACGAATCAGGTGTTCCTCATAGTGACTCAGGTTCTCATCGGCCAACGCGACCTGCCACATCAATGTGATCAAACGGTATTTTTGTTCCATTGATGCCTGATCGTTGATAAGGCGCGTGAATTCAAACAAGCAGGTGGCGGCGTCGACTCGCTCGGCGGCATCCGCTGTAAGGTCTGCAACTTCTTCGTTGGTGAGTGAAAAGTGTTTTACCAGCAAAGAGCGGATGGCGTTGAGTTCAACTTCATCAGTTGCGAAATCGGCGCGCGCCACTTCCATCAGCAACGCAGCACTGGCGAGCTCAAGCGGGTCGCGTGGGTTAGTCGTCGCAGAAGGCGAGTCGCTACCCAGTAACGATTTCAGTTTGGCCAATAGCATTCAACGCTTCATCAATTAATAAAACAGTCGATCACTGTGGTGACGGCGAATAGCCGATGCAGTGGCGATCGCTACTACCAAGACGATACACTCGCCGGCAATTTCCGGTATTGTCCATGCGGCCCCATGCGCTGCGGCGGCCACTATACGCCCCGGTGCCACCAGTCCGACGAGACACCCGCCCGCCAGAACCATCTGTGCTTCTGCCCGAAGCGCACCCCACAACAGCAAACCACCTGACCCAATAAAGAAAGCGCCAGAATCCCCAATTTGGGTGCTTCGGCCCGACCCGTCGAGTAAGGTCGCCCCTAGCAAATGGGCGGCAGGCTCCGGGTGAACCCACCACCCCAAACCCAGCATCAGCAGGGCGAAGCCAAAGAATGCGGTAATGCCGCGCAGTGTCACTATCATATCTGCACCTCTACTTTGTGGGCCGGACCAACACGAGCCCAGCATTTCATTATGAGACAATCAGCATATCCATTAATCATGGTAAACGGGGGCAGCAGGGCACCCGACGGGTCTACGCCGCAGGTTAGGACGAGCAGCTGCTTGAATACCGTCCGCACCGAACTCAGCACGGTCAGCGGCCAAGTTTGTCGCGCAGACTATAAAACAACATGCCTGCGACGAGCCCGGGCCATCGGAGCAGCGTTCCCCCGGGGAATCGGTATGTCGGCACCGAAGCCATAAGATCAAAACCGGTCGAGTCGCCGTTGATGGCCTCTGCCAGCAGGTGTCCTGCCATCGTGGCGGTGGGCACCCCATGGCCGGAAAAGCCCTGCGCATACCAAAGGTGGTCACCGATTCGGCCAAAATCGGGCATGCGGTTTAGCGTGATACCCACGGCTCCACCCCAGCCATAGTCAATCTGAATGTCTGCCAGTTCCGGATAGATCTTCAACATGTGGGGTCTGACGAAGGCTTTGATGTCGGCTGGGAAGCGGCTCGAGTAATTTTCGCCGCCGCCAAATAACAGCCTGCCGTCTTCTGACAGCTTCCAATAATTGATGACAAACAAGGTATCTGACATGGATAGATTGTCGCGGTTAATCCGCGGCAAAAGATGCGAGGGCAGTGGCTCCGTGGCGATCACAAAGTTATTAATGGGCATGATGTTGCCCGCCAGCCGCGGCACCAGCTTGCCCAGATAAGCGTTGCAGGCCAGCACGACATGACGCGCTTTGACACGTCCTTGTGGCGTAATGACATCCCCTGTCGATCCGTCCGACGCAGGCTGACCATGAGTTCCCTCGAAAATTTGCACGCCTACTTCGTGAGCAGCACGGGCGAGGCCCAGCGCATACTTCAGCGGGTGTAAGTGGCGGCATCCTCGATCCAACAGCGCGCCATGAAAGCCCCTGGCGCTGGTGAGCTCGCCGATCTCATCCCGCGAGACATAAGAAAGCTGCGAGTAGCCGTAGGTGGTACTCAGGTGCTCCAGCTCATCCTGAAGTTCGACTGCATGACTGCGCTTCGCAGCGAGGTGCAGATTGCCTGAGCCCAATTCGCAATCAATGTCATGTTCATTAATCAGGTCGCAGACCCGCTGCACAGCATCCAGACTCAGTTGCCATAATCCCTTGGCTGCCTCCAAACCTACCCACTGCTCGATCGATGCTTGATCTGCCCGCTGGCCGGTACCCACGTGCCCGCCATTGCGTCCCGAGGCGCCCCAACCGACGCGCTCGGCATCGAGCACCACCACTTCATACCCCTGTTTTCGGAGGTGGATAGCGGTGGAGAGACCGGTATACCCGCCGCCAATGACGCAGACATCCGTTTGAATTTCGCCGCAAAGCGGCGCGAAGGGGGGCAGTAATCGCGCTGAAGCAGCGTACCAACTCGGCGGATAATGCCGCGGGGCCGGGTCTGAAGCGGGCGTATTCATAGCTGGCATTATGCCGCTTGCCGGTACCGGGATGCCATCCGATACTGTGCAGGTGTTTGGTTGCCCGCGGGGCGTTATGAGTGAACCCAGTCATAAAGAAGCATTCAGTAAAACCGGTGCCTATGCGCCTCAGCGTGCTGTAGGGGGCTCACCCGTGCCCCTCGCCGACATGGCGACTATCGAGGCGTGGCTGAAAGAGCACAAGATTTCCGAGGTGGAGTGCCTTGTTCCCGATATGACCGGTAACGCCCGGGGCAAGTTCATTCCGGCGCACCAGTTTACCGCCAGCCGTGAAATCAAGCTGCCTGAGTCCATAATGGTCCAGACGGTCACGGGGGAGTACACCGACGACCACTGGGATTTCGTCGAGCCTACCGATACCGACATGCTCTTGCGGCCCGATGCCAGCTCCTTGCGCATGGTGCCCTGGGCAAGAGAACCCACCGGACAGGTCATCGCCGATTGCTACACCGCCGAGGGTAAACCGCATCCGTTATCCACTCGCAACGTGCTGCGTTATGTCCTGAGCTTGTACGAGGCTGCGGGGCTCAAACCCGTTGTGGCGCCGGAGGTAGAGTTTTATCTGGTTAACAAAAATACCGATCCGGATTACGAACTCATGCCGCCAAAAGGCCGCTCGGGCAGGCGGGAAGTTGCGCGGTTGTCTTACAGCATTGATGCCGTTGCCGAGTTTGAAGATTTTGTCGAGGACATGTACGACTTTGCCGACCAGCAAAAATTGGATGTCGACACCTTGATCCATGAAAACGGGGCCGCGCAGTTAGAGATCAATTTTAATCACGGTGACCCGCTGGCCATGGCTGACCAGGTGTTTGTTTTCAAGCGTACCGTGCGCGAGACCGCACAGCGTTACAACATGTATGCCACTTTTATGGCCAAGCCGATGCAGCGCGAGCCAGGCTCGGCGCTACATATTCATCAGAGCGTGGTTGATCTTGAGACAGGCCAGAACATTTTTGCCACGCCCGAAGGCAAGCCCAGTCAGGCGATGATGGAATACATGGCGGGACTGCAACGCTATACCCCGGAGCTCATTAGCTTTTATGCCCCCAACGTGAATTCCTATCGCCGCCTTGCGCCGGATATCTCTGCACCGATCAACTTGAGTTGGGGTTTTGACAACCGGACTACCGCGTTTCGGGTGCCCAATTCTGATCCGGCAAACTTACGCATAGAAAATCGTTTTCCCGGTGCCGACGCCAACCCCTATTTGGCCATTACCGCCACGTTGGCGAGTGGTCTCCTGGGTATGCGCCAGCATTTGGAGCCGACTGCGCCCCATCAGGGCACCGCAAATGAAGACAGTGTTGGCGTCGCCAGAACGTTGGAAGAAGGAGTTCGAAAGCTCAATGACACTCCTGAATTGCAGGCGATGATTGGCGAGCTATTCATGCGCGCCTACGCGGCGGTCAAGCTGGATGAGTTTGAAGAATTTAATCGGGTAATCAGCTCCTGGGAGCGCGAACACCTGTTACTCCAGGTGTAGCGAGGTGCTGAAGCGCGCTAATGCCGCTAACCAAACCGTAAGGTGAGTGAGATCGCCATCACCGCTTTTTCATTATTTCGCTGGGTGAAGTACGCGACCTATCTGCTGTTGTCGCTGAACGTCTGGTTCTTTTTTGTTGAGGAGATGGATAGCGCTCGATTTGCGGTGGCCTCGGGTGAAGCGGTAGCCACGGGCATTCAGTTATTTTCGGCCACGCTCGATACCGTCGCCTGGGTCATTTTGCTACTGCTGTTCGAATTGGAGACGGCGGTGATTCCGGATCATCGCCTGCAGGGACGACTGCGTTTCGCGATTCATGGCGTTCGTTTTGTCTGCACCGCGGCCATCGTGATGGCCTTTCTGGGTTATGTCGGGGAATGGCGCACGCTACTGCCAAGTGAACCGCTCTTGGGAGATGTTTGCGCGCGCGTCGCTGAAAACTGGTCGGTCATGATCAAGCTGGATGATTTCGTGCCCTTGTCGCTGGAGAACTGCGCGCAACTGGCGGGGGATACCCGGCTTGTATCCGGTTTAGACCACGTCATTGCATCGCCAGCGGGCTTGCTAGAGGGGCAGCGTTTAGCGCTGGTGGACGTGGTGAACTCGGCAGCGTGGATTCTCGTGGTGATTTTGCTCGAGATAGAGGTGAGAGTGCTGACCCGATGGGGGCCCGCCTCAAAAACGGCTGCTCGGATTGCCAACAGCCTTAAAGCCGTGCTTTACACCACGTTAGTGGTGGCGGCCGTTTACTGGGGTTTCAAAGGAGATTTTCTGGATTTCTGGGACGCCGCACTCTGGCTTTTTGCCTTTGTTTTTATTGAGCTCAATGTCTTTGAGTGGCAACAGGAGATCCGCGAGCGATCTTCGGTTGCCTAGCGTCATCTATTCTTAAAAATCCTCGTCAAACTCCAGATCGTAATCTCCCAATTCCTCCCGCAAACGAAGCATCTCAAGACGCTCCTCGGCGCGCCTTCGCTTCGCTGCCTTCAGTGCTTTTTCGGTAACAGCCTCGGCAAAGTCCAGCGATTCGAAGTCTTCATCGCTCAATTCGCCCGCTGCTTCAAAAAAATCATCTGCCGGTTCTTCCGAAACCACATTGGACTCTCTCTCACCCACAAATCACCTCCCGATGATCCTGAACAAAAAAGCCCAGCCCCCTTGGCCGGTTGGCGCCATCACAGCGCAAGCGTCTTCTTGCTACAAGAAATTTTTTGGTCTGAACCGTTATGCCGCAAATAACAAATTAAGCTAAGTACCGCGGCCAGTTTAGAGGTATAAAGGTCAGTTCCCCCCGATCAAAAGTGCCCTGCGGCGTTTTCAGCGCGCGCCAGCGCCATGATTTATGGTGAGAGTTAGCCTTGCTGGAGCTGGGCTGTGATAGTTTCGGCCACGGCCTCCGGGCGGACATCATCGCAGTCCACGACGATTTCACTGTAGCGTTCATAGAGCGGAACCCGCTCCTCATAGAGATCCCTCAGGCTCTGTTCACCGTCCGCGGCGATACCGCGATGGGGGTCCAGTGATACCCGATACTCAATGGTGTCGTAGCGCGCCCGCAGGTAAACCACAACAGAGGCAGCACGGAGGCGACTCATGATCTTGTCGCTGTAGATCACCGAGCCACCGGTTGAAATAATGGAGGGTAACAAGGGCATTTCCGTTAGCACCTGTTCCTCGATGGTGCGAAAAATCGCGTTGCCCCGGGTGTCCATGATTTGCTGAAGGGTTTGTTTCTCCCGGGCCTCAATCAATCGATCGGTGTCGACCCGCTCGAGACCCAGTTGTTGGGAGAGCACACCACCCACCGTACTTTTCCCGCTTCCGGGCATGCCAATGAGAGTAATGATCAGGTCAGCGTTCACAGACGAAGTCGTTCCTTAGCCAGGCGTTATTTGGCGCGGCGCCATGTTACCAAGGGTCAGCGGCGCGGTGTCTAGTGGGCCCAGTCCCGCTCCGCTTTGAATTGTTGCGAGAGGTACTCCATCTGATCGGCCAAAACTCGATCCTTGGCGAGAAAGTGCCACTCGTAGGTGTTGGGCTTGAACGGTACGGCGAGGAGCGGCATATGCGCCTCCTCCGGTGTTTGGCAGTCTTTCAGCCAGTTGCAACGCTTGCAGGCCGCCACCACGTTTTCCCACTTATCGGTCCCGCCTCGCGAAATAGGCAGCACATGATCACGTGTCAATTCCGGTCTGGGGAACTGGCTCCCGCAATAAAGACAGCGATGGTCGTCCCGTCGAAACAGCGTACGGTTGCATAGGGGCGGCGTGAAATGGTTGAGCACTCGGCCTTCCAGGGCGACGATCGGCTGCAGGATAATTTCAGACCGCACTCCGGTGAGCCGCTGCACACCGCCAAATACAGGGGGAAGGGATTCCCCGATGCCATAAAGGACATCGCCGCGGGCGTAGGCGGTAATCGCCTCGTTCAGTGTCAGCCACCCTCTGGGTTGACCCGACACATCCAGCTTGAGAATCGCTTGCATGGGTCTCGCTCACTGGTTTCTTCGACGGTACT
>JAYNNB010000041.1:0-14929 GCA_038112515.1 Luminiphilus sp.
CGTAGTGATCAATCACTTTTTCGCTATATGCCATGATGCTCTCCCGGAAACTTATGGGGCTGCGTTAGTGCGCGGCCCACTCAATCGTGTTTAGGTCTACGCCATCTTGGTACATGTCCCAAAGAGGCGATAACTCTCTCAATTTTTCTACTGCATGCCGCACGCAATTTGCCGCGTGATCAACCTCCGCCTCAGTCGTAAATCGACCGAAACTGAAACGCAAGGAACTGTGCGCGAGCTCATCGTTCAGGCCCAGCGCCCGCAACACATAAGATGGCTCGAGACTTGCAGACGTGCAGGCTGAACCACTGGAAATCGCCAAGTCGCGCAGCGACATAATCAGTGACTCACCCTCTACAAAGGCAAAACTTACGTTGAGCGCGCCCGGTAACCGAGCACTGCGATCACCGTTGATATGCACTTCAGGGATATCGCTGATAGCAGACCAGAATCGCTCTCGCAGCGCTATGAGGCGCTCACCCTCCGCGGCCATCTCCTCGCGCGCAATCTTCGCAGCCTCCCCGAACCCGACCAACTGATGCGTAGCGAGGGTGCCCGAACGCATACCCCGCTCATGACCTCCACCGTGCATTTGCGCCTCGAGTCGAACACGGGGTTTGCGGCGAACGTATAAAGCACCTACGCCTTTGGGTCCGTACATCTTGTGCGCTGACATGGACAGCAGATCAATTTTCATCTGCTCCATATCCAGAGGGACCTTGCCCGCTCCCTGAGCGGCATCAACGTGCAGCAAAGCACCCGCGGCTCGGCAGACTTCTCCAATACCCGCCACATCGTTCACCACACCAATCTCGTTATTGGCGTGCATCACGCTGACCAAAATGGTGTCCTCGCGCAACGCATCACTGATCATCTCAGGCGTGGTCAAACCGTTTTCGTCGGGGTCGAGATAAGTGATGTCGTAACCCTCTCGCTCCAGTTGTCGACAGGTATCGAGCACTGCCTTGTGCTCTATCTTGGAAGTGACAATGTGCTTCCCTTTCTTGTGGTAGAAATGCGCCACTCCTTTGATCGCCAGGTTGTCAGACTCCGTCGCACCCGACGTCCAGACGATTTCGCGCGGATCCGCGTTAATCAGTTCAGCGACCTGGTTACGCGCATTCTCAACGGCTTCCTCCGCCTTCCACCCAAACACATGGGATCGCGATGCGGGATTACCGAACACACCCTCGGTAGACAGGCACTGCATCATGGCTGCTGCGACCCTGGGATCCACCGGCGTCGTCGACAGGTAATCAAGGTAGATGGGCGTTTGCACTGTTACGGGTGCATTCATACTCGTTTCTCTCGTTTCTCTCGTTGCGCTGACGGGTGCAAGCAGACTTATCTGACCGATAGTGTCTGCAGCATGCCATCTGCACTCATCCTGCGATGCCGCGGATCTCGCTTATCCATAAGATCTCCCAGGCTAATGTGACTCAGAAACTCATGGATCTGGCCTGAGAGATCCTCCCAGAGATGGTGGGTCAAACAGGTTTCACCCTGATGACAATTACCCTTACCCTGGCAGTTCGTGACATCCACTGACTCGTCCACGGCGTCAATGATCTGCGCGACAAAAATTTCTGTCCGACTCCTCGCCAGACGATACCCCCCACCGGGGCCGCGCGCGCTGACCACCAATTTTCCTCGGCGCAACTTGGCAAACAATTGCTCCAGATAGGACAGGGAAATCTCCTGTCGCCCGGAAATATCCGCCAGTGATACGGGTCGGCTGCCACCATTGATAGCCAGATCCAGCATCGCCGTGACGGCATAACGGCCACGTGTAGTCAGTTTCATGGGCGGGATTGTGCTATTTCCGACTATTTTAGTCAAGAATTAGCCACTGTGGCTTTACTCGGTTGGCCTTCGCGCGGCCTTTTGGGTTTCCGTGAGTATCCCGCGCAGAATATTGAGCTCCATCTCGTCTAGACGTACCCGATTAAAAAGGCGGTTAAGTCTCGGCATGAGCTGCCGTGGCGCCTCCGGCTTGAGGAACCCAATATCGATCAGGGTCTCCTCCAAGTGCTCGTAAAAGCGGGCCATGTCAGCACTGGTAGAGAACGGCGTATCCCAATCTGCATCTTCTGCCAGCCCGGTTTTACTGCCCAGCGCCGTCATCCGTAACTCATAGGCCACAATCTGCACCGCCATCGCGAGATTGAGGCTGGCGTATCCCTCATGGGTGGGAATGTGGCAATGGAGATTGCAGCGCTGCAACTCCTCGTTTAAAAGACCACGGTCCTCGCGCCCAAAAAGAATGGCCACCCGCTCGCGGTTTGAGTGCACAGCGATGCGCTCGGCGCATCCACGGGCATCCTGCAGTGGCCAGGGAATCCGCCGATCGCGCGCGCTGGTACCGACAACAAATTGACAGTCCGCGATTGCCTCATCCAGGGTCGATACGACCCGGGCAGCTTCCAGTATGTCGATGGCAGAGGCAGCCCGCCAATTCGCCTCGGGCGAGGGATACTCCAGCGGCGCGACCAGCGTCAGCTGCGTCAAGCCCATATTTTTCATGGCACGTGCTACACCGCCGATATTACCGCTATGAGTGGTGTGAACCAGAACGATCTCTATATTTTCGGGATTCATATTGACCTTGCGCTCGCCGGTCGGGTTAGTGAGAGGTGGCGTCGAGGACACTGGTGGAACGGGCGGCAGTCTACCAGAGACGTATCGGCTTGCCGCCACCCCTGCTATGATGCGCCGCCCGCAGATTGAGGTATTCGATGGAACCAACCGCATCCATGGCATTACGCGCCGCCCGCAAGGCGGGAGATTTGATTGTGCGCGCCTCGGACGACATGGACCGCATTGGCTACCGGGCCAAGGCAGCGGCCGACTATGTGACAGAAGTTGACGTTGCCGCCGAAAAAGAAATTCTCTACCACCTCAGCAAAACGTATCCCGACCACGCCTTCCATTGCGAGGAGAGTGGTTTTTCCGGTAACGAGGCATCGGAATATGTCTGGGTCATTGATCCCCTGGATGGCACCAGCAATTTCTTGCGCGGCATCCCTCATTTCGCGGTCAGCATCGCCTGTTTACATCGCGGCAAAATCGAGCACGCCGTGGTTTATGACCCTATTCGACGAGAGGAATTTATTGCCTCGCGCGGTCGCGGAGCACAGCTGAATGGACACCGAATCCGCGTCGGCGATCGTCAGGATCCTGGAGAGGCACTGTTCGGTACCGGTATTCCTTTTCTGGGCCACT
The DNA here is from genome assembly GCA_038112515.1 of Luminiphilus sp. Taxonomy (GTDB): domain Bacteria; phylum Pseudomonadota; class Gammaproteobacteria; order Pseudomonadales; family Halieaceae; genus Luminiphilus. Next base: position 3,223 of record JAYNNB010000041.1, read on the forward strand.
GTGATGAACATCTTGACTGGTATACCGGGTCACTGGCGGCGGTTACGAAGCGTTCGATGGGGGTGAGGCGGGCTGGTGCCGCCTCTCTCGACCTTGCCTACGTGGCTGCAGGGCGCCTCGACGGTTTTTGGGAAATGGGTCTCAACGCCTGGGACATCGCTGCCGGTGCACTGTTGGTGAGGGAAGCCGGCGGCCTGATCACCGATTTAGCCGGTGGCGAGGACTGGTACGAGACGGGCAACATCGTTTGTGGCAATAGCAAAATCCTACGCCAAATGTTGTCTTGGGTCAGGTGGACCGGCGCGTAAGGCCAGCGCAATAGCCGGCCCGATCAAAACTCAGGGGAACAGCCCTTCCTGATCCGCTCCCTCTTTTTCCGGAACCATCACGTCCTCTTTACTGACCTTCAGTTGTAGCAGCGTCGTCGCCGCCACGTAAATCGAAGAGTACGTCCCGATCGCTACTCCCACCAACAGCGCAATCGCAAAACCGAAAATCATCTCTCCACCGAATACCGCCAGCGCTACTAAAACCAGCAAGGTGGTTAACGAGGTCACGAGAGTTCTACCCAAGGTCTCGGTGAGTGAAATATCAATGACTTCGGAAGGTGAGGCGCGACGTACGATGCGCAGATTTTCGCGGATACGGTCCGACACAACGATGGTGTCGTTCAGAGAATAGCCCACCACTGCCAGCAGCGCCGCCAACACGGTCAAATCGAATTCAAGGCCCGTCAGCGAGAAAAAGCCCAAAGTAAAAATGACGTCGTGGGCCAAGGCGATCACCGCCCCCAGCGCAAACTTGATCTGGAACCGGAAGGCCACATAGAGCATGACGAGGCCCAGTGCCGTGAGCATGGCAATACCACCGTCATCGCGTAACTCGTCGCCGACTTGCGGCCCTACGAACTCGATGCGCCGCAATTCAATGCTCTGATCGGTAGCCGCGCGCAACTTGTCCACCATGATTGCGCCTTGCTGGTCTGAATAACCATCGGGCAGGCGCACCAAGACATCGCGGTCAGTGCCAAAACTAACGACAATCGCACCGTCATATCCCTCTTGATCAAGGGTCGCGCGAATGGCGCCCAAATCCGCAGAGTCACTATATTCAACCTCCACCAAGGTGCCACCGGTAAAATCGAGTCCCCAGTTCAGCTGCTTGATAGAGAGTGATGCGACCGCTGTGAGCAGCGCAACCACGGAAAACGCGATCGCAACCCACCGCCAGCGCATAAACGGCATCACTTTCATTCCGCCACCTCCGCTGCCAGCGCCGGGGATCGACCCATGCCGCCAATCGATAACGCGCGGACGCGCCTGCCGCCATAGATGCCGTTAATCAGCGCGCGCGTGCCCATGATGGCGCAAAACATAGAGGTGACGATGCCAACGGAGAGAGTCACGGCAAAACCCTTGATCGGGCCCGTTCCTATGGCGTAAAGAATAATCGCCACAATCAACGTGGTGATGTTGGCATCGAGAATGGTTACTACGGCTCTGTCAAAGCCGTTATTGATCGCTGTCTGCGGAGGCGCACCTTGAGAGATCTCTTCTCTGATGCGGGCAAAGATAAGCACATTAGCATCGACCGCCATGCCCACGGTCAGGACAATTCCTGCGATGCCCGGCAGCGTGAGCGTGGCGCCCAGTAAAGACATGAGCCCCCCGAGCAATACCAGATTCGCCGAGAACGCGACTCCCGCAGCTACGCCGAAGACCCGGTAATACGCAATCATGAACAAGACCACCAAGGCGAGTCCTACCTGCACCGATTTCATACCGAGCTCTATATTCTCGGCGCCTAGAGAAGGACCCACTGTGCGCTCCTCGACAAACGTAACCGGGGCCGCCAGCGCCCCTGCCCTGAGCATCAATGCGAGCTCCGAGGCCTCGGCGGGATTGTCCAGGCCAGTAATTTGAAATTGTGCGCCCAGCGCAGACTGGATAACCGGGGCCGTTAATAACTGTTTTTCGTCATAGGGAATCCGCACGGCGAGCTCTTCTCCCGTCTCATCGACTTCGTAGCGCGTCCGGTACTTCCGTTCGATAAACAGCACACCCATACGCCGCTTGATGTTGGCGCGTGTCGCACGTGACATCAGCATGCCGCCTTCGCCATCGAGGCTGATCATGACATTGGGCTGACCATTTTGATCAAAGCCAGCTTGCGCGTTCGCGACGCTTTCGCCGGTAATGATTACATCCCGCTCAAGCCACTCCGTCATGCCGCCGCGGTCGGCACTCCGATACTCGAAACGCTGTCGCTCAGAGATTGGGGCATTGGCCTCCGCCACCAGACGAAACTCGAGGTTGGCCACTTTACCCAGAATACGCTTGGCTTCGGCTGTGTCCTGAATACCGGGTAGCTCCACCACGATCCGGTTTCGGCCCTGACGCTGTACTAGCGGCTCGGAGACGCCCAGCTCGTTAACGCGGTTGCGAATCGTGGTTAAATTCTGCGCCACGGCATAGTCCACTACCTCCGCCATGGTTTGCTCGGTGACCTGCGCATAGAGCAGCCAGTCATCGCCTTCTTCTACCCGGTCAAGAAACAGCTCGGGATACAGGTCTACCACTTCGCTCCGCGCGGCTTCGCGGTCAGCCTCCTCGCGGAACTGCATGGCAACCCGGTCACCATCGAGACTCACTAAACCGCGAATGCGCTCTTCACGAAGACGCTTCTTAATGCCCGTCTCGTACTGGGCCAGCTTTCGCTCGGTAGCCGCAGCAACGTCTACCTCCAGCTTGAAGTGCACACCGCCGCTCAGATCGAGACCGAGTTTCATCGGCGCTGCGCCACCCTGCACCAACCAATCCGGCGTGGTCGGTGCAAGATTGAGCGCCACAATAAAGCCGTCGCCCAGCTCACGTGCCAGAACCGCTTGCGCCCGCAACTGCTCCTCGCGATCGGACAGCCGGATCAACGCGGTCTTACCCTGGTCCTGCAAAACCTCGCCAAAAAAATCGATGCCTGACTCTGCGAGTGCGGCTTCGGCTCGCGCCAACACACGCTCATCTATTTGCTGAGCGCTGCTCGCGGGTGCTATCTGCAGCGCAGGATCCGGGGCATAGAGGTTAGGCGCTGCGTAATAGAAACCAGCAACCACCACCAGCAGAATCAGTGCATTTTTCCAGAGAGGGTAACGATTCATCGTTTACTCATGTAGTGAGGCTGGAGCCGAGTGCCGGCGGTTACGAACAGGCGCGGAGTGTAGCGAGTCAAGACCCTGAGTGCCATGTCATCTTACCCAAGCCAGACTCGGGCATTGCGAAACAAGCGCATCCAGCCGGAATCGGTGTGCCAATTGGGCGGACACCACGACAACTGCGCTGCGCGAAAAACCCGTTCGGGATGCGGCATCATGATGGTCACGCGACCATCAGCGCTACAAACCCCCGTGATTCCGCCAACCGAGCCATTGGGATTGTGGGGGTATGTCTCGGTGGTATTCAGGTCGTGATCAATAAATCGCAGTGAGACCTGCTCGGCTGTCTCCAAGGCTGCCTGGGTCGCCGCTGAAGCGAAACGCACCTGACCCTCTCCATGCGCGACCACAATGGGCAGATGTGATCCCGCCATATCACGGAGCAGAATCGAAGGGGATGACGCCACACTGACCAGCGCCAGTCTCGCCTCGTATTGCTCCGACTGATTGCGCGCAAAGCGGGGCCAATTATCGGTTCCGGGGATAATGGATTGCAGTGCAGAAAGCATCTGGCAGCCGTTGCAGACCCCGAGTGAAAAGGTGTCGCTACGATGAAAAAATGTCTGAAAATGCTCGCGCAAGGCATCACTGAAAAGAATCGTTTTGGCCCACCCCTCGCCTGCACCCAGGACATCGCCATAGGAAAATCCGCCACAGGCAATCAGACCATGGAATTCGTCCAGGTGACGCCGTCCCGACATCAGATCGCTCATATGAACATCCACCGCAGTGAAACCGGCGCGGTCGAAGGCTGCCGCCATTTCCATCTGTCCGTTGACGCCCTGCTCTCTCAAAATTGCTACTCGCGGCCGCACTCCGGTAGCGATCATGGGCGCTGCGATATCGTCGTCACAATCGTAAGTCAGTGCGGCTGAAAGGCCTGGGCTGGACTGCCCTACGGACGCAAATTCAGCATCCGCGCATGCCGCATTGTCCCGGAGCCGCGCAATGGCATGGCTGGTTTCACTCCACAAGCCTTGCAGCGCGCCGCGACGGCTATCAATTAATTCAAATTGTTGCGTGTTTACCACGATGCGCTCATCCCGCCGCGGCTTGCCAACCTGAGTGACCGTTCCTTCAAGTCCCGATTGCGCAGCCAGCGCCATTACTTCGGGTACGTGCCGGTCCGCTACCTGAATAACCGCGCCCACTTCCTCGGCAAAGAGTCTCGCCGCCGCCTGCCGCTGATCGACGTCGATTTCGATATCGAGCCCGCAGTGACCCGCGAACGCCATTTCCAATAAGGTGACCAGCAGCCCGCCATCGGAACGGTCATGGTAAGCCAACAGCCACTCTCGCGACTTCAGCTCGTTCATCAACTTAACGAAAGCAACAACGTCTTCGGGAGCCACATCAGGACTGACGCTACCCAGTGCATTCCATACCTGCGCAAGTACTGAGCCCCCCAGGCGATCTTTTCCACGACCAAGATCAATCAACAGCAACGAGGTATCTTCGCTGGGTGTCAGCGTCGGCGTCAGCACCCTGCGTACGTCACCGCAGGGCGCAAAGGCTGAAACAATCAGCGAAACTGGAGCCGTGACTGATCGGTGCTCACCAGACTCGTCCCAAACAGTGCGCATCGACATTGAGTCCTTACCCACGGGGATCGTCACACCCAATGCCGGACAAAACGTCATCGCAACCGCCTCGACGGTGTCGTAAAGCACCGCATCATCACCTGCATGGCCAGCGGCACACATCCAGTTGGCACTCAGCTTGATATCGGAGAGACATTCGATGGGCGCCGCCATGATGTTGGTGATCGCTTCTGCGACGGCGAGCCGGCCCGCAGCCGGCCCGTTGAGCAGCGCCACGGGGGTTCTCTCGCCCATGGACATCGCTTCGCCCAGGTGAGAATCCAGTGAGACTGTGGTCACCGCGCAGTCGGCAACAGGTACCTGCCAGGGACCCACCATTTGATCCCGCGCCACCATCCCAGTGACGCTCCGATCACCAATGGTAATCAGGAAACTTTTGGACGCCACGGCAGGAAAGGTCAGCACCCTCTCCAGAGATTCGGCAATCGATACGCCTGCGGCATCGAAGGTGTCTGTCAGCGCGGGCGCTCTCGCCACCTGACGATGCATTTTGGGCGGCTTGCCAAAGAGCACCGACATGGGCAAATCCACGGGGTCATTACCAAACTGCCTATCGCTGACTTTCAGGTGCTGTGCCTCGGTAGCCTCACCGACGACCGCATAGGGGCAACGCTCACGCGCGCAGATTTCCTCAAACCGCGCGAGATGCTCGGGCTCAATGGCCATCACGTATCGCTCCTGCGACTCGTTGCACCAGATTTCCAGAGGCGACATGCCGGGTTCGTCGTTAGGCACCTCTCGCAATTCGAAATGACCACCGCGACCACCGTCCTTGACCAGCTCTGGCAGCGCATTGCTCAGGCCACCGGCACCCACGTCGTGAATGAAAGCAATGGGGTTGTCATCGCCCAGCCCCCAGCATGTATCGATCACCTCCTGACAGCGCCGCTGTATTTCTGGGTTCTGTCGTTGTACCGAGGCAAAATCAAGATCCTCGGCGCTGTCGCCGCTGGCCATGGAAGACGCGGCACCCCCACCCAACCCGATCAGCATCGCAGGCCCACCGAGCACCACTAATTTAGCGCCCGCAGAGTAGTCGCCCTTATCGACGTGCCCCTCTCTGATGTTGCCAAATCCCCCCGCAATCATGATCGGCTTGTGATAACCCCGGACACCGCCCTCAGTCGCCGCCTCGAATGTGCGGAAATATCCGGTCAGGTTGGGCCGGCCAAATTCATTGTTAAACGCCGCGGCACCGATGGGCCCCTCGGTCATAATTTCTAAAGGCGACACGATGCGATTTGGCTTGCCGTAGCCAATCTCCCAAGGCCGGGGGATATCGGGAATTTCAAGGTGAGAAACAGAGAAACCGGCGAGGCCTGCTTTGGGCCTGGATCCTCGTCCCACTGCACCCTCGTCCCGAATTTCACCGCCCGCTCCGGTACCAGCGCCAGAAAAAGGCGATATTGCGGTGGGGTGGTTATGGGTCTCGACCTTCATTAACAGGTGCACGGGTTCCTCGTGGAACCGCCACACCCCATCGGTGCTATCGGGATAGAAACGACCCGCGGGATGACCCGCGACCACCGCGGCATTATCCGAATACGCCGACAGTACATTCTCGCCACCCACTGCATGGGTATGGCGGATCATTCCAAACAGCGAATGCGCTGCAGGGGCACCGTCAATATCCCAGCTGGCATTGAATATTTTGTGACGGCAGTGCTCCGAGTTCGCTTGGGCGAACATCATCAATTCGATGTCGCGGGGGTTTCGACCCAGCGTTGCAAAGGCCTCCGTTAGGTATTCAATCTCGTCGTCGGCAAGAGCCAGACCCAGCTGAACATTGGCCTCGGCGAGCGCCTGTCTGCCTCCACCGAGCACATCCACCTCGGTATAGGATTGCGGCGGAGCACGGTCAAAAAGAGGACCTAACTCGTCAACTGAACCCACGACCGTCTCTACCATTCTGTCGTGGATCAGCGCATCAAGCGATGCATCGACGACGCCATCCGCCAGACCGTTTATGCCGAAAACGATGACACGCTCGATACGCTCGATATTCTCAAATCCACAGTTTCGGGCGATATCTGTCGCCTTACTCGACCAAGGCGATATCGTGCCAAAGCGTGGACAAACCACGCGCTGACCGGGACGATTGAGGGTGTCGGGATCGACTGGGTCAGCGGTGCCGGGGTGCAATAGCGCTGCCAATCTCGCTTCATCGACGCTGCTCCCCGATGACAGCTCAACCGCATAGGCATGCGCCACTTCGCGCAAGCCGTAGCCTCTGTCCAACTGTTGGATCTGAGCGGCCAATAACTGAAAGCGGGCTTCAGACAGGGCTGAAGAACCGGGCAGGACAAGCATTTGATATTCCCGAGCGATACTGCACGCGGAGTATACCTTGCCATCTCTGTCACATGCAGGTCTGCTACCGGATCTTCTGTCCTCGCCGCGGGGGAACCTCTACAATCGCAGCATGAGTCGCCTCTGGATCATCTGTGTAGTGCTGCTCTGTCAGGGGTGCTCTGACAGCGCGGATCTGCCGCCTCTGGGAGAAGCCCGCGAACTGATAGTGCTGACCCGAAACACGCCCACAACTTACTATTTTGATGGGGACCGGGCCTCGGGATTCGACTACGCGCTGGCCAGACAATTTGCCCAGCAACATGACATGAAACTGCGGATCAAAGTGGCTTTCAGTCTGCCCGAATTATTCACCATGCTCGAGAATGGTGAAGGGCACATGGCAGTCGCCGGTCTGAGCAAAAGCTCCGATCGTGATGCGCGATTTGCGGGGTCTATTCCCTACCTGCATCAGCAGGCACTGGTGATTTATAAGTCCGGGGGATCCCGGCCCCGATCCCTCTCGGATTTGGTGGATCGCGATCTGGTCGTGGTCGCCGGAAGTGTTCATACCGAGATGCTTGCAGATATCAAGGGATCTGTACCACAACTGGCCTGGCGCGAAGTGCACGCGGCAGATTCTCTGGAGGTCATGCAATTGGTGAGCGATGAAAAAGCGGAACTGGCCATCGTTGACTCCATAGAATTTGACATCCAGCAGCGACTCTTCCCGAGACTCGTCGCCGCACTGGAGCTCGGTGAAACGACGCCTGTGGTGTGGTATCTCCCCAGGAACCAAGGCACGGAAGACGCCCTTGGCAAGGTGAATCGCTTTCTGGAAAGCGCGGAAAAAACCGGGGTTATCGCGCAGCTGGAGCGTCAGCACTTCGGGCAGTTCAAGCACGCTTCCCGGCTTGGATCCCTGACTTTTCAGCGGAAAATGCGCACCGAGCTACCCCAGTGGCGGGCTCTGCTCGAAGAGGTCGCCCGCGAGTATCAGATGGATTGGCGATTACTGGCAGCCATCGCCTACCAAGAATCACACTGGAACCCCGATGCAAAATCGCATACGGGCGTCAGAGGAATGATGATGCTGACTCAGGTAACTGCCGACGAGCTCGGCGTGGATGATCGCACGGATGCCTCAGAAAGCTTGCGCGGTGGCGCGCGCTTTTTTAAAGACCTGCTGAGACGACTTCCCGCGGATATCGAAGAGCCCGACCGCTCCTCTATGGCGCTCGCAGCCTATACGATCGGCATGGGGCATCTTGAAGACGCCAGAGTACTGACGGAGAAATCGGGCCGAGATCCGCACCTTTGGCCAGATGTAAGAGCCCACCTGCCGGAACTGCAGAACCCCGATATTTTTCCAATGACACGCTTTGGCTTTGCCGAGGGCAACCAGGCAGTCACCTACGTAGACAATATTCGGCACTATGAAGGCATGCTCGCCCTGGAGAGCTTACCCACGTCGAGACTCTCACCGCCCCTTGAGGTGGACACCCTGCTTCCTGAGTATCTGCGCAATACACCCCTGCCAATACTGTAACCCCTGACCCACTGCACTGCTCACACCAACGCTCGTGCGCCCGGCCTTGGTCCACCCGCCCGGAAAGACTCGCCGCTCACTTGCCGCAAGGCTCGCTTGCCCCCCTGAGTCAGTCGCGTTCCGGAAGTTCGCCCCGGCGATCGCGCCGATCCTGAAAAAAACCGCTTAGCAAGTCACTACTTTCGGCTTGCAGAAGCCCTTCTCGCCAGCGAACGCGATGGTTTAATGCGGGATGATCAAACGTAGTTGCAGTACTGACCACAGCACCCGCTTTTGGCTCTCTGGTCGCGAAGATCAGCGTCTCAATCCGCGCATGCACCAGGGCGCCACAGCACATGGTGCAGGGTTCCAGACTGACGTACAGCGTGGTCCCCGGTAGTCGGTAGTTACCCTCGCGGATGCCGGCTTCACGCAACACGCGGATTTCGGCATGGGCTGACGGGTCACTCAACTCGATCTGGGCATTGCCGCCATACGCCAGAATCGATTCTCCTTTGGTCAATACCGCACCGACCGGCACTTCGCCGCGATCCGCCGCCCGGGCTGCCTCGTCGAGCGCCAACTTCATACAGGTTGCATCCCAATCACTGAAACTCACAAAGGCGCCTCACTGTAAAAGTGCCAACAGAGCAACGCCAACGAACTCCGATGCGGAGAAAACACCTCACCCGCATCGATCACCTGCTGCTCTGAGGGCCGTTCCTGCCAACCCATGATGCGACCAAACCCCACCCGCACGGCCAGATCACCGCTAGGCCAAACATCAGGCCGTCCCAGACTGAACATCATATACATGTGAGCCGACCAGCGACCAAAACCCCTCACTGCAGTGATGGCCGCTTCCACCTCCTGATCAGAGCAATCAGACAAAGCCTCGAGCGATAAAGCCCCCGAGAGCACCGTGTGAGCAAGGGCTTGCAGGTAACTGATTTTCTGATGAGACAGCCCAGCGCGCCTAAGCGCATCCGGGGAGGTGTTCAACACATTACTGGCGGTGATCTCGCCGCCGCAGGCGACGTCGACCCTGCCCGCGATCGTTGCTGCGGCTTTCGTCGACAGCTGTTGGCCGATAACAATTCTCGCCAGCGAAGCAAAGGAATGCTCGCGTTGCCGAGAAACGGGGTAGCCGACCTGCGCCAATGCTTGAGCGATAACGCCATGGTGCTCTGCCAGTTTGTCGAGGTCCCGCTTGATATGACGGTCCGTCAGCGCGAAAGTTTTGGTCACTGTCCGTATAGCCCGGCGCGGCACCGTGGGAGACTCGATCCGTGATGCCTAGAAAAGACGCGCCGTAACCCGCCAAAGCGTGCACTGCCGCGGTCGCGATATCCGACCATTGAGCAAGAAGCCCTACTGCTTTCCCGCACGTTGCCTTAATGCCGCAAGGCGCGCTGACATCTGGCTGTAATCAACCGACTTGGCAAACGCATTCCCACGCTCACCTTCCATCGCCAAGGCGGCACCGAGCGTCTCCTTACTGCCATCATTCATCAAGGATTTGAGCGCTATTACCGCTTTCGAATCACTGTCGGCAATCTGTGCTGCGCTGGCCAGCGCTTCACTCACCAGCGTCTCGGATGGACAAACGCGGTTCACCAACCCCCATGCTTCGGCCCGGTGCGCATCGATAAAATTGCCTGTCAGGCTCATCTCCCGCGCCCGGTTGATGCCAATGATGCGCGACAGCTTCTGGGACAAACCCCATCCGGGCAAAATGCCGACGCGCGCATGGGTATCGGCAAACCGGGCGTGTTCACTGGCAAACAAAAAGTCACAGGCCAGTGCCAGCTCAAACCCACCGGTAACCGCCGCCCCATTGACGGCACCGATAATGGGCTGTGGACATTGCTCCAAAGCCACCACAATAGGGGAAGCCGGGCCCAACCCCATGCCTGAGGATAAGAGCGCTGGATCCTCTGTAAGCGCCTTGAGATCTACGCCGGCACAAAAGCAGCGGCCTGCGCCTGTCAGGACGATTGCACTCACGCTCTCATTGGCGGCCAAGGCCGAGAAGGTCTCGATAATGGCCTCCGACAATTCACGGTTGAGCGCATTGTTGGCATCGGGACGATTAAGCGTTACCAGCGCAACGCCGGCTTCTTGGGTGACTTCAATTACCGACAAGGCCAACCTCCATTCCAATTAAGGGGGTGAGCAAGTTAGCAGAGCCGGGTAGCACGCAACACCCCCTGCTCCCGCAGGGGATACCGTATTTCTGCAAGGAACGTCAGCGGGGTCCTACCAGGCAGGCTGCATTCGAACTTGCGACGGCATGGCATTGGGCTTGGTGGGCAGCAGAAACAAGCGGGCGAAGGTCAACCCCGAACCCGCGAGGCACCCGAGTTTTTTGAGCGCCACAAGAGGTCCTCTTTGTCCTTCGAGGGCATCGCGCGCCTCCTGTAACACTCGCATGCGCTCGAGGCCTCGTCTGAAGCGGGGGTCATCGGTATCCAGCGTTAGCGGGAACACCTGACGCGAGATTTCAGTGGTGATCTCGAAAACCGTGTAGTCGAATTCCGTCACATCCATACCGAAAGTTTCATACAGCTTTGGCCGTGAGTGGTCACGTACGTACATGGTGGAATACACCGCCAGTAGAAAAAAGCGAATCCATAATTTGTTGAAACCGGTCAACAACTTTGGATCAGAGCGCATGATGAGGGCAAACGCTTCTCCGTGGGCAAACTCATCGTTACACCACTCAAGAAACCACTTAAAAATCGGGTGAAACCGTTTCTCCGGATGACGTTCAAGATGCCGGTATATGGTGATGTAACGCGCATAACCGATTTTTTCTGACAGGTAGGTAGCATAGTAAATGTATTTAGGCTTGAAAAAGGTGTACTCCTTTTCTCGCTTGAGCACGCCCAGATCGACGGCCACCCCCAATTTGTTCAGCGCCTTGTTGATAAAACCGGCGTGACGGGACTCATCCCGCGCCATGTAGCGCATGAGGGATTTTACGTCAGGGTTTGTGACGTGCTTCTCGATTTCCTGATAGAGCACGCAGCCCGAATACTCTGCGGTGATGGAAGACACCAGCAGATCCAGAAACTCCTC
>JAYNNB010000042.1:0-14737 GCA_038112515.1 Luminiphilus sp.
CTCAGGCAACGCGTGTCACATTTGGCGCTTTCGAATGATGTGCTCTTACTCTATCTTTTTGCGACACCGATTATTCAGGAAGATCAGAGATGAATTTCGCTTCGCAAGCAGAGATAAGTGTCGCGCGAAACCCCCTGGTGACTTTGGCGTTAGCCGTCACGCTCGTCTTCAACGCTCAAAATGCGAGCGCACAAGCCGAGTCAGGTTGGTCCAACCAGGCTCTGATTTACCTATTAGGCCCCACTCTGGACGGCACGAGTGGCATTGGCCCTCTTGATACGGAAGTCGATCTAAGTGCAGGGGATGTCTTTGACAACCTCGATAGCGCGTTCCTCGGTATGTATCGCGGAGAAGGCCAACGCTGGGGTGTTCTGATCGATATCGTCTACATGGACCTCAAGGCGGATGGCAGCGGGGATCGTGGCGCCCTTTCTGGAGAGGTGGAGCTCGAGCAAACGACAGCGATTTTCTCGGCTACCTATCGACTCTCACCCACCACCCAGCTCACGGCCGGCGCGCTTTACAACGATATTTCTGGGAGCCTTTCGCTCACAGGCCCGCTAAGAGAAACCCGCGGGCAAAGCATGGGAGAAGATTGGGTCGACCCCATCGTGGGCGTGCTTTATGAAACGCCCATAGGCGCGGGCAACTGGTCTTTCTCTGGTGCGGCGCAAATCGGTGGTTTCGGCGTGGGCTCAGATCTGGTCACCATCCTTACGGGATCTTTCTCTTACCGTTTTAATCATTGGTCCAGCGTTGATATTGGCTACCGCTATTTGGACTTTGATTATGAGGATGGCGACGGGGCCGACCGCTTCAAATTCGACATGAAAGAGCATGGCCCTGCTATCGGTTGGCGAATCAGCTTTTAGCCCGGTGCTTCTGGCGATAGAGGACACCACCCTTCCACAAGGAGGGTGGCCAATACCGCCACGCAAATAAACGCTAGGATGTATGTCGCTACCTGTCTGGGCATAGCCACGGCTTATTGCCATCCTTCGAACAATCTCACCTTGGCAAAGCACAGTCCTCCCATCGCACCGGCAAAACCCTGACCCATGAGACCGAGAGCTGTTCTGGTAGGCGCAAACGCGTCCACGCCAAAAAGTAAGTTGAGTAGCAGGTGGAGGACCAAAATACAGGTCGCACCTGTCGTAACAAAAGTCGTCGCATAACGATATCGACCCGCGCGCCCGGTAGACCAATCGACCAGAGCCCAGCCAGCAATCAGCGCCAGAGCCATCAACGGTAATATGCTGGTAGTCAAACCGAGAAGATCACTGGCAGTGGCAGAGAGTCGTGACTCCCAACTGATCGTCAAACCCATCGACTGCACCGAGTACAAAACGGTCTGCGTGCCAATAATAGCGCCCAACACGAAGGCAACGATTACTCCAATTGCGTAAGCGGTAACGACCCTCACCATTGATATCTCTTCTCCTGCTAGGCCTCTGCTGCCAGCGATCCGACCATGCTACGGCCGCGTAACGTCTTTGGGTCTACAACAAGGATACAGCCCATGCGCCACACCTTCCCGCACGTTACCGCAATACTCACTCTGATGGTTGCCTGCGCTTTTCCAGCGCCTTCGCGGGCCTATGAGGTCACCACCATAGCATCCGGGCTCGATAAGCCCTGGTCGATCGCTGAAATGGGCGATGGGGCGTTCCTGATTACAGAGAAACCCGGACGGCTGGTGATGCTCTCCAAAGATGGCACCTTATCGCCAGTAAGCGGCACGCCGGCGGTTTACACGGCCAACCAGGGTGGCTTGTTGGAGGTGTTGCTAGACCCCGACTTCGCACAAAACAGAACCCTTTACTTAAGTTTTGCGGGCGGCGGCAAGGAAGCGAATCGAACCACGGTGGTACGCGGTATTCTGGATGGCACCGACCTGACCGCGCAGACGACGCTGTTAGAGGTATCACCGGACAAAGAGGGCCCCGCGCACTATGGCGGCAAGATGGCGTTTTTACCCGATGGCACGTTGCTGATCAGTGTCGGAGAGGGCTATCAGTACCGTGAACGTGCACAGGATCTTGGTTGGGAATTGGGCAAGCTTCTACGTATCAACACGGATGGGTCTGCGCCAGCTGACAACCCCTTCCCCGACACAGCGCCCCGGGTCTACAGCTATGGCCACCGCAATCCACAGGGGTTGGTCTATGACCCCGCCACACAGCGGATCCTAATGCTGGAACACGGCCCCAAAGGCGGTGATGAGCTGAATCATATTGTGGCGGGCAAAAACTACGGCTGGCCGGCAATCACCTACGGTGTGGATTACAGCGGCGCAGTCATATCACCCTTCACTGAAGCTGAAGGCATGGAGCAGCCCCTGACTTATTGGGTGCCCAGCATTGGGCCATCGGGTTTGGCCATTTACCGGGGAAGCCAGTTTCCTGAGTGGCGCGGCGACCTGCTGCTGGGGTCCCTGATCAACGGCGAGATGCGCCGACTGAAACTTGAGGGAGACAGCGTCACTCTGGACGAGGCGGTTTTCCCCGAGGTCACCGGTCGCGTGCGGGACGTTCGTGTGCTCAGCGACGGCAGTATTGTTGCCGTTACCGATGAAGGCGATATTTTCCACATAACCCAGTCCCCCTAGACCACCACCTACCAGCGCCCCCGGGGCGGGGATCGGGAATTTCCCATGAGCCTCCGAGGGCGCCGGACGAAAATCGCTTCAGCCCAGCGACAGCACCCTGCATGACGTCCGCGCTAGCGCGGCCGTCCCGCAACGAGCGGCACAATCCCACACCGCCCTTTTTGCAGCCTTGAACCGCGGCTGCAAGGGCAACGCTGACGTAATTTGCCAATCACTTGGCGGATCAGGTCATCGGCTCACCGGCCACTCCTCACGACAATAGCCTCATCGGGCATCACTGCATGGCCCACCACTGTTATGAAATGAGATCACGAGGAGATCCACCATGAATAGAAAAATATTTGGTTGCCAATTTAAGCCCCTTGCAGCCGTAGTCGGATTACTGGCATCCGGTATTGCCGTCGAGTCGAACGCCCATGGCTATGTCTCAGAGCCGGCCGGGCGCCCGTTACTCTGCAAGCTGGGTGGCAATACCGCTTGTGGCGCTGTGCAATGGGAGCCTCAGTCGGTGGAGGGGCCCGACGGTGCACCACGCTTCCCGGTCGGTGGCCCAGAGGACGGCACTATCGCCGCCGCTGGCTCACCTTCCTGGTCGGAATTAAATGCGCAGTCACCCTCGCGCTGGTTCAAGCATGATTTCGCCGCTGGTTACCAAACCTTCGAGTGGACGTTTACGGCGAACCATGTCTCCCGCGACTGGCGTTATTTCATTACCAAGCCCGACTGGAACCCGGCAGAACCCTTGGGTCGAGAGGCTTTTGAGCTGGCACCCTTCTGCGAGTACGACGGGGGCATGGAAAGGCCACCCATGACCATTCAACACAATTGTTTTGTCCCCGAACGCGAGGGCTATCATGTCATTCTGGCCGTTTGGGACGTGGGTGATACCGCCGCTTCCTTTTACAACGCCATCGATGTCAGCTTCTCAGGTGAGAACCCGATCAGCACTCCCGTACCCGAGAGCGACCCCGTCAAGGAAGTCGGGTTAATTTCCGGCGCAATTGCGCTGGAACGAGGGGACATCATTTCAACGGTCGTGTACGAAGGCAACGAGGAACAGCCGGCCTTGTCCGTGTCTTACGAAGCTGTCGACTACACCTCTGGCGCCGCCGCTTCTCTCGCGCTAGCACGTGAAATCAATGCAGCTGCATTAGGTTACCAAGCAGGCGAGCGCGACGGTGATTTGTTCCTTCCCGTAGCAGGCCAAAACCGAATTTATAGCGAAGGAGCGATTTCCAACGTCGAAGTTCGAGTGACCTATGCACCCGAACCGGAGTTCGTCTTCAGCACCGACCTGAGTGTCGATAGCACTGTGGCAGTCAATGCGATGGGAATGGCGGATGTGCACTTCACCGTATCGGTTAACGCCAATGCAAAAGTCACGGCGACACTGTTCGACGCGGCAGGGGATACCGTTATCGGTGATGAGTGGTCTGTGGGCGGGACAGCGGATCTGAAACTCCATCTTCACGAGCCGGTAGCAGGTGAGCTGACACTGGTTGTGGTAGCGGACGCCATTGACGTTAATGGCACGGAGCAAATGACCGCACTGATTCGCGTCGAGGACCTGCGAGATCACAACAACCCCGGGGAGGAATCAGGAGGTTCCTGCGAGATCAGCGATCCAGCAGCGGCGGCATATGCGTCGTATCACGCGGATACCACCTACACCGGAGGTGAATTGGTCTCTTACAACGGGCTGGTGTACCAAGCCAAATGGTGGACCCGTGGGAATGCGCCCGACAGCACTGATGCCTTCGAACTCATCTCCGACGTCGTGCTGGAGTATAGCCATAGCACCGTTTACCAAGGCGGCGATCAAGCCCGCTACCAGGGGAAGCTCTACCGGGCGAAATGGTGGACCCGCGGTACCGCACCGAGTGACCGTGATCCCTGGACTCTGATAGGCGATGCCAACTGTCAGTGAGATCACGTTACCGATAAAAGGGGGCATTGCCCCCTTTTTTATTGCGCGACGCCACTCGAGCGCGCGCACCACCGGGTAACGAGCAGCGGGTTTCACCCCGGCGCCGACTGGCATATGATCAGGTCGAGTGCAGCCCCAGCCGATATCAACCAGCGCGGCGACACACACACTTTAGGTGAGGGAAAAGTCTTGGCGTCGGAGCATACGATTCTTGCCAGCGACCTCAGGGTAATCGAACGTTTCGTCCTGGGCCGCGGTGACGATGTCGAGACGCTCTTGCGCGCTACCCACATCGCACCTGACTTACTTAAAAAACCGCGGGAACGAGTCCCTGCCTTGCAAGTAGGCGCGCTACTTGAGGAACTGGCGCGACAGTATCCCGGACGTGCGTTGGGATTGGAGCTGGCAACTTGCCACAGGATTACGGATACCCATGTACTGGGAATCACCGCCATCTCCTCGGAGACGACTTTGGCTGCGCTTCGACGCCTCAGTCAGTATCAGGCGCTGGTATCAACGCAAGAGCCTCTGCGACTGGATGAGAACAAAGACACCATCACCATCACCAAATCGGCGGTACAGACCGCGCCCGCCGAACATATCATCCAAAGTTTCTTATTCGCCGTCC
Organism: Luminiphilus sp.; assembly: GCA_038112515.1. Lineage (GTDB taxonomy): Bacteria > Pseudomonadota > Gammaproteobacteria > Pseudomonadales > Halieaceae > Luminiphilus. The sequence goes on from JAYNNB010000042.1 coordinate 5,164, forward strand.
TGTTAACCGCAGTTCGCGAAATCTCCGGATTTTCCGGCGATATTGTCAGCGTATCCTTTACCGGAAAACCCATGGGGGAGGAAGCAGCCTATCGCCAGATCTTTGGTCCCCGCGTCGCGTTTTCTGCCAAACACGCCTCGATGGTTTTCCCCCGAGACGTGCTGGAAAAACCGATCTCCACCAGCAATGTCGATATCCTCACGCGGAATGAGCCGATGCTGGCCTCATTGGTCCGTTCCGTGCGGGAGAATAGCCTCCCCGCCAATATCAAAATGGCCATTCTCGATCGTTTACCTGAGCACACGCTGACTGAGGACGAGGCAGCCGCTGCCAACAATATGAGTCTGCGCACATTTCAGAGAAGGTTAGAGAGCGAAGGGACTCGGTTTCGGGTACTTCTCGATCAGACGCGCACGCATCTGGCTGAGAGCTTGCTGGCGGACACTACCAACACGCTGGCGGAGGTCGGCTTTTACTGCGGCTTCAGCGAGCAAGCTTCGTTTTCCCGCGCCTTCAAACGATGGACCGGCAAAACACCCTCTGCTTATCGCGCAAAACTCCTTGAGGACGCTGTCTGAGAGCAACCGGGGACTTCAGCGTCAACATGGCAATCCGCGTTCCGCTTAGCGGCCACTCGAGTGGGATCTCTGGCGTTCTATTCCATCAGATCGCGGCGATAATCGCTGCGGCCTCGTCTACGGCAGCGGCTTCGGTCGCAAAACTCGTCACGAATCGGGTCATATTCGGCTGGGCGGGCCAATCGTAAAAATTGAACCCCGACTCCCGCAGGCGACGACGAATCTCCTCAGGCAGGACCGGGAAAATCTCGTTGGCGTCAACCGGCCATGGCAAATCGATGCTGCAGTGCGCGCTAAACGCCGCTGCCAGTCTCTGCGCCATGGCATTGGCATGTCGCGCGTTCTGCAGCCACAAGTCGTCCGCCAGCAGCGCCAGCCACTGCGCAGCCAAAAATCGATGTTTAGACCACAAATGCCCCGCTCTTTTTCGGCGATAGGCAAATTGATCAGCCAGCGCACGGTCGAAAATGACCACCGCCTCAGCGGCAATACCGCCGTTTTTGGTCAACCCAAAACTCAGACAATCTATGCCGCTACGCCAGGTCAGGGCTGCAGGGGTCGCCCCGGTGGAGGCCACCGCGTTGGCAAAGCGCGCCCCGTCCACATGAAGCCGTAAGTCATACCGGTCGGCAAGTTCACGGTAAGGTTCTAATTCAGAAACGCTGTAGACCGTTCCTGATTCCGTCACATTCGACAGACTGATAACGGTGGGCTTGGCATTGTGTACACCATGGACCGTAGCGATCTCCATGTGCGCCCGCATTACCTCCAAATCGGGCTTGCCCGCCGGGCCCGCTACGCCGACCAGTCGCGCTCCACCGGTGTAAAACTCCACTGCGGTGTTCTCGTCGTTGCAAATGTGTGCGCCGTCGTGACAGTAAATAGCGCCCCATGGAGCAGACAACGCACTCAAGGCCAGCGCATTTGCTGCGGTCCCCGTCGCCACGAAAAAGACGGCACAGTCGGTCTCAAACAGCTGCTGTACCGCCGACTCCGCTTTCGCCGTCCAGTCATCTTCACCATAACCTGCTGCGCTCCCGCCAGAGAGTGCCTGCAGGCGCTCAAGCACCTTCGCGTGCGCGCCCGTCTGATTGTCAGAGATAAAACTGAGTTCACCCACTATCGCGCCCCATCATCGGAATTCCCTTGCAGACCATGGTACTCCTCCTTGTCCATTCGCTCAGTGATGTTTTGTCGCTCAACCGCCATTGCCTCGTCATAGCGCGCCGCACTTCCGCAGGGAGTGGAGCCCGATTCATGCTATAAACCACCCGCTATGACGCTATTGCTTCCCGCCTTACGCTACTGTGCAGTCGCATCGATTGTTCTGGTGCTCGTTCTGGCTGCGACGGCAGTCAGCTTGAATTTAAGCGCCGCACGTCCCATTTATGCATGGGCTGCCAGCCAGGCCCTGAACCGCGACGTACAGATAGCAGGCCCAGTGAGTCTGCGCTTAGGTACCGTTACGACGCTCTCAATCAACGGCATCACCATCGCCGGCACCACAGACACCACGCCAGTGTTTGCTCGCATTGATTCGGCAGTTGCGCAGATCGCACCGATACCGCTACTGCACGGGGCCCTTCACTTCACGGCTTTGTCGGTCGCTGACGTCAGCCTATTTATCGATATTGACGAACAAGGCCAGGGAAACTGGCCCGCCGCCATCGATGAAAATTTTACCCCGGCGGATGGCAGCCAAGAGCGCCCTGCCTATCAATTACGGGCAACAGAAGTACGCCTAGAACGCGTCCATGCACAGATTCAAAGCGCTGGTAACAAGCGGCAAGACGCGATCTCTATCGAGGCGCTTACGCAAACGCTTGTCACAGATAATTTGCAGCTTATCGCCCGGGGGACTCTCAACCGCAGTCCCTACGAAGTCACCCTCGCGGGCGAGGGGATCCATTCACTACTGGACGTCCAAGACTGGAAGATCGAAATGCAGGGTACTGTTGGAGCCGCGCAATTCCAGCTCTCTACCGCCATCCCATCTCTGGAGCAAATTATGCGCTCCAAAGTTGACGCGTCGGTGCGCGCCGATAGCGCCAATGCCATTTTGCAGGCGCTGGACTTGCCTTCAATCAACGACGGACCCGTCGACCTGGCCGTCAGCACCCGCCACAGTGATGACAGACAGCGCATCAAGCTTGACGCTAAATTTGGAGACCTGCAGCTCGCTGGCACTGCCGACCATGCGCTGGCTACGGCGTGGGAGTCGGTTCGTCTTGCGGTCAACGCCCATGGCACCAGCCTGTCCCATCTGGGTGCACTGTGGAACAAGCCCAATCTCCCGGAAACGCCTTTCGACATAGATCTCGCGGCGTCTCTCGAGGGATCAGAGTTGAACGTTGAGACGCTACAACTGAGCAGCGAGGCCATCACTTTGTCACTGACAGGCAGGCTTCCCGCCTATCGCTCCCTCGGTACCGGAAACCTCAGCGGGACCATCGATGTTCCCGCCCTGGGGGCCTTTGGAAACCTGCTCGATCTGCCAAGCGAACTCCAGGGCGCTCTCCACGGGACCCTATTGCTGACCCGAGATCCGACCGGCACCGATGTACTCGTCACCAGCCATTCAGCGATGCTGACGTTAGAGCTCATTGGCCGATTAACCCCGGAAGGCACGTTGTCCGGCTCGAACTTTCGTTTCTCCGGGGTTAGCGCCCAACCGGACCAATGGCTCGGACTCCTGATGGACGCCCCGCCCGAACTACCGTCATTCGATTTCGCGGGTGAGGCGAGCCTTTTAACGCCGAAGACCATCGCTCTGGATAACCTTGTTGTCCACATGGGGGGAGATACCGTCTCCGCAGAGGGTGTCCTCGGCTGGGCAACTTCACAGCAAGAAACGACGATTTCCCTCACAGCGCGTTCGCGGAACTTGCGCGCCACACTGAATCCCTGGGTGCCATCGCCCCAGATGATCCCAGAACTCGCCACATCAGCGACGGCTCAAATCAGCTACCTCTCAGCAAATGCGTTTCAGATTGATCAAGCGAGGGTTTGGTCAGCAGAAGGCAAGTTGCAATTTGAGGGTAAAGTGTCTCTGGAGAACTCCAATCCTGAAATATCTGGTGTCGTGGCGGTCTCGGCGTCCACTCTGCAGCCTTTTGTGCCGCAATTTATCGTTCCCGAACGCTACGAGAGACCGCTTAGCTTGAGTGGCAATATCGCATGGGAGCCCGATGCCATCGCGATTGATATCAGTGACAAGGGCCTCAGCTACGGATCGATTATCGCCGGCGGTCAGGTGTCAGTGGATCTCATCAATCAAGAGGGGCGTTTCGATGTGCTCGCGAGCACTCCGGATGTGCGAGATTACCTCCCCGACGATAAACGCGATCCCAATCAGACCAAAATGCCGATGAATGTGAGAGCCACAGGAGAATGGAATGAGGCGACGTTGCGCGCCGAGGCACTTCGGGTTGAATCCGCCGAAATTCAGATTGCCGCCGCTGGCCTCCTCGAGTTAAGCAGCGAGAAGTTTACCAATAGCCACTTGGACGCAGACATCAACATCACCCGATTGACCGCGCTTTCTGAATGGCTGGATTTCTCCTTTCCAGATCAGGGTCTAGCGCTCACTGCAGACATCGATTCGCAAGGCGGAGCACTCGTGATCAGCGCCTTGACCCTACGCTCTGGAGACAGTGACCTGGCAGTGCGGGGCCGGATTGCGCGCTCTCCGGATGCTCAGATGAAACTGGATGTCACCAGCAATCGAATCAATTTGGACCCGTGGACTGCTGCCATGCGCGAGGAGAATGGCACCGAAGCCGAAGGCGGTAAAAGCGTTTCCGGCGATCAACCTGTTCTGCCTGACTACCGAATCCGCACCGCCTGGTTTGATGACTTCAGTGCTGATGCCAATCTGAGAATCGCGGAACTGATCGGGCTTCCAAGGCCAGTTTTCAATGTGCGAGGAGCACTCACGACGGACGAGAATGGTCTGCGGATTGACCATCTCTCCGCCGAAAACGAGCGAGGAGGGGGAGCGACCTTGCGCGGTTCCCTCCTCCGCTCCACAGGTACCACGTTGCAACTGGACGTCAGCATCGAGGGTTTTGACCTCGTAATGGGCATACCCAAAGCGCCCTCGGAGGAAATCGATTCACTCCCCTCCTACGAATTCAAAACTCAAGTGGGTGGCGCTGGCGCCACGACACGCGAGTTAGCATCCAGTCTGGACGGTTATCTCAACGCGGTGATGGGATCAGGCAAAGTGCTAAACGTGGGCTTCGATCGATTGACCAATTCCTTCTTGCAAGAGCTCTCACAAGTACTCAATCCGTTACAAAGTGAGAAAGACAACACAACCATTAACTGTGCCGCCGCATTTGTCACCATTGAAAGCGGCAAGCTTGTGGGCAAACCCGCGATTGTTGTGGATACTCCAGATGTGAAGATATCCTCCAATGTCACGCTGGATTTAGGTTCTGAGCGGATCAAAGCCAAATTTAAAACGGTGCCGCAAAAAGGATTGGGATTCAGCGTAAGTAGCGTCTTTAACCCTTATGTCGAAGTTACCGGGACACTGGCTAAACCCCAGATCACAGTGGACCCCGCCAACACGGTGGTGGGAGGCAGCCTGGCCGTTATGACCGGAGGGCTCTCGATTCTGGCGCAGAATGTCGCCGACAGGATGAGCTCAAGTGGCAATATTTGCGCCGAACGCTTGAGCAAAGCTCAAGAGGAAATATCGACCCGCAGTGGTCAGAACTAACCCACCGCGCCTTCAATCACCCGAAGATTGATAACCCCCTTCAATGCCCGAATTTTTTCGAACAGTGAGGCCTGTGGCGCTGCATCAAGGTCAATGATGTTGTAAGCCACGTCACCCACACTTTTGTTCAAAAGGTCGGCCACGTTGAGCCCTTCGTCGCCAATCAAGGTCAAAATATGGCTCAGCATGCCGGGCTCGTTACGGTTGGCTATGGTCACCCGGTAGTCCGTAGTGCGCTCTAGCTCGATAGAGGGGAAATTCACCGAGTTACGAATGTTCCCATGCTCCAGAAACGCTTTGAGTTGGCTGGCCGCCATGACAGCACAATTTTCCTCGGCCTCTACGGTACTGGCGCCGATATGCGGCATGAGTAGCGCATCCGGGCGCCCTACGAGCATCGGATTTGGAAAATCGGAAACGTAAAAACGGAGTTGCTTGGCGTCCAGTGCGGCCACGATCGACTCCGTATCCACAATCTCCTCGCGGGCAAAATTAAGGAGACAACTGCCTTTTCGGAAGTGTCCCAGCATCGCCTTGTTAATCAGTCCGCGCGTGGAATCCAGAACAGGCAGGTGCAGGCTTACGAAATCACTGCGACTGAACAGTGACTGCATATTCTCCATCCGCTGTACCTCACTGGGTAGGCGCCAGGCTGCCTCCACCGACAGCGCCGGGTCATAGCCAACGACCTGCATACCAAAATCTAGCCCAAGTCGCGCCACCAAACTCCCGATAGCGCCCAAACCTACAACGCCCAGCGTCTTCCCCGCGAGCTCTGCGCCGGCAAATCGCTTCTTTTCCTGCTCCATCAGTGCGTTCATGGCCTGAGCAGACATGGCGGCATCCTGAGACTGAGCGAAAGCAATTCCGCCTACGATGTCTCGCGAGGCCAACAGCATAGCTGCGGCGACCAGTTCTTTCACCGCATTGGCATTGGCACCGGGGGTGTTGAACACCGGGATTCCTCGCTCGCTGCATAACGACAACGGAATATTGTTGACTCCAGCTCCCGCTCGCGCGATCGCAGTGACTGACGCAGGTATCTCATCGGCTTGCAGTTTATGGCTGCGCAGGAGGAGCGCGTCGGGATGCGCGATGTCCTGCCCCACTTCGTAACGATCACGCTCAAACCGGTCAAGGCCGCGGGGTGAAATCGTGTTGTATGTCTTTATTCGGTGCATAACCTAGGGCTGGTTTTAAAAGGATGCGCATTGTGCGCCATTGTCAGGTCTGATGCGAGTGATTGCAGGCTTAAATCAATGTCACTTCGTCAGAAAGATCCCGTTCAACCACCTCTCTGATTGCATCAGCGAGCTGCCTGAAAGACACGCGAGAGGGAGAGCGCCGCCGCCATGCCAAGGCATGGTCTCGGCTCATCGTAACGCCCTGAACATCGGTGACCCGGGGAGTATCGGATTCACCAATTTCCGACGCCACATAGAGTGCGGGCAAAAAAGAAATGCCCATACCCATTACGACCATTTGTCTCAATGTATCGAGCGAGGTCCCCTCGAAATCCCGATTCACAGTAGCGCCCAAACTCTCACACAGATCACTCACCTGCTTGTGGTAAAGATGCTGCTCATCAATTGTCAGCACAGATTCGCCAACGAGGTCCGCGCGAGTGACTAACGACCGCGATGCCAGTGGATGCTCGAGCGGCACCGCCAACTTGACTGGCTCCCTGAATAGCGGTGCTATTTCCAATTCATCGCCCTGCAAGGGCAGCGTTGTCAGAACCACGTCGTGAACGGCGGATTTTAGCTCTGCACCCAATTGCGCCGGCGTGGACTCGCGGACATATAGCCGGAGATTCTCAAACCGTTGATGGAGCTGGGGCAGGACGCGAGGCAAGAGATAGGGCCCCAGCGTGCGCGTAACACCCATGCGGTAAACGCTATCGCTCGCCGCGCCCCGTGCCTGATCGAGAAAGCTTTTTAGCTCCTCTGCTATCCGCCGAGCTCGAGGTAACAACTCTCGGCCGACCGGGGTCAGAATCACCCCATTGCGCTGTCGTTCGAAAAGCATTGCGCCCAATGCTTTTTCCATCGATGCGATTTGTACCGTTAACGTAGGCTGGGTCACGCCCAAACGATCGGCGGCTCGTCGGAAGCTACCGGCATCTGCGATCGCTTCGAAATACCGAATTTGCCTAACGCTCAGTTGCTCAGGTTGCATCCGCTATTACTCTCTATCTTCCTCGGTCTACCGATAGTGAAACACCAAAACCCTGACGGCTGATTACTGCATGGGCGATAACATCACGCTACCAAAACGCTAGGAACCGCATAAAAACACAATTATAGATAAAAGCTATCATAAATTATTATGATCTGGGATTTATCTATCACGTACATCGACGTACAAAGGCGCCCTTAGCGGCACTTCACCGTCGCTTAACGGAGGTAAAAGCAGTAATGAAATCGATTGTGCAAGGCATATTGGATTACCAGCAAGAGGATCACCCGGAACATCAGGCTCTTTTCGACGAGCTTGCCAATTCCCAGTCTCCGGAGGTTTTACTCGTCACCTGTGCAGACTCGCGGATCAATCCCAATCTGGTGACGAAGACCGCGCCAGGAGACCTGTTCGTGTGTCGCAACGCCGGCAATATTGTGCCTCCCATGCCCGGATACGCGGGCGGCGTAACCGCCTCTATCGAATTCGCTGTGGCCGTTCTAGGCGTTAAAGATATTGTTGTTATGGGTCACACCGACTGTGGTGCCATGAAAGGCGCCATGAACCCAGACGCCGTCGCGCATCTGCCCAGTGTTGCGAATTGGCTCGGGTTTGCAAAAGAGGCCACTGCGGGTATCACAGAGGCAGACAGGAATAGCCCCGCCGCGTTGCTGAAGGTGACCGAAGCGAATGTACTTCTTCAACTGGAACATCTGAAAACCCACGACAGTGTTGCTGAGAAACTCAGTGCAGGAGAAATCGGGTTGCACGGTTGGGTTTACCACTTTGCGACTGGTCACGTGACGGCCTACGACAGCGAACTAAACAAATTTGTCCCTTTCTCAGACCACTATGCCGCCTTCTTGGCCTAAACCGGCGGCGCAAACAAGGAATAGCCTGTGACCCGTTTCTTTGATTTTTCGCACCTTCGTGGCGATATTTTTGGTGGCTTGACCGCTGGTGTTGTCGCGCTCCCCCTCGCGCTCGCCTTCGGAGAAGCCTCTGGCGCAGGCCCCATAGCTGGAGTCTACGGGGCGATTCTCGTAGGGTTTTTTGCAGCGCTTTTTGGCGGCACCCCGTCACAAATTTCGGGGCCCACTGGCCCCATGATTGTCGTTTTTGCCGGTGTCTTTGCCTCGCTGAGTGGCGACCTCTCGCTGGTGTTTGCCACTGTGGTCCTCGCCGGCGCACTCCAGATCGCCTTCGGCCTTTTAGGCTTTGGGCAGTACATCAGGTTAGTTCCCTACCCCGTGGTATCCGGCTTTATGAGCGGAATAGGCTGTATCATTATCGCCTTGCAATTGGCGCGGCTGTTTGGGCATGAACCCGCAGAGAGCGGCACTATACCAGCGCTCATGGAAGTCCCCACCGCCGTAACAAACCCCAACATGGGTGCGTTGGGTGTGGGGGTGCTGACGCTCGCTATTGTCTTTTTCTGGCCCAGCAACTGGGGACGATATTTGCCTGGCCCGCTAGCCGCCCTGATTACCGGGACCGTTGTGAGCCTCGCCTTGACCGGTGTGCCAATATTAGGTGCGATCCCGACAGGACTCCCCGAATTCATCATTCCCTCTTTCTCCAGCGCTACCATTCTCATTGTCTTTGAGGCGGCAATCATTCTCGCCATTCTGGGCGCCATAGACAGTCTGCTGACATCGTTGGTTGCCGACAACATGACTCGGACACGGCACCACTCAAACCGAGAGCTGATTGGTCAGGGCGTTGGCAACATGGCTGCCGGATTTTTTGGCGGGATTCCAGGCGCAGGGGCCACTATGAGAACCGTGGTCAACATCCGCACCGGTGGGGTGACGAAGATTTCCGGCATGTTGCACAGTCTGTTGCTTCTGGCAGTCGTACTGGTATTGGCCCCCCTCGCTGCAAAAATTCCTCACGCTGTGCTGGCGGGCATTTTGGTTAAAGTTGGCTACGACATCATTGACTGGTCTTATCTCAAACGCGCGCATCGCGGCCCGCGATTTGATTTACTGTTAATGGTCATGGTGCTCAGTCTTACCGTATTTGTAGACTTGATTACGGCGGTCGTTGCCGGCGTGGTCGTGGCTGCGATCGCGTTCGTCAAGCAGGTGGC
>JAYNNB010000043.1:0-14393 GCA_038112515.1 Luminiphilus sp.
GGCATAGCCAGAACCTTACTAACTTATTTTTTCAACTCAATCGAAGACCTGACGCAATATTCGTCATGGCATGTTTGCGAGCCAACGTTTTGAATCACGCTAGCGTAAAAGATATTCATAACGGACCATATGGGTTACCCGGTCGTCTCTTGGCTGCAGGGATCCTTAGCAAAGATCGCGTTATGTTAGCCGAGCGCGAAGCGCGAACTCGGAACACTTCGTACATTAGGTACCTGCTCGATGACCTCGACGTAGACAGCAAAGCACTCGCTGAGACTGCCTCCGCCGAGTACGGTATTCCCCTTTTTGATGTTTCCGCGATGAACCGCGACTTGCTGCCCGATCACCAGATCGACAGCGATATGATGATGAAACACCACGCAGTACCCTTATTCCAACGCGGGAATCGGTTGTTCGTGGCGGTCTCGGACCCCATGAATCTGGCCGCCCTCAACGAATTTAAATTCGCCGCAGGCATGCACACCGACGCGGTACTGGCTGACGACGCTGCGCTCAATCAACTCATTCACGACATTGCCGAGGGCACGAGTGGACTCGACCAGGACATGGCCTCGCTCGGTACCGATGGTGAATACGACTTGGAGGTCGGAACCGGCGCGGTTGAGGAAGAGGAAGACGCCCGAGATGCAGCCGACGACACGCCGATCGTGCGATTCGTTAACAAGATTCTGCTGGATGCCATCAAGCAGGGGGCCTCCGATATTCACTTTGAGCCCTACGAGAAAGACTATCGCGTCCGGTTTAGGACCGATGGCATTCTCCGTGAGGTCGTTAAACCTCCCCGCAACCTGGCGCCCCGTCTCGCGGCGCGCCTGAAGGTCATGTCGCGGATGGATATTTCAGAGCGCCGCGTACCTCAGGACGGGCGGATTCAGATGAAGCTCTCCAAGCAACGGGCAATCGACTTCCGAGTGAATACGCTCCCCACGCTGTACGGGGAAAAAATCGTATTGCGAATTCTTGATCCCAGTTCGGCGCGCATGGGGATCGATGCACTCGGCTATGAGCCCGAGCAAAAGGCGCTTTACTTAGAAGCACTACAAAAGCCACAGGGCATGATTTTGGTGACAGGCCCGACCGGCTCGGGGAAAACCGTCTCCCTGTACACCGGCCTGGGCATACTCAATGAACCCGAGCGCAATATTTCTACCGCCGAAGATCCTGTGGAAATCAACATGGCGGGCATCAATCAGGTATTGGTGAATCCAAAGGTCGGCCTCAACTTTGCAGAAGCGCTGAGATCATTCCTGCGCCAAGATCCAGACGTGATCATGGTGGGTGAGATTCGTGATCTGGAAACGGCGGAAATCGCCATCAAGGCTGCGCAAACGGGTCACCTGGTGCTCTCGACGGTACACACCAACAGCGCCGCCGAGACCGTCACGCGACTCCTCAATATGGGCGTGCCCGCTTTCAATATTGCCGCCTCAGTCACCTTGATTATTGCGCAACGATTGGCGCGCCGATTGTGTAGCCATTGCGCAGAACCGGAGACCAGCGTCCCCCGAGATGCACTGCTTGAATTAGGGTTCAAGGCCGAGCAATTAGATCGCGCCCAAATCAACAAACCGGTGGGCTGCAAACACTGCAAAGGGGGCTACAAGGGCCGCGTGGGCATTTACGAGGTGGTCAAGGTCACCAAGTCGATTGCATCGGCCATCATGGACGGCGCCAACTCATTGGAGCTAGATCGAACAGCGCGGGAGGCTGGCTTTAATGACCTCAGACAGTCAGCGCTAAAAAAATGTGCGGAGGGCTTGATCAGTCTCGAAGAGGTCAGCCGCGTAACGACGGATTGACGCGCCGCCCGACTTGATGGCTGAAGCCCCATACAACGTACAAAGTGAGTAACAACATCATGGCAGTAGAGAACACCCTTTTCGTCTGGAGCGGTATTGACCGGAACGGACGTAAATCAACCGGCGAATTGCTCGCCTCGTCGGCGGCGATCGCCCGCGTTCAATTGCGCAAGCAGGGAGTGGCTGCCAAAACCGTCAAAAAGAAGCCTAAGCCGCTTTTCTCACTGGGCGCTAAGCCGATCAAAGCGGCAGATATCGCCATCTTTACACGCCAGTTAGCCACCATGATGAAGGCGGGCGTGCCGCTGGTGCAGGCCTTCGACATTGTGGCCGAAGGCACCGACCATGAGAAAATGCGCGAACTGATTACCACCATCCGCACCGACGTGGCTTCGGGTACGGGGCTCGGGAGCTCACTGGCAAAACACCCCGCACACTTTGATGACCTCTTTTGCTCGCTAGTAGCGTCAGGGGAAGACTCGGGCACATTGGAAGTTATGCTGGACCGCGTTGCCACCTACAAGGAAAAAACCGAGGCGCTAAAGGCAAAAATAAAAAAAGCGCTGACCTATCCGGCTGCCGTTATCGTCGTAGCGATTGTGGTCACAGGCATTTTGTTGGTCAAAGTCGTACCGCAGTTCGCCGAAACCTTTCGCGGCTTTGGAGCCGACTTGCCGGCCTTCACGCTGTTTGTGCTCGCCATCTCCGAATGGGTCCAGCAATGGTGGTTTGCAATGCTTATTGGCTTCTTCGCGGCGGGCTATGCGTTTTCTCAAGCCAAGCGGCGCTATAAACCATTTGCCGATTGGGTCGACGGCGTGTCGCTGAAAATACCGATTATTGGCAATGTGGTTCACGACGCGGTCATTGCGCGTTTTTCTCGCACGCTGTCGACCACTTTCGCGGCAGGTGTTCCGCTGGTGGAGGCCCTCGACTCCACCGCCGGCGCCGCAGGTAATGCCATCTACAGTCGGGCAATAAAGCGTATTCGAGAGGACGTCACCGCGGGCACCGCGCTGGCAGTGGCCGTGCGCAGCACGAGTTTATTTCCCACCATGCTGCTACAAATGGCGTCCATTGGTGAAGAGTCCGGATCACTGGATGATATGCTGGCAAAGGTAGCGGATCACTACGAAGCTGCGGTCGACAATGCGGTGGACAGCCTAAGCTCGCTAATGGAACCCATGATTATGTCGATTTTGGGCGTGCTGGTGGGTGGTCTGCTGGTAGCGATGTACATGCCCATATTTATGCTCGGTTCCGTGATGTAAACAGATAGAATGACGGTAACGACCTAGCTGAGGTAGCGCCTTCTGGTTATCCCGCCCTTTTTTACTGATCCTGTGGTTTTTACCATCTACTGTGGCGCACTCGGGCTGATTGTGGGGAGCTTCCTCAATGTCGTGATTTTGCGATTACCCCGGATCATGGAGCAATCTTGGCACCGGGAGTGTTGTGAGCTGATGAATCAATCAGCGCCTGATGAACCCAAGATCAGCCTGTCGTCCCCGGGCTCACAGTGTCCAGGCTGCGGTTCAGCGATACGTCCGTGGCACAATATCCCCGTGCTGAGCTGGCTGTGGCTTCGCGGGCGTTGCGGTTACTGTCAGATCGCTATTTCGATCAGATACCCCCTGACAGAACTCGCAACCGCGCTACTGTCGGCCGCTGTCGCATGGCACTTTGGATTTGGCGCGCAGGCGGCGAGTGCGCTGGTGCTGATCTGGATGCTGGTGGCCCTCACCGGTATTGATATCGATACGCAGCTCTTGCCCGACACCATTACGTTACCCCTACTCTGGATAGGGCTGGGGGTCAATCTTTTCGATATCTGGACGCCGCTGTCTTCCGCGGTTCTCGGCGCCATGCTGGGGTACGGGTCGCTCTGGAGTGTCTACTGGCTGTTCAAGCTGGTAACCGGGAAAGAGGGCATGGGCTACGGCGACTTCAAGTTACTCGCCGCTCTGGGCGCCTGGTTTGGTTGGCAGGCCATACCTCTAATGATCTTGCTCTCTTCCTTTGTGGGTGCCGCGTTGGGCATTGCGATTCTCGTGGCAAAAAAGCAGGGCAGAGATACCCCGATGCCTTTTGGCCCCTACCTGGTCGGCGCGGGCCTGCTGACCTTATTTTTTGGCGATTCCTTGCTGAATCAGTACATGGCCATGGTGACACTCTGACATGTTGCGAGTTGGTATCACCGGCGGTATCGGGAGCGGTAAAACCGCACTAACTGATTGGCTCGCCGGACAGGGCATTACGGTAGTTGATGCAGACCTAGCCGCTCGAGCGGTAGTGGCGCCCGGACAGCCAGCACTCGCGGAGATTGTCGCGACTTTTGGCAAGGACTATCTTCAACCTGATGGCCAGCTCGATCGCGGCGCCATGCGCCAGCTCGTATTTGAAGATACCGAAAAGCGCAAAGCGCTGGAGGCAATTACGCATCCGCGGATTAGAGAAGAGCTCCAGCGTCAACTGGATACGGCGGACTCCGTTTACGTAGTGCTGAGCTCTCCGCTGCTACTAGAGAGCGGACAATCCGAGCTGGTAGATTTAAGCGTGGTGGTCGATGTCCCGGAAGCCACCCAAATCGAACGTACGATGCAACGGGATGGCAACGATCGAGCGCTGGTGGAAGGTATCATGGCAGCGCAATTGGATCGGGAAACGCGCAAAAACCGGGCCGACATCATCATCGACAACAGCGCCTCGCTGTCGGCTCTCCACGAAAAGGCGGAGATACTCCATCAGACGTTACTGGCGCGCGCGACCAGCGCTTAAACCTCTAAAAGCCGCGCTAGAATCGGTGTGTTCGCAGCAGGAAATGCCCAGTCTCGCAACGTTTCTGGCATTTGCCAGGCCAAGGGCTGACCCTCCAAACCTCGGGCCTCGCCCTGCCATCGCGTCACCGTACGCACATCGAGACAGACCTGCTTGTCTCCGTAATCGTGCTCGATCATCATCAGAGGTTCGCTGGCCTGCACCTCAACGCCCAGCTCCTCCATCAGCTCCCGAGCCAACGCCGCCTCGACACACTCACCCGCCTCTACCTTTCCCCCCGGGAATTCCCACAGCCCGCCCTGGTGTGCATCTGCGGCGCGACGGGTAACCAGCACCCGACCCTCGGGGTCCTGAACAATGCCAACTGCCACAGTCACGGTGAGTGACATCAGGTTCGATACTCGGCATTGATCTTTACATAGTCATAAGACAGGTCCGTGGTCCACAACACCGACTCGGCAGCGCCTCGTTGCAGGCTCACACACACTCGCAACTGATCTTCGCTCATCGCTGCCTGACCCATCGCCTCGGTATAGCTTGCGGCACGCGCTCCACGTTCGGCAATCAATACTCCGTTGATCTCGATCGAGACGGCTTCTGTATCCAATCCCTCAAGGCCAGCGCGCCCAATTGCCGCCAAAATACGGCCCCAGTTAGGGTCTGCAGCAAACAGCGCTGTTTTGACGAGGGGCGAATGAGCAATCGTGCGCGCCACCTGATCACAGGCAGCTTCCGACTCTCCACCGACAACTCGAATTTCCACAAACTTGGTAGCACCCTCACCGTCGCGAACAATGTCCTGCGCGAGCCCGAGCATTAAGTGCTCAAGGGCCTCTAAAAAGTGATCGGCCTGCCCGGATCCTCGTTCGATTACCACGCCACTCTCGGCTGTTGCCGACAAGGTAACGGCGTCGTTTGTCGACGTATCGCCATCCACGGTAATCCGATTGAAGCTTTTCATCACGGCACCGCGCAATAACTCATCCAAGAGGGGAGGCGCTATCTCCACGTCGGTCGCAATAAACGCCAGCATGGTGGCGAGGTTCGGACAAATCATGCCCGCACCCTTTGTAATACCGGTGATGACGCACTGCTGTCCGTCGATCTCAAAGGTGGTGGTTCGCAGCTTGGGCCGCGTATCGGTAGTGAGAATAGCTCCCGCGGCGGCCTCCCAACCGTCCGCCTGCAACGCATCCAATGCGGCGGGAATGGCTAGTTCAATGCGCTCGATGGGTAGCGTCTCGCCAATAACACCGGTTGAAAAAGGCAGGACAGCGTTATCGGCGATCCCCACCTGTGACCCCAGTGCAACGCAACAAGACCGAGCATCCGCTAGACCTGCCTCTCCTGTACCCGCATTCGCATTCCCCGTATTGACAATTAAGTATCGGGGCCGGCCGCCATTAGTCTCCAGGTGCTCTCGAGCCACTGTAACGGGGGCGGCGCAAAACGCATTCTGGGTAAACACCGCCGCTGTTTGTGTTTGTTCTGAGAGCTCGATGACCAGCAAGTCATCCTTTCCCGGCTTTTTGATACCCGCCTGAGCCACCCCCAGCCGGACTCCCGGCACCGCATAGCCCATCAAAGTCTCCCTAATCGCACATCGCGTCGCCACCGGCCATTAGTTCAGTGCGCCGTGACATTGCTTGTATTTTTTCCCGCTGCCGCAAGGACAAGGATCGTTGCGGCCTACCTTTGGCTGTGCTCGCGTTATGGGTTGTGGTGGCGTTGCTTCTTCTGCCGCGCCCTGGGCGTCATCTGTGCTGACCGCAGGGGTCGCTTCGGCGTGTTCGAATGCCATTTTCTGCCTGGCTGCAGCCTCTCGCCTTTGCTGCTCAATCACCGCTGCCTCATCCGAGCGCTGAACTTGAACATGACTCAGAAATCGAATGACCTCATATTTGAGACGCTGCAAAAGGGCCTCAAACAGGGCAAAAGATTCGCGCTTGTATTCCTGCTTTGGATTTTTATTGGCGTAGGCACGCAGGTGGATCCCTTGGCGGAGCTGATCCATCACCTGTAGATGCTCTTTCCACAGGGTATCCAATACCTGCAACATGATCTGCTTTTCCAGCTGACGCATCCCTGAGCCAACCCCCGACGACTTCTCGTCATAGGCCGCCTGCACCGCCGACACAATGCGCTCACGCAAGGTTTCCTCATGCAGACTCGTGTCCTCCTCCAGCCACTGGGCAACAGGCAGAACCAAGCCGAACTCAGACTCCAACTGCTTTTCCAGACCCGGGATATCCCACTGCTCCTCTACGCTCATGGGAGGGATAAACCCATCAATTGCGTCGTTAACTACATCGGCGCGAATCGCCGTGATCGTCTCGCCAATACTGTCATCCGATAACAGTTCATCGCGCTGACGATAAATAATCTGTCTCTGATCGTTGGCAACGTCATCGTATTCAAGCAGTTGCTTACGGATATCGAAATTGCGGCCCTCGACTTTGCGCTGTGCTTTTTCAATAGCGTTGGTAACCATCCGATGCTCGATCGCCTCGCCACGCTCCATGCCCAGCGCCTGCATAAAGCTTTTTACCCGATCCGAGGCAAAAATCCGCATGAGGTTGTCTTCGAGGGACAGATAGAACCGGGAAACACCAGGGTCTCCCTGCCGTCCCGATCGGCCCCGCAACTGGTTATCGATCCTGCGGGATTCATGCCGTTCGGTACCGAGGATGTGCAAACCACCAGCGTCGATGACGGCGTCATGACGCGCCTGCCAGTCGGCGGTGATTTGGGCTCTTCCCGCCTCGTCGAGATCATTGCCTGCCGCGGCAAGCTCTGCCTCAAGATTGCCACCGAGGACAATATCGGTGCCGCGGCCCGCCATATTGGTGGCAATGGTGACCACCCCGGGCCTGCCGGCCTGCGCAATAATCTCGGCTTCCTGCTCGTGGTATTTGGCGTTCAGCACTTTGTGTTCAATTTGCTTTTGCTGAAACGCTTTTGACAATTCTTCAGAAGTTTCGACAGACGCCGTACCTACCAGCACGGGTGCGCGATTTTCAATGCAAGCTTGCACGTCTTCGATGATGGCTTCGAACTTTTCATCGCGGGTGAGGTACACCAGATCATTGAGATCGTCCCGGCGCATGGGGACGTTGGTGGGAATAACGACACAATCAAGGCCGTATATCTGCCGGAATTCAAACGCTTCCGTGTCGGCCGTGCCGGTCATACCCGCCAGCTTGTCGTAGAGGCGGAAGAAATTTTGAAATGTGGTCGAAGCCAGCGTCTGACTCTCACTCTGGATACGCACGCCTTCTTTGGCTTCGATAGCCTGATGCAGACCCTCAGATAGGCGGCGGCCTGGCATCGTACGCCCGGTGTGCTCATCGATAAGCACCACTTGGCCATCCTGAACGATGTATTCCACATCGCGGTGAAACATCACATGAGCGCGCAGACCCGAATGAACATGGTGTAAAAGACCTAAATTGGTCGCCGCATACAGTGAATCGTCGCCCTGCAGCAGGCCTGACTCAATCAGCATTTCCTCTACTTTTTCGTGCCCCGCCTCAGTGAGTTCTATGCTCCGCTGTTTCTCGTCAACGGTGTAATCACCTTCTTGTTCCTCAAGCTCCGGGGTGAGTCTGGGTACCAGCCGGTTGATCGTCTTATAAAGCTCTGAGCTGTCCTCCACCGCGCCTGAGATAATCAGGGGCGTTCGGGCCTCATCAATAAGAATTGAGTCCACCTCATCCACAATGGCGAAGGCCAGTATTCCCTGTGCTTTGTCCGATCGACTAAACGCCATGTTGTCTCGCAGGTAATCAAAGCCGAACTCGTTGTTGGTGCCGTAGACCACGTCACAGTTGTAGGCCGCCTTTTTTTCTTCTGCCGATTGCCCCGAGCTAACCACGCCAACCGTGAGGCCCAAAAACTCATACAATGGCCCCATCCAAGCGGCATCGCGCTTGGCGAGATAGTCATTCACGGTAACCAGGTGCACGCTGTGATCAGGCAGCGCGTTCAGGTAAGCCGGTAAGGTGGCCACCAGCGTTTTACCTTCTCCGGTGCGCATTTCCGCGATCTTCCCGTCATGCAGTGTCATACCGCCGATCAATTGCACGTCGAAGTGGCGCATCCCCAGCGCGCGTACACCCGCCTCACGCACCACCGCGAAAGCCTCGGGTAGCAGCTGATCAAGCGTTTCTCCTGCTTGGAGCCGGTTCCGAAACTCTGCGGTTTTCGCCTTTAGAGCGCCGTCGTCAAGGGCCTGTATACCCTCCTCCAACGCATTGATTCGGGCAACCACCTTGCCCAAGCGCTTGAGCTCGCGATCATTGCGGGTACCAAAAATCTTTTTCACTGTAGAAATCAGCATGGGGGTCTCACTGTCCAGTCGAGCGGTTGTTAGCTTGTTTGAGAGAGCGCTGTAGCGCCAGGGACATTAAGACTCAGCGATAGGTGCGCTTGACGTAAGCGGCGGGATCGACCGTACGGCCATTTTTGTACACTTCGAAATGAACGTGGGGGCCCGTCGAGCGGCCGGTATTGCCCATGAGCGCGATGACATCGCCGCGACGCACCAAATCACCCACTTCGACCAGGTTCTCGGCGTTATGGCCATAGCGGGTACTAAGGCCATCTCCATGTGAGACTTCAATCAGGTTACCGTAGCCATTCTTGTAACCGCTCCAACTGACAACGCCGCTAGCGACTGCAAGAATGTCGGACCCCTCACGGCCTGCAAAATCAGCGCCGTCATGCCAAGCCCGCTTCCCCGTAATGGGGTCAATCCGGTTACCGTAGGGTGAAGACTGCCAACCACGCCTAATGGGTCTGCCCGCCGGGGTGGCCGCCGCCTGGAGTTGCTCAGCAGAAAGCAACCCCGCCAACAAATCAAACTGCACTTCGCGTTGCGAGAAAATAGTATCGAGCGCGCTGAACTGTCCGTCGATTTCTGCCACATTCATTGGAATGGTGGCTGCCGGCAGGCCCGCAGGACCTCCCAAAGCCGGGGGGCCTGAAAAATCGAACTCTCCGGAGTCGAGCCCAGCTAACTCGGTCAAATGTGTACCCAGCGCGTCGATACGCGTGACCTGCGCCTGAATACTGGCCAAGCGGCGGGTCATGGCGGTCAGTCTGGACTGCGCCTCGACGCCCATTTGCGCCAGAGCCTCAGCGCGCTCGACCGCCTGCTGTTCGCTGGCAGATATTCGGGATGCCTGCTGAGAGGAAATACCATCACCAAACCCGAGCTGATAACTCAGGGTAATCAAGCCAATCGGCACACCAATAAAGCATACCGACAACAGCGCCCACGTCCATCTACCCAATTCAAGGGTGCGCGACGCCGCATGGCGGTTGAGAAGTATCAGTTTCACGGCGATTTAAACGTTTTGCTGTCTCATAGTGACTATTTTACCCTCTTACGACGGTTTCAGGTCATTCCTTCATGCCCATTGAAGATCACGCGGTAAGGACCATTCCATAGGCGCCTGGCCTTCGTCTTCAAAAGTTGCCCATTCCC
The DNA here is from genome assembly GCA_038112515.1 of Luminiphilus sp. GTDB lineage: Bacteria > Pseudomonadota > Gammaproteobacteria > Pseudomonadales > Halieaceae > Luminiphilus. The sequence continues at coordinate 10,087 of JAYNNB010000043.1, forward strand.
AGCTGTCGTCGCGACTCAAAAGCGCCCGAACCAGCTGGTTATTCAAAGCATGACCTGATTTGATTCCCTCGTATTCGCCCAAAATCTGGTGCCCCGCGAGATACAGATCGCCCATTGCATCCAAAATCTTATGCTTAACAAATTCGTCGTCATACCGGAGTCCCTCTTCGTTAAGAATCCGGTAGTCATCAATTACTATTGCATTATCGACGCTACCGCCGCGGGCTAAACCCCGAGACCGCATGAACTCAAATTCATGCACAAAGCCAAAGGTACGCGCCCGACTAATCTCGCGGACAAATGCCTCACTGCTGATTTCTACCGTGGAGCGGCCGCTCTGCTCACGAAATACCGGGTGGTCAAAATCGATACCAAAAGTGAGCTTGAACCCATCATAGGGCCGTAGCGATGCCGTTTTCTCTCCGTGGGTTACCGTCACCGGCTCGAGAATACGAATAAAGCGTTTGGGACTGCCCTGCTCGCATATGCCAGCAGTCTGCAGTAGATAAACAAACGGACCGGCCGATCCATCCATAATAGGTACTTCGGCGCCATCCAGATCTACGTATAGGTTATCGATGCCGAGCCCGCAAAGTGCCGACAGTAAGTGCTCCACCGTGGTAACACGCGCCTCACCAGAGCCCAAACCGGTTGACAGATCCGTTTGCTCGACCCAGTCGGCCCGGGCGGGGATTTCCCGGACCGGACTGAGATCGATGCGGCGAAACACGATACCCGTGTTCACCGGTGCAGGATGAAGCGTCATCTGCACCTTCTGACCGGAGTGTAGCCCGACGCCAGCCGACTGAATCGGTTCGCGCAGGGTGCGCTGCCCTAGCATGCCGATATCCTCTGTTTATGAGGACCAGACATTACTAGGATCCGCTATGCCACTCCAGTTTTAGCGCTCTGATTATTCACATTAATCAGGCCTTTACAGCGCGCTAATCGGCCTGACGTCTCAAGAAAGCCGGGACATCAAACAGTTGCTCGTCCAGGGATTCGTCCAGCTTGACCGCGGCCTGACCATCAAGTGGTGCAGCAACCGGCCGGCGTCCGGGTGGCAGGTCGTAGTCCTTGTAATCCGAGGTATTTACCACGGGTCGCTTGGGTACTGCGGTCTCCACCGGAGCAAGCGCTGGACGGAACTCCATATTGCAAAGTCCAGTCGCCACCACGGTGACCTTTAGCGTATCGGTCATTTCCGGGTCGATCACCGTGCCAACCACGACGGTCGCATCCTCGGAAGCGATGTCCTCGATAGTGGCACCAACCTCAGAAAACTCGCCAAGGGATAAATCCAATCCTGCGGTGATGTTCACAAGAATGCCACGCGCACCACTGAGATCGATATCATCCAGCAAGGGGCTGTTAATCGCCCGCTCGGCCGCCTCTCGGGCGCGATTCTCACCCGACGCGGTGCCCGTACCCATCATCGCTGCACCCATTTCAGACATCACCGTGCGTACATCGGCGAAATCGACGTTGACGAGGCCGGGCTTGATGATCAAATCGGCGATGCCCTGCACTGCACCCAATAGGACATCGTTGGCCTCTTTAAAGGCATTCAATAGCGAGGTTTGGGATCCGAGTACCTCCAGGAGCTTCTCATTGGGAATGGTGATCAAAGAATCGCAGTGTTGCGCGATTTCCTTGAGTCCATCCTCAGCGGTTTTGAGACGTTTCTTACCCTCAAAACTAAAAGGTCGAGTAACAACCGCAACCGTGAGAATGCCGAGTTCGCGCGCGACTTCTGCGACGATCGGTGCCGCGCCCGTCCCAGTGCCGCCACCCATACCAGCCGTAACGAACACCATATCGGCACCGTGCAGCGCATCAGCGATGCGATCTCTGTCCTCCAATGCCGCAGCGCGACCCACTTCCGGATTAGCTCCCGCTCCCAAACCTTTCGTGATACCCGCCCCTAATTGGAGCACGGTGCGAGAACTGATATCCGATAACGCCTGCGCGTCGGTATTAGCACAAATAAAATCCACACCGTCGACCTCGTGATCGATCATGTGACGAACGGCATTACCACCGCCTCCGCCAACACCAATCACTTTAATGACGGCACTTTGTGGTGCACTGTCTACGAGTTCAAACATGTCTTTCTCCCCTTTTAAAAAAAGCCCCAAACATCAGGGCCCGCTAAAAACTCATTAAAAATGTCTTGCCAACCATTCCTTGACGCGCGCGGCAAAGCTCACGCCATCGCTTGTGTTATTTCGCCCCTGTTTACCGCCTTCCCTCACCTCTTCCGCGCCATAAAGCAGAAGCCCAACGGCGGTCGCGTAAATGGGGTTGCGGATAATGTCGTGCAGACCACGGGCGTATTGAGGCGCGCCGACTCGCACGGGCATATGGAAGATTTCTTCTGCAAGCTCCACGGCGCCCTCCATTTTCGAGGTGCCGCCGGTAAGCACCACCCCAGCGGGAATCAGCTCCTCATAACCCGAGCGACGGAGCTCGGCCTGAATCAAGGTGAAAAGCTCGTCGTAACGCGGCTCGACTACCTCTGCAAGCGACTGTCTAGACAGGTCTCTGGGTGGGCGGTCACCGACACTGGGAACTTTGATGGTCTCCTCCGGACCGGCCAGCTGGGTGAGAGCGCAGGCGTACCGAATTTTTATCTCCTCAGCGTGCTGAGTAGGCGTCCGCAATGCCATTGCAATGTCATTCGTGACCTGATCGCCGGCAATCGGTATCACGCCGGTATGGCGAATCGAACCATCGGTGAAAATCGCGATATCCGACGTTCCACCGCCAATATCCACCAGGCAGACACCAAGGTCTCGCTCATCCTCGGTAATCACCGAATAACTGGAGGCTAATTGTTCGAGAATGACGCCATCGACCGAGAGTCCACAGCGCTCCACACACTTCTCAATATTTTGTGCGGCATTAACGGCACAAGTCACAAGATGTACTTTTGCCTCCAGACGCACGCCCGACATCCCGAGCGGCTCTCGAATGCCCGATTGGTTATCAATCACGTATTCCTGCGGTAGCACATGCAGTATTTTTTGGTCCGCGGGAATTGCGACCGCCTGCGCGGCATCGATGACGCGATCCACATCCTGTTGAAAAACTTCCTGATCGCGAATCGCAACAATGCCGTGTGAGTTAACCGAGCGAATATGACTTCCCGCGATTCCCACATATACCGAGTGAATCTGGCAGCCCGCCATCAATTCCGCTTCTTCGACAGCGCGTTGGATGGCGTTCACGGTAGATTCAATATTGACTACCACCCCCTTTTTCATGCCGCGAGAGGGATGGGATCCAATGCCCACGACCTCAATGCCACCGTCAGGGTTCACCTCACCGACCACCGCCACCACCTTCGACGTGCCGATATCGAGCCCGACGATCATTTGTTTGCTCTCCGTATTGGCCATCAACCCTCTCCCCCAACTCGTGGTAACTGCATGACAAGTCGTGCGTCCCCGAAGGTCACCGCGGCACCATGCTCATATCGAAGATCCACTCTCATCACACTCGAAGCGATCAGTTCCTGACGCCACAATTGCCTGAACCGCTTGATGCGCTGCAGCATTTCGCCTGAACCCAGCTGCAACGCCGGACCGTTATCGAGTTGCACCGCCACCTGACCCAACGCATCGAGGGACAACTCACGAATCACCAATTGCTCTGGCTCCAGCATCGATGCCAAGGTCTGATAGCGACGCATCAGCGACGCTTCTGACCCGTCGGGACCTTGCAGCATGGGTAATGCGTCGTAGGTATCGTGATGAGCGGCAGCAAAAAACTGGCCTTCGTGGTTCAGATAACCGGCTTCGCCCCATCGTGCGAGTGGCCGCTGCTCCACCAGATAAACTTCGATTTTGGATGGCCACCGCTTGCGGATATTCACTTTGTAAATCCAGGGCAATGATTCCAGTTCCTGTCGCAGATCCCCGAGATCGGTGGCCAGAAAACCCGCAGAGAGACGCGGTGCCAGCCGCGCCTCTATCGCGCTGATATCGATGTGACGCACTTCGCCCAGCACACTGAGTGTCTCTACTTGCTGCAGCCATAGGGCGGTCCCGCCTGAGTAGGCGCCGCCGGCAACCAGTCCAGTGCCGATAATCAACACGATGCGATTTACCCACCTGCGCAGAGGGGAAGCTAATCCTGGTGCGGTTGCTACGGCTCCCACGGCAGTCCGTTTTCGCACATTTTTTGAGTGGGATCTGTTACGCGTCACTACGTCGCACCCCCTCACTGAAGTGGAATATTTCTGTCAGCAGCTCGAGCAAAGATATCCCAGCCGCGCGGGCGGCCATGGGTACTAGGCTGTGGGA
>JAYNNB010000044.1:0-13796 GCA_038112515.1 Luminiphilus sp.
CACAGGAATGGGCGGACAAGGCCTACCAAACCCTGATGCCCGTGATCGACCGGGTACGGCTTTACCCCTACCGGGGTGCGGTGTTTCATTCTCCCAATTATTTGCTGCCGCCGTTCAACGGCCCAGCCGTCGCTACCTTTCATGACCTGTCGATTCAACGTTATCCGGAGTTTCATCCCGCAGCGCGTGTCCAGTTACTAGACAAACGCATGGGTGAGGTGGCCAAAACCGCCTCACATATCATTACTGATTCGATTGTCGTGAGAGATGAAGTCACGAAGTACTTTGGATTAGACGCAGCGCGTGTTACCGCCATCCCGCTTGCGGCCGCCGAGCAGTTCCAGCCTCGCACCGAGGATGCATGCCGCCAAGTACTGCAGCCGCTTGGGCTCACGTATAAGCGCTTTTACCTCTTTACCAGCACTATTGAGCCCCGTAAAAATCTGCTACGAATTTGCGCGGCATATACGGCGTTAAGAGAAGCTGGCAAAACCGATTGGCCCATTGTTTTTGTCGGGGGGCCGGGTTGGCAAAGTGAGGCCGAGCACCAAGCAATCCAAGCGTTGGTGAGTCGGGGCTGGGCGCAGTATTTGGGCTTTGTCGATGCCAACATCCTGCCTTCGCTCTATAGCGCCACGGGCGCGCTTGTTTTTCCGTCTATCTACGAAGGTTTCGGACTGCCCGCTTTGGAGGCGCAGCAGTCGGGCACCAGAGTGATCACCAGCCGCGGCAGTGCGATGGCGGAATTTTCCAGTGAGCACGATCTGCTGGTCGACCCGCTCGAGGTGGATTCGCTGATAGAGGCTATGGAGACAGTGGTCGAGCGCGTATTGGCGGATGACGGTCGGCCTTTACAATGCACCGGGTCAGGACTGAGCTGGCAAAAAACCGCCCGGCTCACGGCCGAGGTTTACAAAAAAGTGCTGGCGGCGCGGCATTAAGACTCAAGCATCCACTCAAGGGTCTCGCGAATCCCATGGCGCCTTTCCCGGCCTATGGCGGCATCGAGCTTTGTGCGGCTGCCGCGCAGTGTTTTGATTTCGTTTTCTCTGACAAAGTCAGGATTCACCCTCACCTCGATATCGTGGCCAGTAATCTCTGAGGCCATGATGATGCAACTTTCAAGGGCAGTGGCCTCCCCGGAGCAGAGATTAAACGTCTCGCCGCAGGGGCGTGCCTCGGCAAGCAAGCGATAAAACCTCGCCACATCCCGCACGTCAGAAAAGTCTCTGGCTACGTCGATATTACCCAGCTCGATATGTGTAGCCCTTGCCTTAAAATGCGCCACGATTTTAGGAATCAGATACCGCTGCTCCTGGCCCACCCCCGTGTAGTTAAAGGGTCGGGTGATCACAATACCCAGCTTGTTCATATAGGTTTTGGCAAGATACTCCATGGCTAATTTACTGACCGCATAGTCATTGGCTGGATACGTCGCTGATGCCTCATCCAATACTTCGAGGGTGGTATTACCATACACGTTGGCAGAGCTGGCCAAGATCGTGCAGGTGGGTGGCGTAGGCCCGTGGCTGAGCGCCTCCAGTAAATGTCGGGTGCCCAGCAAATTGATGCCATAAAAGGTGGTGACATCGTCCTCGGCGACAAACGCACTGGCCGCCAGGTGGATGACAACATCGGGCGCGGCGACGTCCACGATGGGCGAGAGCGTCTCCGGCTTTAACAAATCGATTTGCAGGTAATGTGGTCGATCAGGTTGGGGTTGCAGCCCGGCGCCCCATACTTCCCAGCCGGCGCGCGCAAACTCGTCGCAGACATATCGCCCCGTAAAGCCCTCGCTGCCAGTCACTAACACGCGCTTTGTCATGGTGGGTGAGGGGTCAGCTATTGTGTCTGCGAAGGTCCGCTTCCACCATCATGGTGCAGAGCGCCTCAAGGGTGGTGGTGGCGCGCCAATCGAGCTTTTGCGCAGCTCGGCTGGCATCACCCACCAGCAGGTCGACTTCTGCCGGCCTGTAAAAATCGGGATTAACGCGAACCAGGGTGTTTCCGGTTGCCGCGTCCACGCCCACTTCGGATTCGCCGGCACCCTCAAACGCAATGTTGATATCGGCGGCTTGGCAGGCTAGGCGAACAAAGTCCCGTACCGTCACCGTGTGGCCTGTTGCCAGCACGTAGGTGTCGGGTTCTTCTGCCTGCAGCATGCGCCACATACCCTCGACATACTCCGCGGCGTACCCCCAGTCGCGCTTGGCGTCCAGATTACCGAGCTCCAGCACATCCAGCGTGCCCAGCTTGATGCGCGCGATGGCATCGGTGATTTTCCGGGTCACGAATTCCTTACCTCTAAGCGGAGACTCGTGATTGAACAAAATACCCGACGTGGCAAAAATGTCATATGACTCGCGGTAATTGATGGTCGACCAGTGTGCAAATAATTTGGCTACCCCGTAGGGGCTGCGCGGGTAGAAGGGCGTCGACTCGGACTGCGGCACCGCCTGAACTTTTCCAAACATTTCCGAAGTCGACGCTTGATAAAAGCGTATGGACCGATCGACCGTACGAATGGCCTCGAGTAAGTTGAGTGCGCCCACGCCCGTGATCTCGGCAGTGGTAATGGGCTGCTCAAAGGACACCCCTACAAAGCTCTGCGCCGCAAGGTTATAGACCTCCTGCGCTTCAGCTTTCTCCAGCAACCGGATGGTAGAAGATAAATCCGTCAGGTCATATTCAACGAGGTTCAGCTCGGGATGATTAGTGATTCCAAGCTCATTAAGCCGCCAGAAATCCACCGAGCTGGTTCTTCTGTAGGTCCCGTAAACGGTATAGCCCTTATCCAGAAGTAGCTCGGTGAGGTACGCACCGTCTTGCCCCGTGATGCCTGTCACCACTGCTCGCTTGCCGTTCTGCGACACGTTTGTTGCCCTCACTCAGCAGATTTAAGGCGGCTCGCTCACAAAGCAAACCATGGGTGCGGGCATTTTCGCCCTCGCTTTGCCCCACCAAGCCCCACTCCGCGTTGCGAGGGCCCGTTTGGCAGGTGCGTATCTTACCATTGCTTCCCTGTGTCCGATGCCCGTCGGCAGGGTTCTAAGCTTTGTTGCGAAGACAGCCGAGGCAATCGCAGCTAATGGGTGCGCTGATCGTTTCGCAGAGGCTATGTGGCCCATCAACTGAGGAGCGGGTCCGTCTCATGGCAGCGTGATGCTCGAGTAGCCAGAGGCTTGATGCCGATTCAGTCTAATCGGGGCCCTTTCGAGCGCGATCTGTCGAGCCCTCAAGTTGCTGGTACAGGGCCAGCACAGCGTCGGTGGAAGTCGCGATGGTGAAGCCCTGTTCGAATCTTCTGCGACCCTGCGCACCGATCTCGTTCAGCAATGGCTTGCGCTCAGCCAACTCTGTCAACGCGGCTGCCAGCGCGTCGTGGTCTGCCATGGGGACCACCAGACCAGTTACGTTTGCCTCCACAAGAGACGCCATGCCCGACCCCGGCACGTCTGATATCACGCACGCCTTGCCGGCACTCATGGCCTCCAGTAATACAATGCCAAACGATTCGGTTCTATCAACCGAAGGCAGGCACAGGCAATCGCAGGCCCGCAAAAGCGCGTCGCGTTCCGTGTCATTAATGGCGCCGCAAAAGCGTACTCGGCCCTCGATTCCCAATGATTGCGACAGTGCTTTGAGTTGGTCGAATTGCTCGCCACTCCCCACCAGATCCAACTGCGTATTCGGGGCTTTTGCGATCGCTCTCAACAAAGTGTCGAATCCTTTGTAGTGCGCGAGTCGCCCGATGGCCAGTACCCTGATCGGGCCGTCACTCGCGCCACTGGCCGCCTCTATTTCTTGTGGGCCAAACCGGTCGCGGATACCCAGCGGGATGACGCAGCAGCGATCTTTGAACGGGGTTAATGTGCGGCTAGAACTCAGATATTGCTCGGAGGTGGTGATGATCTTGCTGGCGCGTTTGAGTAAGGCCGATTCAAAGGGTCTGTAAAATACGTAGCAGAATCGGAGCACCCAGCTGCTTATTGGTGTCAGTACGTCCGACTGCCAATGCACGACCCACGGTACACGCCGCGCAGCGGGCAGTAGCAGGGCCCAAAATGCGGATGGGTTGGGAAGGTGCAAGTGCAGGAGTTCGGGCTGAAAACGCTGGATCAGCCGATTCAGCACAAAGGGGAAAGCGGGGCTGATTGGCGTAAAAAGCAGCCGGAACCACGACGCGACACGGACAATCGTGAGGTTCCCACTGTCCACCTCATAGCGCTCCTCAAGCGACTTTATGCCTGACTTTGATTGATGAACCAGCGCCGCCGAGCGAACACCCTGCTTCAAGGAGTGTTCCATGAGATCCCGCAGGTAAGTCTCCATGCCACCGGGTTCCGGCGGGAAGTATTTGCCAAGGTGTAGCACCCTCACGCGATCGTGGTGCTGATCGGAGTGCGTCACTTGCCGCCCACCCAAAGCGTGACGTAACCCTCGCCCTGACTCAGTAGTCTGCCAGCATCGATATTGATGAGCGCTGTCGCAATATTGTTCAGTTGCCGCGCGTCCTGGCCAAAAATAACGAGCGCGCCGTCAAGCTGTGGCCCGATCTGCTGCAATTGCGGCGCCGAAATGGCCGATGCGGCCATGGGAGCGACCATGAAGGGGAGCCGTTCCGCGTCAAACCGGCCCTGATCATCAATCCCAACCGCGAAAATTGGTTGTCCTGCTGTTGTTTCGGAACTTGCGAGGAAGTCCGATACCTCCCGCAATTTCGGTCCGCCCGAGAGGGGGCGCTCGACAGAAGGATCTGCCTCGCCAATCGTGGGCGTGGTAATTGCCAGGACCTGATTGATGTGACCCAGACTCCCTACGGCCCACAAAATACCGGCCCCCACAATCAAGACCTGGGTCGCGCTGGACTGCGGGCCCCGAAGCCTGGCCGCCCCCATCAGGCTGACCATACACAGCCCCAACAGTGTGAGGGTGAGCCAACCCTGCAACGTAATCGGTGCCTCACTGTGGCCGGTCGTCATGTTGATCAACTTCTGGCTGAGAGGGGCGGGTGTGGTCCAGTGATTGATCAATGCGTATGGGGCATCGAAAAGTGAATCGCTCAGCGAAAGAGACTTCAGCGCGGTGGTGTGAAACGCCGCGGGTTGCACCAGATAGCCCATCTCCCGAATCGGCTTTTGCCAAAAATCCGGGAAGCCAGCCATATCAATAACGGAATCACCAGACAACATGACCGGCGTGGAGTGAACCTGCGGCGTATCGGTATTAATCCAGTAAAACGAGATGGCCTCTGGCTCGGTCATCCAACTTTGGGTGATCAGGTATCGAGGTTGCGCAGTGCCGGGGGAGGTCATTGGCGCAGCCGCCACACCGATCGGGGCCTGGTCTCCCTCGAATTGGTAGCCCTGAGGTCCCTCGACAAGACGGCCCACCACGGGCTCCAGCTCGGACGCTGTGTAGGCGAAAGAGGACGCCGCGACATTCTCGCCACGCTCGTCATCAGCGCTGTGCCCATAAAGGAGCAACAGGCAAGGTAAGGCGATGATGGCTATGCCCACTGCAGCCAGCAGTGCGGCACTCAGTTGAGGCCTTGATCCGGGCTCTAAGCCAGTGGCGTGTGCGGGATTACTGAGCGCATCGAGTCGCCAGGCCGCTGTGATCGTGACAATAAAAACCGGCAGCGTTTGAAGCAGAAGGCGATTGATCGCGGTGCCAATCTGCGCATACTCTGAATAGGCAGATAGGCCAAATATGACCCCATGAGACGCCGCTATCCCCACCCCCATTAGCAGGTATCCGCTAAACCGTCTGGGGTCTCCAAAGAGCATCCGTGCTATGGCGATCAGATATAACGGCGCAATGAGAAGAAAATTGCCCTGCCACAGCGTCATGTGCAGATAATCATCAAAAGGGTTGTAGGGCCTGATGCCGATGGTCCCCAGCGCGCCGAGCCTAAAGCCCTCTGAATCGACTCCCCAGGTACCGAGCACCCCGAGGTTCAGTGGCTGAATGACCCAGCCAAGCGCAACGAGCACGCACCCAGCAAGCACTGCCCGCCAACCAAACGCTTGCCATAAACCCTGAGCCGCTATCGTCAGCGTCCCAATCGTGAGCCATAACCAACCCTCGGCCTTCCAAAAACAACCCAGCGCGAGCAGCGTCACGCTGAGGAAAAGCACCTTGGAGGAGCGTTGCTGGTTCCAGATACAGAGGCCGGCCAGGCCCATGCCGCTAGTGCCCATTACCCACAAGTCCGCATAGCCCGCGAGCACACCGTGAAGGTGCACCAGGGGTGTGGTGATTAACAGCGCACCGCCGATTAGCGACACGCGCTGATTGCCGGGATGTTGAAGCTGACAGAGGCCCGCCATAAGCAACACACTGGCAAGAGAGGCAAAGAACCAGGGCAGACTCGCCGCCTGATCGCTCCAACCGCCCGACACCGATGCCGAAAGTGCGGCGATGGCCGATATTGAAATGGGATAGTGCGCCGCGCTCAGCGTGTATCCGGAGGTTTCAGCGTCGAGCCATTCACTGAGTGAAAAGAAACCGACCGCCTCATTAGTCAGCACCCACACCTTTGCGCGATACATCCATGTGGTGAATGCATCCCAGGGAAAAATATCCCGCGATAGGTTATTCAATAGAATCAGCAGTAAGTAGGCCGCCATGATCGTCAACGCAACGCCGCCCGGTATTGAAGTTCCCGTCGTCTTCCAGAATCTCATCGAGCCGGGGTAATGCAATGCAGCGCGTGAAAAGAGCAGCATGCCAGACAGTGATACGCTCATGGTAACCACGAAATAACTGGCGTGCGAAACAGACAGCACTGCGGTGCTCAGTGCTGCACTCGCCATGACAGCCGCGACAAAGAAGCCAGCGCCTATTTCCAGGCTCGGGATCAACGTCCAATTCATGCGGCGATTAAAGTGGTGGTAGAGGCCCGCTCCTGCAATCGCCAGAGAGAGGAGGGCCAGGAAACTCATCGCCATGGACAGCGCCGCGTCAAATCTTCCGTTTAATTATATTTCTACGCGGCACAAGAGTGAATTTTTAAAGGGCGATGCTGGGATGGTTTTGGCCCGCCAAAAAACGCAGTACGAAGCGATTATTTTTCAGACCAGCGTGCAATACCTTATGTGTGGAGCGGATGCGTAAAAAGTTAACGAAGCGGGTCAGCAGATTGGAAGGTAAAAGCCCGTGCCAGAGCGCAATGCGACTGGCTCTCCTGCTTACTTGATTTGATAGCGGCTGAGATCGCCTTTTTTTCCGAGTGCATCTCGAAAGACAACGGGCATGCGGCCTCTGCCCGACCACTCGGTCACCACGCCCTTCACCGTGATGCGATACTTGGGCGGCACTTTACGTTTGGGTGCCGATTTTCGCGCGGTTTTCGCGCTTCTTTTTTGCGGCTTGCCAAGATCTTCGGGTTTGAGGCCCATTTGATCCAGCATCGACATCACCTTTTTGATTTGTTTGGCTTTTTGAGCGCTATCTTTTTTAGCAGCCTGCTTGGCAAGAAACTGCTTGGCGGCCTGCAGGTTACGAATAACGGCATCGACCTCAGCGGTGGTTAATTGGCTGGCTGCCTTTCTTGCCACTGTTTTTGATTTGGCTATTTTAAGAAGCGCTGATTTAGACATAATGTAATTAACTCGCCGACGTGAAAAATAATTATGATAATGAAACCAAGGATTTTCAATTTAATAAAAGCAAATTTTTGATTTTGGGTGCTCGCTCTGCCAAAGAATGGTGAAGTGCAAATATATAGGTGTTTACAGAAAAATTTATTTAAAAACTTTAAGGACGCGATGATCACCTATAGTCCGGGGGCTGCGAAATTCAATAGCGGTTGACGCTACACATTGAACCAAGGGCCCCGAAGATTGGCTGAGTAGCGATGCGGAGGAGCAAGTGACCAAACGAGTGCTGGCGATCGATGGGGGGGGCATCCGGGGCATCATTCCTGCGATGGTGGTGGCCCATATTGAGAGAAAAATGGGCAGACCCGCCTGCGAATTGTTTGATCTGATGGTCGGAACGTCTACCGGCGGTATCCTCGCCCTGGGTTTATCGCGTCCGGGCGTCGGTAAGCCTGCGCAGTTCTCAGCGAGGCGGGTGGTCAAGCTCTACGAAGATCATGGGGCCAAAATTTTCGAGCACTCACTGTGGCGAAAATTACGGACGGCGGGCGGTATTTTAGAGGAGGCATATTCCCATCAGGGGCTGGAGGCGGTGCTGGCGCAGTATTTTGCCGAGTCAAAGCTTGCAGATTGCGAGGTGCCGACTATGGTTACCAGCTACGATATTCAAAATCGCAAGACGGTTTTTTTAAAAAGCTGGCATAAAAATCATAAAGAGATTCTCTGTAGAGACGCCGCCCGAGCCACCTCAGCTGCACCCACTTATTTTGAACCCAAACCGCTCGATACCGCCGAAACTCAGCATATTCTGATTGATGGCGGCATTTTTATGAATTCTCCTTCTGTTTCGGCTTATGCGGAGGCGCGGAAGCTGTTCCCCGGGGAAAAGATCAAATTGCTGTCGCTGGGTACAGGTGAATTGACCCGATCAATTCCCTACCATCAGGCCAAAACATGGGGCAGTGCGCTGTGGGTAATTTCATTGCTGGACTGTATGTTTGATGGCGTTTCCAAGGCGGCGGATTATCAAATGCGACTTTTCTTGGGCGAGGATTATCAGCGCTTGCAAATACCACTGAACTACGCGAGTGACGATATGGATGACGCTTCCAAGGGCAATATCCGCAACTTAAAACACACCGCCAGTGAACTGCTGGCCAGTGATCCATTATTTATGGATCGGTTTTTTGCCTAGTCGCCGGTTCAGGCGCAGATCTCTTTTGCCGCATCGCACAGACTTGGCCAAGCTCTCAGCGCCGCAGCAAAGCGACGCCCATGATTTTCTAGCGAAGCAAAATCAATAGAGGCGCCGCTCTCCTCTTCGACTTCATTCATCATCGACCCCGTCTGAATGCCGCGGAATAAGCGGTCCCGCGATTCGGTGAGGAAATGCTGCCAAGATTTGACGCCGGGAAGCTCCCCCAATTGTTCTATGCGCTCGATTTGTTCTACGCACTGATTAATCAGCGCGCACCGTCGGCCAACAAGTTGTCTCTGTATCAGAGTCGTTTTCGCGTCGCGGTCCATATCGGCCAGTCGCATGACGTCTTCACTCAAGCCAGTCAGGCGTCTCTCTGGTGACAGTCCATACTGGTCTTTGGGTTCTCGCCCCAACCAATCGGCAAGCAAACTGATACCGGGTTGTGCGTTGGCAGGCTCTAGCGAGTCGATGCCGCGCGAACTGAGGGGGGCATGCCTGATCGCCCAGGCAGTATTAAACACTGCAGCCTCGGGGTGAAGGCGTTGCAACATAATGCCGAACAGCAAGTCTTCGTTGCGACCGGCAGGTAAGTAGGGGGGTAGTAGACTCCGGTGATCGATGCCCGTCCACTGTGACATGGCACCAAACGGTGTGACAGCGGGCCCACTATGCCCTGCCCAGCAGTGCTGGGGCGACAGCGATTCGTTGATGGCGGCGCCTGTCTCCAAAAGACTGCGCACAGACTTTGTTGGCAGGGACAAGAGCCAGTTCAGTCCGGAAGAGCCAGTATCTCCCCATGAACCACATTGGCTCAGTAAAACTCTCGATTCGGATCCATATCGAGCAATCAGCGCGCCGCTCATCCCCTCTAGGGCCTTGTGCCCAGACAATTGTTGCCGTAGTAGCGATCCCAGAGGGATGCCCAAGCTTTGCAGCATGAGCGTAACAGGAGAGTCTGGCAGCGCGAGTGCATGACGCTCAAGCTCATCGGACGATGGATAGAACGTGGCCTCCCGCTGATTCATTTCTGCAAAGCGAAATGCCCCCGGGGTTTTGGGTGGAGAAATAGCCTCAGGTAGCGTGTCGTCATCGAGTATGAGTGCGCGCCTGCCAACACTTAATAACAAGGCCAGATTGCGCGCTAATCCATAAGTGGGGGTTTTCCCCCAGATTGCGCGATCCAGTAACCAGCTGATGGAGTCCAATTGCGCAGGCAGTGCCTCACGGAGCTGATCAATGAAAGACTGGCGCGCACGCTCACCAAAATGATGGATGGGAACAGGGCAGCCTGATTGCCTTGCTTCGACAATCGATACGTTTTCTTGGGCGCTTTCAGGCCTTCTGGAGTCATCAATAACCCATATGCCTTCTATAGTTTCTGGAGATACTTGCGCTACGAGCGGGGTCAGGAGCCTCTCCAGCGCCTGAGGTCTATCGCAGGTAAGAATGAAGAGCCGGCAGCGTGCTGCGTGTTGTTCAGGGACGATATTCGCCGTCACTCTCTGCCATGCTGCTTCACTTGATTCCATTAGGCCCTGTTGGGCGATGCTCATTAATGTCTGACGGGTATGGTCGGCATGATCTTTAAGGGCGGGCAGCAGCGATATCACGTGCTGGGTGTGTGCCCGCAGCGTGCGAAACGGGACGCATAGCTCCAGCGCTCGAGCGACATCGGGTTGTACCAGCATGCCTTGGCCGCTGCGTTGCGCATGCAGAAAAACACCACCGCCAGGGCCGGGGAGCATATCGGCGTGATTAAAACTCCATAGCGCCTCATTGCCGGGCTGTTGGGCCAGAGTTCCCGCAGTGTAGGAAAAGCTGTATTCGGTCATGAAACCTTCGCAATTGGGTTGCAGGTAGGCATTGTATCGGCTCGCCGAGATCAGTCACGCTCAATTCGACGCAGCTCCAGACCCCATAGTCGACGAGCAGGAATGGGTATTAATGATGTGATCGAGCGATATCAGTACCGGCGAGCCTGTATCAGTTGGTCAACGACGCAATGCTACGATCAGCTCATATCCTGCTAACCGACCTGATTTTCCGCCCCATTAATTAGGCCGAATGTTTGGTTGCGATAGTGACCATATGCATCGCAGTACTGATTGCCGTTTTCAGGCTGCTGGCATCGGCTTGCCCTGTACCCGCGAGCTCAAGCGCCGTTCCGTGATCAACGGAGGTGCGAATAATGGGTAGCCCCAGCGTCACGTTAACCGCGTGATGAAAGCCCAGTGCCTTTAACACCGGCAAGCCCTGGTCGTGGTACATCGCGAGGTAGGCATCCGTCTTGGCACGCACCTCCGGAATAAAAGCACTATCCGCCGGTAGTGGCCCGCTCACGTCAATGCCCCGATTGCGGGCTGCCTCACAGGCCGGTGCAATGATTGCGTCATCTTCGTTGCCGAGATGCCCGTTTTCGCCCGCGTGGGGGTTAAGCCCCAATACCGTAATACGGGGCTCGGCAATTGCGCAGTGTGACTTGAGGTGCGCGTCAATAATGGCAAGAGTTTCGAGCACAGTGGCCGTATCGATCGCATCGGGCACTGCACGCAGGGGGAGGTGCGTGGTGGCGAGAGCGACGCGCAGATCGTCCGAGACGAGCATCATGACCGGGCGGCTGATTTGAGTCGCGCTCGCCAGAAACTCCGTGTGCCCACTAAAGGGAATGCCCGCCTCGTTGATCACTGCTTTGTTGACCGGTGCAGTGACCATGGCCTGGCATTCTCCTACGGCGCACATTTCGACAGCCATCTCGAGTTGCGCGAGCACATTGCTTGCATTAGCGGTGTCTAAAACCCCCGGCGTGCAAGGGGTCTTAAGCGCAATATCGATGAGTGGCAGCGTTCCCGGTGAGTGGGGTCTTGGGTCTGCCCCGCTGGTGTAGGGCGCCAGCACCACGGATAACCCCAGTTGCGCGGCTCTGGATAGCAACAATGATCGATCCCCAATTGCCACGAGCTCGGCGGGCCAGCCTTCCATGGCAGCCATGAGTATCAGATCAGGTCCGATGCCAGCGGGTTCTCCCGAGGTCAGGACAATTCTGGGTGTGATTGCAGGGTCGGCGGGCACGGTCACAGGACTTGTCGCTTACTTGATGTCGACAAAGGCCTCTTCGCGAATTTTCCTGAGCCAGGCGTCCAGCTCCTCCTGATACTTCTGCTCGCGAATATAATTCGCCACTTGGTTTCTCTGTATTTCCCGGGAGAAATCCTTATTGCGGCGCCCCAGTACTTCAAGGATGTGCCAACCGAATTCGGAGCGGAAAGGCTCTGTCACTTCACCTTCCACCGCGCCGGCCATTGCGGCCTCAAATTCAGGCACCATTTGCCCTGGATTAGTCCAGCCCAGTTCTCCGCCTTCGGCAGCGGAGCCAATATCATCAGAGTACTGCCTGGCCAGCGCGCCAAAATCCTCGCCGCCGCGAATCCGCTCGACCAACCCGCCCGCGAACTCTTGGGCGGCGTCTTCCTGTAGCACCTCCGTGGGCTTGATCAGGATATGCCGCACGTTGGTTTGCTTGACCAGGCGCTCTCCGCCCACTGCGTCCGCCAGATACACCAAATGAAATCCGGAGGACGAGCGCACTTTGGTGACGTCTCCGGTTGATAAGGTGGGCACGACATCGGTAAACATGCTGGGCAAGTCACCCAACTTACGCCAGCCCAGATCCCCGCCGGTAAACGTATACTGGCCGGCCTCACTCACGACCTCTTCAAAGGACGCACCGCCCTGAATGCTCTCCAGCTTGGCATCGACATAAGCTTCCTTGGCGGCCACTTCTTCCTGTGGTTCGCCCCGGCTCGTGGCGAGTAGCGCCTGTATCACCCGATATTCAGGCTGCGTCATCGCTTCGCCTTCCTCGGTAGCGAGAAAATTGTCGATCTCCTGCTCCGAGATGTTGATGTTGCGCATGACATTTCCCTGCTGCACCCGCTGGATAGCGAGGTCATCCCGGATTGCCTCGCGAGCCATCGCGTAGCTTTGTCCGCTGTCTTCCAGTGCGGCGCGAAACTGTTGCAGCGTCATGCCATTCTGCGCGGCAAGGCGGGTCATCGACTCGTCCAATTGGGGGTCGGGGATGCGCACGCCATAGCGGCTTGCGAGCTGAAGCTGAATGCTGTCGAGAATCAATCTGTCCAGCGTTTCCCGCACCAGAATATCGTCAGAGGGCACCTCGACACCGCGGCCCTCGAGATTGGCGCGCACCGACTCCACACGCTCTCGCAGTTCGCTGGCCAAAATAATGTCGTCATCAACGATCGCAACGACTTGTTCTAATACTTGAGGTTGTGCGGATACCGTCGAGTGCATCGCGGAAAAAGTGGCCGCGAGCGCCAAGAGTGCGAATAAACGAAAAATGCGGGGAGCCACGTGGTTCTTAACCTGAATCATTCAATTTGGCAGGGAATTGTGCGGCAAAAGAGAACAATATGACATAGCGGATACAGGACGAGGCCCGCAATGGATTCAGGGTCGCTTCGTAAAACCCCTGATCATGTCGGTTAACAATTCCTCTACCCGACCGCCAAAACCGCCCATGCCCTTCAGCACCACTTGAAGCTGGAATGAACTTTCTCGCTCCAGATTGGGGTCGCGAAAGTCTATGATTTCACCGAGGAGCGTGTCGATGTAGCGCATGTACACCAACCTCACACGCCAGCAGCAGTCGTCGTACTCAAATCCCACCATGCTCTCGACTACCTGAGAAGCCTCAAGCGAGTACTCGTAGGCGCCAAAGACGCTCCAGGTATCGTTGATGGGGTAATACGCCGAGGCGGTAGCCTGCTCGGTCACCGGCCGGTCAATCAAAGAAGGCGGGGGTTCTCTTAGGGTATAGCCAAGATTAAAGATAGCCCCGGAGTCGGGCATCAGACTCGCCTGTGCATAAGCGGCATCAAACGTATTGTCGTTGGGGTCATAAAGCAAACTGGAGCGAATCCGCCACTGTGGCGTGGGAGACCAGGTCAACTCGGCCGCCAAGGGCGAGCTGG
>JAYNNB010000045.1:0-3101 GCA_038112515.1 Luminiphilus sp.
GGGACTCCCGGAGTAACTCGATGATAACCGGAAGCATTGTTGCGTTGGTAACGCCCATGCACCCAGACGGTGCAATTGACTGGGCGACGCTTGCGCGGCTCATCGATTATCACATCGAGGCGGGTACTGCAGCGCTTGGTGTTGTAGGCACGACCGGTGAGAGTCCCACCCTGACAGTGCCCGAGCACTGCGAGGTGATTCGTTTCGCAGTGGAGCAATCGGGTGGGAGAATCCCCGTAGTGGCCGGTACCGGCGGTAACTCAACGCACGAGGCGATCGAACTCACCGTTTCAGCGGCGGAGGCCGGTGCGGACTATTCGCTCTCGGTGACGCCTTACTACAACAAACCGACTCAGCAAGGTTTGTTTGAGCATTTTCAGGCGGTCGCTCGGTCCGTCAACTTACCCATTATTTTATACAACGTTCCCGGCCGTACGGGCTGTGATCTGTTGAACGAGACGGTTGTAAGGTTGAGCCAGATCGACAATATCGTTGCCATCAAGGACGCAACCGGAAACGTCGAGCGGGGCAAGGCGCTCATCAGCGCGTTGCCGGAGGGTTTTGCCGTATTTTCGGGTGATGATGGCACTGCCCTAGCATTAATGCGTCATGGCGGCAGAGGCAATGTCTCGGTGACCGCCAATATTGCCGCGGCAGATATGGCGGCCCTTTGTCGCCATGCGGCAGCGGGGGAATGGGACGCCGCAGAGGTCATTGATCAGCGACTCGCGGATCTCAACCGACTGCTCTTTGTTGAATCCAATCCCATTCCGATAAAGTGGGCCATGGCTCGACAGGGTATGATTGACGAAGGGATTCGGCTACCGCTGACGCCGCTGTCAGAGGCGCACCGCGAGTCGTTGTCAGCAGCACTGGAGGCTTATTTTTCGTGATCCGCTTAAGCAGTGTTATTGCTATAGCGCTGACCTTGTCAGGCTGTAGCTGGTTGTTCGGAGAGGACGGTCTTTTTCCGGACAATGCCAGTCGTTATCAGTCTGCGTCGGAGCTTCCGCCAATTGATGTTCCCCCTCACCTGACGACCGACGCCATTCAGCCCGATTACCCGGTGCCCCCCGTGGCCGCAAGCGGGCAGCTCGCAACGCAGTTTGAAACCCCTCGCCCGACGCCGCTTACCGCGAATAACCAAGGTGATTCGGTGCGGATTCAGAGCCTCTCGGGTGATCGCTGGGCGCTGGTCAGTGTGGCGCCCGGACAGCTATGGCCTCAGGTCAGGACGTTTTTGACCACCAGCGGTATTGGTGTCGCCGCGGTAGACGCCGAGGCAGGACTTATTGATACGCAGTGGTTCAAGCTTGAAGAGCGGGAATTGGCGGTGCGTTTTCGCTTTAGAGTTGACACTGGCGTGCAGAGAAACACGGCCGAGCTCCACGTATTACAGCAGAGCAGAGGTGCAGAGGACGTGAACTGGCCTCCACAGTCGGACGACGACGAACTGGAGCGCAAAATGTTACAGGACGTCGCTCAATATCTGGCCAATAGTGCGGATTCCTCGCCGATATCGATGATGGCTGACCGTTCAATGAGTGATTCGGGCCGGATCACGTTGGAGGATACCGAGGCGGTGACCCGCATCCGCTTGGCACTGCCCTTCGACCGCGCCTGGGCCTCGGTCGTGAAGGGAACAGAGGACGCTGATTTTGCGATTGATGACCGGGATCGCAGTCAGGGTATTCTCTACGTGACCTTCGTTGGACCTCAGGATGAAGAAGAAAGCGGCTGGTTCGACTGGTTATGGGGGGGTGAAGACGACCATCCGCTCGCAGGACACCGGTATCAGATCCGGTTGGATGCCTCGGGCGAGGAAGTGATCTTTATTACCCTGCAGGGACCCGATGGCGAGTCTGTGGATCGGCGAGAACAGCAGGCACTGCTGACCCTGCTGAGGGGTAACATTACCTGATGCGGGTGGCGTCCCTCGGCAGTGGTAGCAAGGGGAACGCGACGCTGGTCGATACGGGGGAGACCCTGATTCTCATAGACTGCGGTCTGCCGAGAAAGGAAGTTGAAGCACGTTTGGCCGTCCGCGGTGTCTCGGCGACCGATATCGACGCCATACTGATCACCCACGAGCACGGCGACCACTGCCGCGGTGTGGTATCACTCTCCAGCGCGCACAAATTGCCCGTTTTTCTCACTTCAGGTACCGCCTGCAGCGCAAAATTGGACGGACTCCGTCACGGTGTGATCATTCGACCGGGAGACAGATTCGACGTGGGCGACTGCCATATTGCCGCGGAACCGGTGCCACATGACGCCCGCGAGCCTGTGCAGTTCTGCCTGTGGTCCGGCTCGCTCAAGCTGGGTGTGCTAACCGATCTCGGGAGCATCACCCCACATGTTGTTCACGCTTTTTCTGGTTGCGACGCTCTGATCCTCGAGTTTAATCACGACCCCGTCAAGCTGGCCGAAGGTCCGTATCCCCGCTCAATCAAGGCGCGGGTTGGGGGAGACTATGGGCATCTTGCCAACGCCCAGGCGAGAGCATTTCTTGATTATGCCGATACGACCAGGCTGAAAATGCTGTTTGTGGCACATATCAGCCAGCAAAATAATGCGCCTGATTTGGCTGATGCCGCGCTCGCAGACTGGCCCGGCCTGAACAACTGCCATGTGGTGCATGCCACGCAGGAAGGCGGTTTTGATTGGGTTGATCTCGCGGCGGGTGCCCTCGGCCCGATTACCAGAGTCTCTGCTCAGGCCTCTTGACTCGGCGGCTGATGCTTCCACCGACGGTTTGACCACAAATAGCTTTCGGGCTCGTCCCTAATAGTTTGTTCTGCTGCCCGGATATAGGCCTCTATGATCTCTTCCTCGGTCATCTGGCCGGGACTCTCGACGATGGGGATCAGGCTGAGATGATATCGGCCTCTGGATTTTCGTCGACACCGCGCAAACATTACCGGGAATCCCGTCAGTTGAGAAATCGTTGCTGGGCCCAGAAAAAACCCGGTGGGCTGATTCAGCCATTCGGTCCAGTAAACGTTGTCTCGAGCGCCGGGAGACTGGTCCGCCAACAGTACCAGTGCCCGAAATCGGCGACGGTGTTTTTGGCTGTCGTCTCAGTATCGACGATCAGATAG
>JAYNNB010000045.1:3111-13677 GCA_038112515.1 Luminiphilus sp.
TCGTTGCGCAGGCGTTTGTAAACCGGGTCAATAGGGATATCTCCGTGGGCATTGGCCGCATGCATCATCCATTCCCAGTTTCCTAGATGAATAGTCAGGACAACGACTGATTTGGCTCGGTTTTCGGTAAGCCTCTCCAATTCATCGAGGCCCTCGACCGTGACCCGTCGCTTGAAATCAGCGAGCGTCATCCGAGAGGCGTGGAGGATCTCCATGGTCACGTCGGTGAACTGACGATAAAAACGCTGGGCGACATCCCGACGCCATGCGACGTCGCGATCTGGAAAAGCATTTTTGAGGTTGCTATCGATGACCGCGGAGCGATAGCGGAACACCCGTTGCAGCAATAAGGCCGCGATGGAGGCAAGCACATATTTGATGGGTAGTGGCAACAGAGCCATTGCCTTGTAGAGCCAATAGATCATGTCGCGTCGCAGTGATCGGGCAGCGTCAGTTGCATGCTCGAGGGGATCCTATCTGATGATGGGCATTGTAGTCCCGGGTTATTCGTAAGGTCGAGTTGACGTAGCGATGTCATGCGCAGAACCGGGATTGGATCCACGACATTGTTGTTGTCCAGCCAGAGTTGCCGTAGCGCTTTGAGTCGCTCTAATGCCAGCAAATTTCTGATCTTGTTTCCACTCAGCTTCAACGAGCGGATGCCGTCGAATTGCTCCAACCCCTCAAGCGATTCTATACCTGCATTGCTGCAGTTGAGTTGCTTGAGAGAGCCCGGTTCGCTGATCTCAGCGTCCATTAAGGTTTGCCGGAGGCAGCCTTCCAGTGACGGGTCCGCGATACCGCCCAAGGGGAGCTGCGAAGCGGGCTCATAGACTATCCTGTCGTTGATTGTGATGTCATATTGGCTCAGCTGGGAACAGCCAACCGGTAATATCATGGCGCTGAACACGAGCACGCCCGTGGCTAAACCTATCTGCCGTTGGCCCATAGAATGAATTTGTGGAGATTTTTCTCAGTCAATCATGGCAAATGACGCAATGCAAACGCCCGCTGACGACTATTTTCGAGCGACTGGCGAGGCGATCCCGGTCGTGCCGGTTGAGGGCGAGCCGGCACAACGGGCGCGTGCCGCTGCAGCGGCGCTGACAAGTCCGTTGTGTAAACCCGAGGAGGTTCTTGGCCCCTATCTTGTGGTTGGCGAGACCGATGCCTGGCTGGAAATGACCGGTAGTCAGGTCCGCATTGCCTTTGACTCGGCGTCCATGCTGCACCGCCGCCGTGGGGGGCAAAATGAACTCCTGGGTCGCGCCGTGGGTATTAAAGCGGGGCTCCAGCCCGCGGTGTGGGACGCGACGGGGGGACTGGGTCGTGACGCATTTGTGCTTGCAGATTTGGGGTGCCAAGTGACGTTGTATGAGCGTGTGCCTGTTTTGGCGTGGCTTTTGGATGATGCGATCAAAGCTGCTCAAGTGAGCGGCTATGATCAGGTTCGCAAGGCCGCAGCCAGGATGACGGTCCACCAACAGGACAGCCGGCTTCTGGATGTACCGCCAGACAATGTGCTCTACCTTGACCCCATGTTTCCCGAACGCAAAAAGAGCGCCGCCGTTAAGAAAGAAGCCGTCATGTTGCAGAGCCTGACTGATACCCTGGACGATAGTGAATCTTTATGGAATTGGGCATGGCATCAACCGGTGGAACGGATTGTGGTGAAACGACCGCTGCGGGCACCGGCACTGGGTCCTGAGAAGCCTTCCCACGCCTTGACCGGAAAATCGGTGCGTTTTGATGTTTTTATTCGGCGCGGCGAACGCCCTAGCCCTGCCGGAGCGGGAGTTTAGTTTGACGGCGAGCCACTGGTGGATCGGAGTTGAGTCGATGACGGCGTCGGCTGTGGCAGCCGCGGCCCGGCACCCGCGGCCGGTTTTTTGTGGGCGATTGTCAGGTGAAAATCCGGCTGGAGGGCGCCTTGCAGAGTCGGATAGGCCAGGGGAGTGGCATGACGTCGCGCTGAATACTGCGATTGGTCAGGGTTACCTTTTGGATCTGATGCGTCAGAGATTGCCCATTGAACATATTGTTTTGTCATTACCCATGATGTGCGGCAATCCCGAGGCCCCCCAACCATCGCAGCCGCTGCCGCTCGACAGCCTGCTGGCGCAAACCCGAGACGTTATCGAGGGCTTGATTGTGGTGGTCCGAGGCGCCGAGGCGGTGATGGAATCGGGTGGCGGCGGGGGTCTGACGGTATTGTGTACCGAAGTTAAGGGCGCAACGACGTCACTAGAGCGGGGGCTACGTGCATTTGTTGGCGAGTTTGTCGCCGCTGAGTCTGAGCGATGGCGGGCGCGAGGTCTGTCGCTCGCCCTCGTGTCCGAGAATTCACTGAGCTAACAGGCGCTCGAGGATGCCTTGATAGATTTCAGTCAGCCGAGGAATATCGCCCAGCTTCACCCGCTCATTGCACTGATGAATCGTCTCATTGACGTGGCCGACTTCGACAACCTGTGTGCCGCTGGGAGCGATAAAGCGACCGTCCGAGGTTCCACCGCCAGTGGAAACGTCGGGCTCACTTCCCGTTACTGCGGCGATACTGTTTTTTACCGCGTCGAGCAGGGCGCCCGGAGTTGTCAGAAAAGGCTCGCCGCTGAGGGACCAGTCAATATCAAAGCTCAGGCCGTGTTGACGCAGGATGGTCTCACAGCGTTTGCGAATACTGCTCGCGGTGAGCTCAGTGCTGAAACGGACGTTAAACAGCACCTCAAGGCTACCAGGAATGACATTCGTGACGCCTTGACCGGACCTGATGGTGGAAATTTGTAGCGAAGTGGGATCAAAGAACGCGTTACCCGCATCCCAAGCCTCGCGAGTCAGTGCATCGAGGGCGGGTAATGCCCGGTGAATTGGATTGTCCGCCAAATGGGGGTAGGCGATATGACCCTGCTTGCCGTAAATGGTCAAACTCGCGTTGAGCGAACCTCGCCGACCATTTTTGACCATATCCCCCAGCTCTTCGGTACTGGAGGGCTCCCCCACGACACACCAGTCGATCTGCTCGCCACGCGCGGTCAGCGCGTCCATGACTCTGACAGTGCCGTCTTTGGCGGGGCCTTCCTCATCAGACGTGATGAGAAAGCCTATACGACCAGAGTGATTGGGGTGGGCACTCACGAAGTTTTCGCAAGCGATCACCATGGCGGCGAGACTGGCTTTCATATCTGCAGCGCCCCGTCCGACCAGATCGGCGCCTGCGACAGTTGCCTCAAAGGGGTCGGACTGCCAGCTTGCGGCATCACCCGGCGGGACCACATCCGTGTGGCCGGCGAAGACCAGCAGAGGCCCCTGTTCGCCGCGTACTGCCCACAGATTATCGACCGTACCAAAGCGCATATTTTCAACTGTGAAGCCGGCGCGAGCGAGGCGCTCACCCATCAATTGCTGGCACCCTGAATCCTCGGGTGTGACAGAGGGCCGGGCGATCAGGGCTCTGGTCAGCGCTAAGGTAGGGTCTGTCTCATCAATTGTGGGCATGCAACATCTCGTTGAGTTCAATAGCGCTCTTGTTAGTCAGACATTGCACAGCACCGCTTGTGGAGTGCCGGCGAAACAATAGATCCGATCGTCCCGCAAGAGTTCGCGCCGGCACGGTCTCAACCGCATGCTGGTGATCATCCAGTACACAGACCTTGGTGCCTGCAGTGACAAATAGACCGGCTTCGATCGTGCAGCGGTCGCCCAGCGGGATACCCAGTCCAGCGTTGGCGCCGATCAGACACTCCTTTCCTACCGATATCACAATATTGCCGCCACCCGAGAGCGTGCCCATGGTCGAACAACCGCCACCGAGATCGGAGCCCGCTCCCACCCAGACACCGGCAGAAATTCTCCCTTCGATCATTCCCGGTCCCTCGGTACCCGCATTGAAATTGATAAAGCCTTCGTGCATGACGGTGGTTCCGGCGCCGAGATAAGCGCCAAGCCGAACCCGCGCAGTGTGGGCAATACGCACCCCCTGTGGCACCACGTATTGGGTCATTTTTGGAAACTTATCGACGCTCGATACTTCCAGAACGTTGCCCCTCAGGCGCGCATCAAGCTGGCGCTGGGCCAGTTCATCCAGATCTATCGGTCCCTGATCGGTCCAGGCGACGTTGGGTAACAAACCGAAAAGGCCGTCGAGGTTGGTCTCATGGGGTTTGATCAGTCTGTGAGACAACAGGTGAAGCTTGAGGTAAGCCTCCTCCACGGACGCCGGTGGGCGGTCGTCGATGAGTGGTGTGGCGACGACGGGTTGGCTGGTCTCACTGAGCTGGCGCGCAATCGCAGCGTGTTGGACATCGCCGAGTTCCTCGAGTGATGCGACTAGCGACAAGAGTTGTGCCGTATCCAGTCGACCCGAAACGTCTTTTAGCAGTGCCGCCCGGTCTCCGCTGACACTCGCAAGCGGGAGTGCATAAAAAGTATCAAGAGTCTCTCCCTGCGTATTTTCGGTCGCAATACCCAGGCCGAACCCATATAGCGCGCTCATAGTGGCTCCTTACACATTAAACCGGTGAGCATAATCGTCCGCCGAGAATCCAACGGCAATGTCGCCCTGCCAAACGAGGACGGGTCGCTTGATGAGGGTGGGGTGATTAGCCAGTGTGGCGGTAACGTCTCCTGCTTCCAGTGTGTTTTTATCGGTTTCCGAGAGCTGCCGATAGGTGGTACTGCGCCGGTTGACCAATTGAGCAGCACCCACTGCATTTAACCAGCCGCTCAGCTGATTGATCGTTGGCGGCGTTTCTTTGAAATCCACAAATTGATAATCGATCTGGTGGGTTTCGAGCCATCCTCGGGCTTTGCGCACTGAGTCGCAGTTCGGGATGCCATACAGAGTTGGTTGTGTCATAAGGCTTTACAGGGAGTCGGAGGTGGTTCGCACGGATTCATCGCGTCGCGCAAATTACAGCGGCCGACGCGGGCGACAGGGTAGCAGAATTCGGGGATTTCGGGTTTCGCGCCTATGCTTTGTGGCAAACCTTGGGATGCTTGCGATTGGGATAACAAGTTCTGCAGATTTCACAGACTCTCCCGTCGCAACCCCTCGCCGTGCAGTGCTCCCTACCGTAAAAGATAATCTGCAGATGGAGCGCGTTCCAGCGGGGTTCTGGGAAGGCACGCTTCAGGTCTCTTTCAGTTTCTGCAACGTTGCGACCGCGGGTGATTCCCCATCGCTGGGCAAGGCGATGGATATGGGTGTCCACGGGGAAAGTCGGCATGCCAAATGCCTGCGCCATGACCACGCTGGCGGTTTTGTGGCCGACACCCGGTAGCGTTTCCAATGCGGCCATGTCAGCCGGAACTTCGCCCCCATGTTCTTCTAGGAGTATTTCGCTGAGTCGGTGAATCGCTTTGGACTTTTGTGGCGACAATCCGCAAGGCTTGATGATGCCGCGGATGTCATTAACCGAGAGCGTGACCATGCGATCTGGGGACGCGGCCCGCGTGAAAAGCCCTGGCGTGACTTGGTTGACGCGTTCGTCCGTGCATTGCGCGCTCAGTAGTACGGCAATCAGCAGGGTATAGGGGTCTCGATGATCGAGAGGAACGGGAGTTTCAGGATAGAGCGCCTGCAGCCGCGCATCGATATAGGCGATGCGCTCTGCCTTGTTCAGGTTGCCGGAACTCGCCACTTTACCAGCCTACTCGCAGGCTATTGGCAATGCGTTCCGCTGCCTCGACGCACAGGTCGCGCTCCGCCACCAGCGCCATTCTGACGCGCATGGCGCCCGGATTCCCCTCGGACGTATCGCGCCCGAGATAACGTCCCGGTAATACGGCCACACCGGTGCGTCGCCACAACTCCTGGGTAAATCTCTCGTCGTCAACGGGTGTCTCTGGCCACAGGTAAAAGCCCGCCTCGGGAATCGGCGTTTTTAAAACGGAAGAGATAATGGGCAGCACCGCGGTGAACTTTTCACGATAGGTGGCGCGGTTCTCCACCACGTGTGCTTCATCGGACCAGGCCCACTCGCTTGCGATTTGATGATGCGGTGGCATCGCGCAACCGTGATACGTCCGATAACGGCGAAAATGTTCGATCCAGCGGCTGTCGCCAGCGACGAAACCCGAGCGGAGACCCGGTAGATTTGATCGTTTGGATAAGCTGTGAAAACACAGGCAGTTTCGGAAGTCGTTGATACCGAGAGCGGCGGCTGCACCCAGCAAGCCGGGCGGGGGCTCTGCTTCATTGGGGTAGATTTCGCTGTAGCACTCGTCGCTTGCAATCACAAAATCATGCTCCTGCGCGAGCGAGATCAAATATTGCAGCTGTTCCAGGGGCATGACGGCCCCCGATGGGTTGCCGGGCGTGCAAATAAAAAGCAATTGGCAAGCCTGCCATTGGTCTGATGTGATCTGGGAAAAATCAGGATTGAACCCGTTGCGGTAATCGCAATTAATGAATTGCGGCGTTGACCCGGCCAGCAGCGCAGCGCCCTCGTAGATTTGATAAAAAGGATTCGGCGCGATTACCGCCCCCGCCTGTCCGTGCGTGACAACGGTCTGCGCTACGGCGAAAAGTCCTTCTCGGGTGCCATTGAGCGGCAGCACCTGCCGGTCCGGATCGACTGCCGTCAATGAAAAACGCCGTTCCAGCCAGCTGGCTATCGCTGCGCGCAGAGAGTCTTTTCCGATCGTTGCAGGGTACCTGCCCACCTGTACCGCGTGCTCGGCCAAGAGCGCTGTAACGGCTGCTGGTGGTGGGTGCTGTGGCTCCCCGATCGTCAGGGGAATGGTCTGATCATCCACCGGATTAAGACCGCTCAGCAGGGCGCTTAAACGCTCAAAAGGGTAGGGCTGCAACAGCGCTAACCCGGTATTCACACGGATATCTCCTCGGTGAATGATTCAACCCCCTGTCCCGAGTTCATTTCCTCAAGCAAGTCTGCTTCAAGCTGCGCAATCGATGATCCCGCTTCCAGCGACCGGCCCGTGTCATCGGAGAGGAAGAAAATGTCCTCAACGCGTTCTCCCAAGGTCTGGATTTTTGCGCCTTGCACGGTAACGCCATGACGTGACAGGACAGAGCCAATTCGCGCAAGCAAGCCCGGCCGATCAGCGGTGCTGATTTCCAGCGTTGTCAGGCCGCTCAGCGGATCTTTGGCAAATTGAATGTGGGTCGGAATCGTAAAGGCTCTTGCGGTTCTCGGCATGCGGCGCGTGACCGTTTTCGCCGACTTCTGTAGCAGATTATGTTGAATGGCCTGACGAATCTCGCGGAAGGTGTCTGGATGGGTATCCAGTGAGGTGCCATCGCTTCGTAACACATAGAAGGTATCGAGCGTGCTGCCGTCGTCGTCGTTATAGATGCGTGCGTCATGGACGCTAAGATCCAGGCTATCCAGCGCGGCGCAAATCTTGGCAAAGGTATTTGGTTCGTCGCGGGCGTGAACGAAGATTTGGGTGGCGTTGCCTATAGGTGATTCCCCTGCCTGACGCACCAGCACCAGCGCGCCATCTAACAGATTATGGTCGGCGATCGCTTCGGTATGCCACGCAATATCCTCCGCGCGCTCCCTAACAAAGTAATCCTCGCCCCGAGAGGCCCAGAGCGCCGACAACTCTTCCTCGAGGAAGCCGCGATACTCCAGCGCTTCGGCGGCGGCACGTTTGGTTGCCTCGATTACTTCGTCCCGGGCAATCGGATTCTGGAGCCCGCGGCTCAAGGCTCGCCGGGTCTCGGTGTAGAGCTGGCGCATCAGTGAAGACCGCCATGCATTCCACAATTCGGGGTTGGTGCCGGCGATATCGGCAACGGTAAGTGTGTACAGATAATCGAGACGCTCTTGCGTGCCAACAATCTCGGCAAATCGCTGTATCTCTTCGGGGTCAGAAATGTCGCGCCGCTGGGCAATGTGACTCATTAACAGATGATTTTTTACCAGCCAAACAATCAGGTCAGTATCTGAGCGCGAGACGTTGTGGTTCTCGCAAAAGGTCTCGGCGTCTTCAGCTCCAAGCTCAGAGTGATCTCCGCCCCGTCCTTTGCCGATATCGTGAAAAAGCGCAGCGATGTAGAGTAGCTTCGGATCTCTCAGTCTGCGCGCGATTCTCGTGGAAACGGGGAAGCGATCAGTGTAATCCGCGCGCATAAATCTGCGGGTGTTGGCGATCACCTCCATGGTATGCGCATCGACGGTATAGGCGTGGAACAGGTCGAATTGCATCTGCCCAATGATGGCCCCAAAAGCAGGTAGATACCGGCCCAGGACACCATGGCGGGACATTCTGCGGAGTTGCTTGGTCATATTGTGAGGCACACCCAAGACCTGCATAAAAAGGTCTCGATTGGACTCGTTGGCGCGAAAGGTCTCGTCGATAAGATACGCGTCGCGCCGAATAAGACGTTGGGTGTTCGGTTCAATCCGGTCAACAAGCGGATCATTGCCAATCAACACGAAGATGCGAAGCAAATTACTCGACTCGCCCGTAAATACCGCATCATGTCGCGCGCGGATGCGACCATCGGAGACTTCAAAATCATTGTTGATCTGCCGTATGTCTGAGTTGCCGTTGTCGGAAACCTCCGACAACTGATGTTCGAATACTTCGATCAACAGCTCGTTAAGCTGGCTCAGGGTTTTCATCCAGCGGTAGTAGCTCTGCATGAATTGCTCCACCGCTAACTTGTCCCCGTCCACCATATTCCAGACGGCAGCAAGCTGTTTTTGGTGGTCAAACAAGAGTCGGTCTTCGGCGCGTCCGGTCATGCTGTGCAGCGCGAACCGCACTCGACTGAGAAACTCCTTTCCTTGACGAAACTGTTCCAGCTCGGTCTGGCTGAGAAATTCGGGTCCTCCCGCGCTTCCGAGACTTTTCCTGAAGCATCGAAGCGTGATCCATTCAATGACCTGTAAATCCCGCAATCCGCCCGGCGAGCTTTTGACGTTGGGCTCCAGTGCATACTCGGTATTACTGTATTTGTCGTGTCGGTTCTCTTGCTCGCGCAACTTGCCGCGGATAAATTCACCGGGAGACCACATCTGCTGCGAGTCTGTCACTGCCTTCAGCGTCGGCTCAAGGATCGCGTCTCCCTTGAGGTGTCGCGATTCCATCATGGTTGTGACGACTGTAAGGTCCTCGCGCGCCAGCGTTTCACACTCTTTGAGTGTTCTTACGCTATGTCCGATCTGCAGCCCGGTGTCCCAGAGGCTCGCCACAAACCGCTCCAGGCGCTGGCTGGCCGTTTCAGGTAGCGTATCGCTCGACAAAATCAAAATATCGATATCGGACTGGGGAAACAGTTCGCCCCGGCCGTAGCCTCCGACAGCAATGAGTGCAATCCCGGGCAGTTCCCCCACATGTTCAGACCAGAGATAACCCAGCACCGTATCCACGATATTGCTGGCCTCCCTCAGGAGTGGTGCTACCGGTTTCGCAGGCTCAAACGCTTCTTTCAACGCCTTTTTTGCAGTTTTGAGGAACATGCGAGTGCCTTGCGCAATCGTTTGGGCGTCCTCAAGAAAAGCCTCCAGCGGCGGGATGTCGACTACGGCGAGTTGCTCAGAAAGGGAGGGCTTCATCGCGCCTCCGGGTGAACACTTCACAGCCTGATTCTGTCACCCCGATCGTGTGTTCCCACTGGGCGGATAGTCGACCGTCCCGAGTCGTCACTGTCCAGCCGTCGTGCGCGTTGAGTTTGGTGTAGCGTTTCCCCGCATTAATCATCGGTTCAACCGTAAAGGTCATGCCAGGTTCCAGCTTCAGACCCGTCCCCGCCCGTCCGTAGTGGAGTACCTGCGGCTCTTCGTGGAATACCTGTCCAATGCCATGGCCGCAATACTCCCGGACGACCGAGTAGTAATTGGCTTCAGCATGTTGCTGAATCACAGCGCCTAAATCACCCAACGTTGCCCCGGGCTTCACCAGAGCCAGTGCTTTGTAAAGGCACTCCTGAGTGACTCGCATCAACCGATCGGCGTGGGCAGCGACATCACCTATGCCGAGCATGATGCTGGTATCACCATGCCATCCATCCTTTATCACCGTGACGTCGATATTAATGATGTCGCCGCTGCGAAGCTTCTTGGTATCTGAGGGAATACCGTGACAGATCACCTCGTTGACCGAGGTGCAAATGGATTTTGGAAATCCTTTGTAATTGAGCGGTGCGGGGACGGCTTTTTGCACGTTGACGATGTAGTCGTGACAAATGCGGTCAATTTCTCCAGTGGTCATGCCCACCACGACCTGCGGCGCTATCATTTCCAGCACCTCGGCTGCGAGGCGGCCTGCCAGCCGCATGCCGTCGAGTTCAGATTCGGTTTTTGGCTTTGCGGAATTCATCGAAACGGATTTTGATTTGGGCGTCAGCTGCGTGGGGCGCAGTGTAACCGACTCTGTCCCCATTTTGTGGGGCGCTTTCTCTTCTAGCTTGGCTATGGTATAAAGCGCGCCGCTGAGGGACCCTCTCAGCAATAGCCACTAACGGCAAATAGCACACCCCCTTGTTTGTGCGGACCCGGGTGCCGGTTACCGGTTGGAGTCGCGAAGAGGGGTGGAAGGTTAACCCAAACAGAGAGTTTGACTATGACGCAGGTAAGCATGCGTGACTTGCTGCAG
>JAYNNB010000046.1:0-13112 GCA_038112515.1 Luminiphilus sp.
GGTAACGATTGATCGGAGTCTTACGAGCCACGATAGTGTCCTCAGATTAGGGTTGGCAGACTGGGTTTCAGAAGCGGAAGTGCGAGAACGCCTTGTTGGCTTCGGCCATGCGGTGAACGTCTTCGCGTTTCTTCACGGCATTACCTTTACCCTGTGAGGCGTCGACGATTTCACCGGCCAGACGTTGGCGCATGGATTTCTCGCCTCTATTGCGCGCGTAGTCCACCAACCAGCGCATAGACAGCGCGACGCGTCGGGACGCGCGAACCTCAACAGGTACTTGATAAGTCGCGCCACCGACCCGGCGGGATTTCACCTCGACCATAGGGGCAATGTTTTCCAGCGCCTCGTCAAATACTTCGATCGGATCACGCTTGGTACGCTCTTGAACGATATCGAGAGCACCATAAACAATAGACTCAGCGACAGACTTCTTTCCGCTGATCATCACATGGTTCATGAACTTGGCGAGTGTGGAGTTACCGAATTTGGGATCAGGCAACACTTCACGTTTGGCAACAACGCGTCTTCTTGGCATGTTTTACTTCCTATCTCTTCAGGGTTCCCAGCCACGGCTGATTCGGGCTGGCCTTACTGTCAACACTGTGACATCTAGGTCGGCGCCTCGAGGGCACCAAAATTTACTTGGGTCGCTTGGCTCCGTACTTGGATCGGCCCTGTTTACGATCTGATACGCCAGAGGTATCAAGGCTACCGCGAACGGTGTGGTAGCGAACGCCTGGCAAATCCTTCACCCGGCCACCACGAATCAGGACCACGCTGTGCTCCTGCAGGTTGTGACCCTCACCACCGATGTACGAAGACACCTCGAATCCATTGGTCAATCGCACACGACAGACCTTACGAAGCGCTGAGTTCGGCTTCTTGGGAGTGGTGGTATAAACGCGCGTACAAACGCCGCGACGCTGAGGGCAGGCCTGCAGCGCAGGTACCCCGCTCTTGGTGACTTTGCGCTTGCGCGGCTTGCGCACAAGCTGGTTGATCGTTGCCATTCAGCATTTGCTCCAAATAAGGTTTTCGGGGCCGAGGCCCCGAAAAAGAGCGCGCATTCTATAGACCGGCCCGAAACCGGTCAAGCGCACACACCTGTGACTATTCCTCGGTCGAATCCGCTGCTTCAACGCGCTCCATTTCCTCCGCAAAACTCTCAGAGAACTCTTCGGCGGACATTGTCAGCGCCAGTTCATCGCCCTCAGACTGTTTGCGTCGTCGCTCCTCGTGATAGGCAAGACCGGTACCAGCAGGTATCAAACGCCCTACGATCACGTTCTCCTTCAGCCCGCGCAGATAATCACGCTTGCCGGTTACGGCGGCTTCCGTAAGCACGCGCGTCGTCTCTTGGAACGACGCGGCAGAAATGAAGCTCTCCGTGGCCAGTGACGCTTTGGTAATACCCAACAATTCACGGCTCGCAGTCGGCGATATCAGCCCTTCTGCCTCCAGCCGATCGCACTCCTCCAAGAATGCGGTGTACTCCGCCTGCTCGCCTTTGATAAACGTGGAGTCGCCGGTTGAGGTGATTTCAACCTTGCGCAGCATTTGTCGAACAATGACCTCGATGTGCTTGTCATTGATCTTCACACCCTGGAGTCGATAGACCTCCTGAATCTCGTTGACGATGTATTCAGCCAGCGCGGGAATACCTTTGAGTCGCAGAATATCGTGGGGGCTGAGCGGTCCTTCTGAGACGATTTCACCCTTCTCGACGGTCTCACCCTCAAACACTGATAGCTGCCGCCACTTGGGGATCAGTTCTTCATAGTGATCGGATCCATCCGGTAGCGTCGAGCTATCAGTTGGCGTAATAACCAGCCGGCGCTTACCCTTCGTCTCCTTCCCGAAGCTGACGGTTCCGGAAATTTCCGCGAGGATGGCGGGCTCTTTGGGCTTTCTCGCCTCAAAGAGATCCGCAACCCGGGGCAAACCACCGGTAATGTCGCGGGTCTTGGAGCCTTCCTGAGGAATTCGCGCGATGACGTCACCGACTTCCACCTTCACGCCGTCCTCGAGATTGACCATGGCACCATGTGGCAGGAAATAGTGCGCCGGTACATTGGTACCTGCCAGCATCAACTCCTTGCCCTTGGCATCCACCAGCGTCACTGCGGGGCGGATATCCTTGCCCGCTGTGGGCCGCTCAGCGACATCCATGACCGAAATACTCGAGAGTCCCGTGAACTCGTCCGTCTGGCGCTTGATGGTGACGCCCTCGTCCATACCGCTGAACTTCACCGTACCGGCAACCTCAGTGATGATCGGGTGTGTGTGCGGATCCCAGTTGGCAACGATATCCCCTGCCGAGACGGTCGATTCATCCTGCACGCGGATGGTAGCGCCGTAGGGCACTTTATAGCGCTCTCGCTCGCGACCCACGCCATCGAGCAAAGACAACTCACCCGATCGTGATACAGCGACGAGGGAGCCATCGGGCCTGTCTACCACCTTGATATTGTGAAGACGAATGACACCGTCGTTATTGACTTGAATGTTGTCCTGAGCGGCCTGACCAGACGCTGCACCCCCGATGTGAAAGGTGCGCATGGTGAGCTGAGTACCCGGCTCACCAATCGACTGTGCCGCCACCACGCCAATGGCTTCGCCCATATTGACCTGATGCCCGCGACCCAGATCACGTCCATAACAGGTGGAGCAGATGCCATATCGGGTCTGACAGGTAATGGGTGAGCGAACCACAATCTCTTCGATACCCATTTGATCGACCTGAGCCGTCAACACCTCGTCAAGCATGGTTCCCGCGGCAAGTAACACCTCGCCCGTGGTCGGATCGACCACATCCTGAGCCACGATACGACCCAGCACCCGCTCAGACAAAGACTCAATAATATCGCCGCCGTCGATAACGGAAGTCATTACCAGACCCTGATCGGTGCCACAATCGTGCTCGGTAACTACCACATCCTGAGCAACGTCAACGAGCCGGCGAGTCAAATAACCCGAGTTCGCGGTTTTCAAGGCCGTGTCTGCAAGGCCTTTACGCGCCCCGTGGGTCGAAATGAAGTACTGCAGTACGTTCAAACCTTCCCGGAAGTTCGCGGTAATGGGGGTTTCGATAATCGAGCCATCAGGCTTGGCCATCAACCCGCGCATGCCAGCCAGCTGCCTGATCTGGGCGGGTGAGCCCCGCGCACCAGAGTCGGCATACATGTAGACGGAGTTAAACGAGTCCTGCTCTTCGTCCTTGCCATCACGGTTGGTCACAGTCTCCTTGGACAGACCCGCCATCATGGACTTGGACACCTGGTCGTTGGTGCGCGACCAGATATCAATCACTTTGTTGTACTTCTCACCCTGAGTCACCAAACCGGCACGGTACTGTTGCTCGATCTCAGCGACCTCACCCTCGGCACGTGCAATCAACTCTGCTTTTGCGTCGGGGATAGCGAAATCGTTAACGCCAATAGACGCGCCCGACCGCGTTGAGTACTCGTAGCCCGTGTACATCAATTGGTCCGCAAAGATCACCGTCGACTTCAGGCCTACCGCTCGGTAGCACTGGTTGATGACTCTTGAAATTGCCTTTTTGACCATCGGCTGATTAATCAGATCGTAGGACAAACCCTCTGGGACAATGTCCCACAGTAGCGCGCGACCAACCGTCGTCTCGACGATACGGGTTCGCTCGGTTGTCTCCTCGCCCAGATTCATCAGCGTCTCATGGATGCGCACTTTAACGCGCGCCTGCAGGTCCACCTGCCCGCTACCAAATGCGCGCTGCACTTCTTGGGTGTCAGCAAAAGACATCCCTTCACCCTTGGCATTGATCCGCTCCCGGGTCATGTAATAGAGACCCAGGACCACATCTTGCGAGGGAACAATAATGGGGTCGCCCGACGCAGGTGACAGAATGTTGTTGGTTGACATCATCAGCGCACGCGCTTCGAGCTGGGCCTCGAGGGTCAGGGGCACATGCACAGCCATTTGGTCCCCATCAAAGTCGGCGTTATAGGCCGCACACACCAAGGGGTGAAGCTGGATAGCCTTGCCCTCGATCAGCACCGGTTCAAACGCCTGAATGCCCAAACGGTGCAAGGTAGGTGCCCGGTTTAACAACACCGGGTGCTCACGGATCACCTCTGCGAGGATATCCCACACCTCTGGCGGCTCACGCTCAACCATTTTCTTGGCGGCTTTGATAGTACTTGCGAGACCACGCAACTCGAGCTTGCCGAAAATGAATGGCTTGAACAGCTCCAACGCCATCTTCTTGGGCAAACCACACTGGTGCAATTTGAGGGTCGGGCCAGTCACGATCACCGAACGGCCTGAATAGTCTACGCGCTTGCCCAACAAGTTCTGGCGGAATCGCCCCTGCTTGCCCTTGATCATATCGGCGAGCGATTTCAGTGGGCGCTTGTTGGAGCCCGTGATCGCGCGGCCGCGTCGACCGTTATCGAGAAGTGCATCAACAGACTCCTGCAGCATGCGCTTCTCATTGCGCACAATGATATCGGGCGCATTCAAGTCCAAGAGTCGCTTGAGGCGATTGTTACGGTTAATCACACGGCGATACAGGTCATTGAGATCAGAGGTGGCGAAACGCCCCCCATCCAGCGGCACGAGCGGGCGAAGATCCGGCGGCAGCACAGGCAGTGCGTTCAGGATCATCCACTCCGGTTTATTCCCCGACTTGTCAAAAGCCTCCATCAGCTTGAGACGTTTGGAGAGTTTTTTGATCTTGGTTTCAGAATTGGTCTGGGGAATCTCCTCTCGCAGTTGCTCAATCTCTGCTTTGAGGTTGATTTCCTTCATCAAGTCCTGAATCGCTTCTGCGCCCATTTTGGCGGTGAACTCATCACCGTACTCTTCCATGGCCTCGTAATACTGCTCATCGTTGAGCA
Source organism: Luminiphilus sp. (assembly GCA_038112515.1). Classification (GTDB taxonomy): domain Bacteria; phylum Pseudomonadota; class Gammaproteobacteria; order Pseudomonadales; family Halieaceae; genus Luminiphilus. The sequence goes on from JAYNNB010000046.1 coordinate 4,881, forward strand.
GCTGGCCATGCTCCAGCGCTGACAAACCGGGGTCAGTGACGACATAGGCTTCAAAATACAGAATGCGCTCGATGTCTCGCAGGGTCATATCCAGCAGCAAACCAATGCGCGAAGGCAGTGACTTCAGGAACCAGATATGTGCTACCGGACTAGCCAGCTCAATGTGGCCCATTCGCTCGCGGCGCACCTTGGCCAGCGCCACTTCAACGCCACACTTCTCGCAAATAACGCCACGATGCTTGAGTCGCTTGTACTTTCCGCACAGGCACTCATAGTCTTTCACGGGACCAAAAATTTTGGCGCAAAACAGTCCGTCGCGTTCCGGCTTGAAGGTACGGTAATTAATGGTCTCTGGCTTCTTGACCTCACCAAACGACCAAGACCGGATCATCTCCGGAGAGGCAAGACCGATGCGAATCGCGTCGAAGTCTTCGTTTTTCTCCCTGCTCAGCAGGTTCAGCAAATCTCTCACGTTCTCTCTCCCCTCAGAAGCCGGATGACTCGGACTCAAGATCGATATCGATCCCAAGCGAGCGGATTTCTTTGATCAATACGTTGAAGGACTCGGGCATACCCGGCTCCATCTGATGATCCCCATCGACGATGTTCTTGTACATCTTGGTACGGCCTGCAACATCGTCTGACTTGACCGTCAGCATTTCCTGCAGGGTATATGCGGCACCGTAGGCCTCCAGCGCCCACACTTCCATTTCCCCGAAGCGCTGACCACCAAACTGGGCTTTCCCGCCCAAAGGCTGCTGGGTGACCAAGCTGTAGGAACCGGTAGAGCGCGCATGCATCTTGTCGTCTACCAAGTGGTTGAGCTTCAGCATGTACATGTAACCCACGGTGACCGGACGATCGAACTGATCACCGGTTCGGCCATCAAACAACGTCAGCTGACCGCTGTCGGGCAGCTCTGCCATACGCAGCAGTTCTTTAATGGACTCCTCACGGGCGCCATCGAAGACTGGCGTCGCCATGGGCACGCCCGCTCGCAGATTCTCTGCCAGCGCCAACAACTCATCATCGCTCAGCGAGGCAATATCTGCGCTACGACGGCTATCGGTCGTATGGCTGTAGACCTGCTTGAGGAAGCTGCGCAGCTGGGTCAACTTCACCTGCTGCTCCAACATTTCATCAATTTTACGTCCGAGGCCCCGAGCAGCCATGCCGAGGTGGGTCTCAAGAATCTGTCCCACATTCATCCTCGACGGCACGCCGAGGGGGTTCAGCACAATATCGATAGGCTCGCCATGCTCGTCGTAAGGCATGTCTTCCACTGGCATGATCACGGAGATCACACCTTTATTACCGTGCCGACCCGCCATTTTGTCGCCGGGCTGGATACGTCGCTTGACCGCGAGATACACCTTAACGATCTTGAGGACGCCGGGCGCAAGATCATCACCGCTTTGCAGCTTCTCTTTCTTGATCTCATAGCGCTCTTCAAGCTGCTTGTTCTGCTCTTCCAGCAGCCGCTGTGCCGAAGACAACTGACTGTTGAGGTCAGCATCCGAGAGCTTGAGCTTGAACCACTGCTCCCGATCCAGATCCGCCAATACCTGCTTGGTCAGCTTGGTGCCCTTGCTCAAGCCACCGCCGGAGACCGTCGCTTTTCCTTCAAGCAGCCCGGCGAGACGCGCAAAGGTGGCCTCCTCGTAGATCCGGTACTCTTCTTTCAGGTCTTTTCGGTAGTCGGCCAACTGCGCCGCCTCAATCTGCTTGGCGCGCGGATCCTTTTCAAGCCCGTCCCGCGTGAACACCTGTACGTCAATCACTGTGCCCTTGTAACTCGAGGGCACGCGAAGCGAGGTGTCTTTCACGTCAGAGGCTTTTTCACCGAAGATCGCACGTAGCAATTTTTCCTCAGGTGTCAGCTGGGTCTCACCCTTGGGCGTGACCTTACCCACGAGGATATCGCCCGCGTCGACCTCGGCACCGATATAAACAATGCCCGACTCATCGAGCTTGCCCAAGGCGCCCTCACCCACATTGGGAATATCCGCGGTGATTTCCTCTGACCCAAGCTTGGTGTCTCGAGCGATACAGGTCAGTTCCTGAATGTGGATCGTCGTAAAGCGATCCTCCTGCACCACACGCTCAGAAACGAGGATCGAGTCCTCGAAGTTATAGCCATTCCAGGGCATAAACGCGATGCGCATATTTTGACCCAGGGCCAGCTCACCGAGATCGACCGATGGGCCGTCAGCGAGGATATCGCCACGCTCGACCACATCCCCCCGCTTTACAATCGGGCGTTGGTTAATGCAGGTGTTCTGATTCGAACGCTTGTATTTGGTGAGGTTGTAGATATCAACCGGGGAGTCATCAATACCGACTTCCTTGGCATTGACCCTCACAACGATACGACTGGCGTCCACGCTGTCGATCACGCCACCACGCGCTGCGACCTCACAGACACCGGAGTCGCTCGCCACGTAGCGCTCCATTCCCGTGCCCACCAGCGGCTTTTCCGTCTTTAGGGTCGGTACCGCCTGACGCTGCATGTTTGAGCCCATCAGAGCGCGGTTCGCGTCATCGTGCTCAAGGAAAGGAATCAACGCAGCAGCGATCGAGACCACCTGCTTTGGCGATACATCCATGTACTGCACGTCAACCGCCGGCTTCACCGTAAATTCGTTCATGTGACGCACATTAATGAGGTCGTCGACAAAGCGATTTTTGGTGTCGAGCGTCGCTGAGGCCTGCGCGATCACATATTCGGCCTCGTTGATCGCAGATAAGTACTCAATGTCATCGGTGACAACGCCGTCAACGACCTTGCGATAGGGTGACTCTAGAAAACCGTACTCGTTGGTTCGCGCATAAGTCGCGAGAGAATTGATAAGACCAATGTTCGGACCTTCCGGTGTTTCGATAGGGCATACACGACCGTAGTGGGTGGGGTGCACGTCGCGCACCTCAAAGCCCGCTCTTTCACGAGTCAGACCACCTGGGCCCAAAGCGGAAACCCGGCGCTTGTGCGTCACCTCCGAAAGCGGGTTGTTCTGGTCCATGAACTGCGAGAGCTGACTGGAACCAAAAAACTCCTTGACTGCAGCGGAGACCGGCTTTGCGTTGATCAGATCCTGAGGCATCAAGCCTTCGCTCTCTGCCATAGACAGCCGTTCCTTGACTGCCCGCTCTACTCTCACCAGCCCAACGCGAAATTGATTTTCGGCCATCTCGCCCACAGATCGCACGCGGCGATTGCCCAGATGGTCAATATCATCGACGACGCCTTTGCCGTTTCGGATGCCAACCAAAGCGCGGATAACGTCAACGATGTCTTCCTTATCGAGAGTCGGCGAGCCCAGCTTGTCCTCCCGACCCAATCGTCTGTTGAACTTCATGCGGCCTACAGCCGAGAGGTCATAACGCTCTGCAGAGAAGAACAGATTCTGGAACAGGTTCTCCGCCGACTCCTTAGTCGGAGGCTCCCCCGGGCGCATCATGCGGTAGATTTCAACGAGCGCCTCGAGAACGCTACGTGTCGAGTCTGCGGCCAACGTATCGGAGATAAACGGTCCGCAATCGTACTCATTGGTGTAGAGGGTTTCGATGGTATCGATACCCTTTTCGCGAAGTTCCGCCAACAGTGCGGCCGTGATCTCGGAGTTACACTCTGCCAGCACCTCGCCGGTGGCAGTATCAACGATGTTCTTAGAGAGTCGTCGGCCCTCAAGATACTCCTCAGGCACAGAGAGCAGCTCAATGCCTGCGTCATCCAACTCGCGAATGTGTCGTGCGGTAATGCGTCGACCGCGCTCCACAATGATCTTCTTACCTGCCAGGATATCGAAGGCTGCCATGTCGCCCTGCAGTCGCTTCGGTACCAGGGTCATCGTAGCGGAACCTTCCTCGCCAAGCTGGAAAGTCGTGGTCTCGTAGAAAATATCGAGGATTTCCTCTGAATCAAAACCCAGCGCCCTCAGCAAAACCGTCGCCGGCAGCTTGCGACGACGATCTATGCGGACGTAAACCAGATCCTTGGGGTCAAATTCGAAATCCAGCCACGAACCACGGTAGGGAATCACCCGGGCACTGTAGAGCAGCTTGCCCGAAGAGTGAGTCTTGCCACGGTCGTGGTCAAAAAATACTCCGGGTGAGCGATGCAGCTGAGAAACGATAACTCGCTCGGTACCATTGATGACGAAAGTACCGTTCTGGGTCATGAGGGGGATTTCCCCCATGTACACATCTTGTTCTTTGATGTCCTTGATGGACTTTGAGGAGGACTCTTTATCGTAAATGATCAGACGAACCTTTACGCGGAGCGCGCAAGCGTAGGTCGTGCCACGCAGCACACACTCGTCCACGTCAAAAACCGGCTCACCCAACTTGTAATCTACGTACTCCAGCGCAGCGTTGCCGCTATAACTGACAATTGGAAAAACCGATTTAAAAGCCGCATGGAGACCGCTCTCAGCACGATCTTCCAGAGACACACCGTCCTGGGTGAACTTGCTGTAAGAGTCGAGCTGGATTGCCAGAAGGTACGGTATGTCCATCACCTTGGGCAAGGAGCCGAAATCTTTGCGAATGCGCTTTTTTTCTGTGTACGAGTAAGTCATCAGTACTCCCCTACGGTCTACATCACTTCACAACAACGCAAACCTAAAATATTCAAATGCCGGCTTTAGAACCGGGAAAAGGCCGGAGCGCGATGCGCCCCAGCCCTGTTACGGTGCCTGTTACAAAGTAGCGCTCAATTACTTGAGCTCTACTGCGCCGCCTGCTTCTTCGATCTGCTTCTTGATGTCTTCTGCTTCGTCCTTGGACGCGCCTTCCTTTACAGGAGCGGGCGCACCGTCGACAACCGCCTTGGCTTCCTTCAGACCCAGGCCAGTGACTGCACGAACCACCTTGATCACGTTGACCTTCTTCTCACCGCCTGAAGTCAGGATGACGTCAAATTCCGTCTTCTCCTCTGCAGCTGCACCACCCGCGGCATCACCACCGGCAGCGGGCGCGGCTACTGCAACCGCTGCGGCAGCAGAAACACCAAATTTCTCTTCCATCGCTTCAACCAGTGCAACGATGTCCATTACGCTCATCTCGGCGATCGCGTCGAGAATCTCGTCTTTTGAAAGTGCCATGTCTTAATCTCCGTTAAAAATTGCAGGATGAGGCGTCGCCTTCTCAGGCCGCCTCTTGTTTCTGATCTCGAACCGCCGCCATCACGCGGACCAACTTGCCAGGAACCTCGTTTGAGGTGCGCACCAGCTTCACGATAGGCGCCTTCATAACGCTCATCAGTGTTGCCAGAGCCTGCTCCCGAGTCGGTAGCTTGGCTAGCACATCAATCTGCTCGGCTCCGAGCAGTTTGCCGCTTACCGACAGCGCCTTTACCTCGAAACGATCGTTTGCAGAGGCAAAATCCTTGAACAAGCGTGCTGCCGCGCCCGGATCTTCCATGGAAAATCCGAACAGAGAGGGACCGGTTAAAGTGTCGGTAACACACTCATACTCGGTTCCTTCCAGCGCCCGTTTGGCCAACGTATTCCGAACCACCCTGAGGGTGACGCGGTTTTCGCGAGCCGAGGCACGCAGAGCAGTCATGTCATTCGATGCAACGCCGCGCGCGTCGGCAATCACAAGCGAAAGTGCACTGGCGGCTGTCTCGTTGACTTCAGCGACGATCGCTTTTTTCTCTTCGAGTCCAATAGCCACTTGGCTTACTCCTTTAGTGGTTGTTCTGGTCATCGCAAATGCCATGACCCCCCTTGGTGATGAACTGCCTCACCATCTGCGTAGGCAATCGGACCGGAGCCCCATCATTAAGGCGCTTGTGTAAGCGCCACCTACGGTCTTTGACAGCCTTTGGCGTTCAGCGGGGACTAGCCACACTTTCCTGCAAAGACTTCCAAAGTGGGCAAAGCCAGTGAAGCACCCTGCCCGACCCCCGAAAAGACGGGGGCCTCTGACCCCGAGCGCAGGCCCGGAGTCATAAACCGTGATTAAAAATCGATCGCGTTATGGTCAATGGTGACGCCAGGACCCATGGTGGTCGACAGCGTGACCTTGCGCACATAAACCCCTTTGGCAGAAGCCGGCTTGGCTTTCTTTAAATCAGACAGCACCGCAATCAGGTTGCCCTTGATTGCATCGGGCTCGAAGTTCACCTTGCCGATGCCGCCGTGGATAATGCCGTTCTTGTCAGTCCGAAAGCGCATCTGACCCGCTTTGGCATTTTGAACCGCGGTCTCCACGTCAGGCGTTACAGTTCCTGTCTTTGGGTTCGGCATCAGGCCTCGGGGGCCCAAGACCTGGCCCAGCGTACCGACCACACGCATGGCGTCAGGCGAAGCAATAACGACATCAAAATCCATCATGCCGCCCTTGATTTGCTCAGCCAGCTCTTCCATACCGACAAAATCGGCGCCCAGTGCCTTCGCCTTTTCAGCACTCTCGCCTTGAGCGAACACAGCAACACGAACCTCGGCACCCGTGCCATGGGGCAGCGTAGTAGCACCGCGAACACCTTGATCGGATTTGCGCGCATCAACACCGAGATTGACCGCAACCTCTACCGTTTCGTTGAACTTTGCGGTGCCAAACTCTTTAAGCAGTGCAACCGCCTCATCCAATGAATAGCTGTGGTTGGCGTCCACTTTCTCGCGGAAAGCCCGAACGCGTTTGGATAACTTAGCCATCAGTTCACCCCCTCGGTTTCGATACCGGCGGAACGCGCACTACCTGCAATGGTCCGTACGGCGGCGTCCATGTCTGACGCCGTCAGATCGGGCCACTTTTGAGTCGCCACCTCTTCGAGCTGGGCGCGGGTCACCTTGCCAACCTTTTCAGTGTTGGGCCGACCGGAGCCGCTTTTGATGCCTGCAATCTTTTTCAAGAGCACGGCTGCGGGCGGGGTCTTCTTGATGTAAGTGAAAGACTTATCGCTGTAAACCGTGATAACCACGGGGATCGGCAAGCCCGGCTCCATGCTCTGTGTATCAGCATTGAAGGCCTTGCAGAACTCCATGATGTTCACGCCTTTTTGGCCCAGTGCGGGGCCCACCGGTGGAGACGGATTCGCCTGCCCAGCCGGGATCTGCAGCTTGATATAGCCGTCGATCTTCTTCGCCATGTTACTTTCTCCTGGGTTCAAACGCTGTTGTGCTACCTACCATTGGCAAGGCACGCGAGCTCCCCACTATCGCCGCATTGCGGCGTTATTAAGGGAGAGGTGCAACACCTCCCCCACCCAATCAGGCTTTTTCGACCTGACCAAACTCCAGTTCTACGGGCGTCGAACGCCCGAAGATCAATACCGCCACATTGAGGCGGCTTTTCTCGTAATTCACGTCCTCGACAACGCCATTAAAATCATTAAATGGCCCATCGATAACTCTGACCATCTCGCCGGGCTCGAACACCGTCTTGGGCTTGGGTTGGTCAACCCCTGCCTCAACGCGCTGCAAAATGACATTGGCCTCCGCATCGGTAATGGGCGATGGCTTATCTGCTTTACCACCGATGAAACCAAGAACCCGCGGCGTTTCCTTGACCAAGTGCCAGGTGTCATCGTCGAGACTCATTTGCACCAGGACGTATCCGGGGAAAAATTTGCGCTCACTCTTGCGCTTCTGACCGCCCTTCATCTCGATCACTTCTTCTGTGGGCACAATGATCTCGCCGAAACGATCCTGCATGCCCAAGCGCTCGACCCGCTCCTGTATTGCTGATGCCACCTTCTTCTCGTACTGAGAGTAGGCATGCACCACGTACCACTTCAAAGCCATGTTCCTGCCCTCAACCCAGAATCAATGACGCGAGCCAACCGAGCACGCTGTCGAGGCCCCACAAAATCAGGCCAGTAATAATGACGAATACAAATACAATGAGTGTGGTTTGCGTTGTTTCCTGCCGCGTTGGCCATACCACTTTGCGAATCTCTGTTCGCGACCCCTTCACCAAAGTCAAAAACTCACCGCCCTTGAGCGTGAGTGACGCCACCCACCCGGCAATAATCGCAAGCACCAGCAGTGCAATCACCCGATAAAGCACCGGCTGATCACCATAGAAGCTATTGCCATAGACGCCGCCGGCAACCAGTGCCACAACGACCAGCCATTTCAGCGAATCAAGCCTGCCTGCTGCGGCTTCACTCATGCTCTATCTCCACACCACCGGCGCGCTCCGCACTGCCGATATTCACGCCACCCCAGTCATAAGGTGGCAGGCCAGGAGGGAATCGAACCCCCAACCTGCGGATTTGGAATCCGC
>JAYNNB010000047.1:0-13075 GCA_038112515.1 Luminiphilus sp.
TTTTGTCGCCTCCCACGGGGCCTGGCGGCACGCCGGAGGCCGCTACCGAGGCGATTCAGATCAGTTTTTTCCACTGGGGCTTCACCGCTTGGGCGATCTATGCTGTGGTGGCCATGATTTTGGCTTACTTTGCCTATCGGCACGATCTGCCGCTGACCCTTCGCTCAGCCTTTTACCCGCTCATTGGTGAGCGCATTCACGGACCGGTGGGTGCTGCAGTCGATGTATTCGCCGTTATTTGCACGACCTGTGGTATCTCGGTGAGCTTGGGTTTGGGGGTGCTGCAGATCAATACCGGCTTTAACTACCTGTTCGGCTTACCCATTGACGTGTGGGTTCAGGTCGGGCTTATTTTTGCGACGATGGCGTTGGCAACCGCTTCGGTCATTCTGGGGTTGGACTCGGGCATCAAGCGACTCTCGGAGATCAACGTGGTGCTGGCAGTCATGCTGCTTTTGTTGATTTTGCTCACCGGCCCCACTGCGCTCTTGTTAGCGGGGACGCTGCAGAATTTTGGCGCCTATGTCGCGGGCCTTATTCCGCGAACCCTCGATATGTACGTATATGAGCCGACAGAATGGTTCGGCGGCTGGACCATCTTTTATTGGGGGTGGTGGATAAGCTGGGCCCCCTTTGTGGGTGTGTTTGTGGCGCGTATCTCCAAAGGCAGAACGATTCGCGAGTTTTTGGTAGGCGTCACTGTGGTGCCCACTTTGTTCATTTGTCTCTGGATGGGGGTGCTGGGTGGCAGTGCGCTCGATGTCATCACCAATCAGGGCATCGCGGAACTGGGCACTGCGGTACAGGATAACCCTGCAGTCGGGCTGTTCCGATTCCTCGAATTTCTGCCGGCCACTGAGCTTCTCAGCGTGATTTCGCTGCTGATGATTGTGATTTTCTTTGTCACTTCGGCAGACAGCGGCGCCATGGTGCTCAACATGCTCAGCGCCAACGGGGTGGATGATACGCCCGCATTGCAACGCACGATTTGGACATTCGTTATCGCGATGGCCGCCTCTCTCTTACTGTTGGGAGGCGGTCTGCAAGCCCTGCAGACCGCGACCATTGCCAGTGCGCTGCCTTTCGCGGTGGCAACCTTGGGCGCGTTATGGGGTTTTGGTCGTGCCTTGGTGGTAGACGGCGCCAAGCGGCAGGCGAGTTCCATTCACACACCGCCCGCATTGGCAGCAGAGGGCTGGCGCGATCGTCTGAACCTGCTCCTCGATTACCCGGACCAGACCGCTGTGGCGCGATTCCAAGAGGATGCGGTGCGCCCGGCAATGGCGTCCTTTGCAACTGCATTGGCGGAGCGTGATGTGGTGGCGCGGGTGGTAGTAGAAGATAGCGGTCTGTCGGTGAGAATCGAAGTTGCCCACGGGGACGAGGTCGATTTTGTTTATGAGGTCAAAGCCCGAAGTCACCCGTTGCCAGATGCCTCACTCGGAGCAACGATGGGTGAAGAATCCTGCTTTTACCGCGCTGAGGTGCACCTTGCGGAGGGCGGCCAGGATTACGACCTTATGGGGTGGAGTCAGGAGCAAATTATTGTCGATATCCTCAATCAATATGAGGATCATTTGCATTTTCTGCATCTCCAGCGAGGGTCGATTTAGCCCTCTCTCACAATGCTCACAGGGTGGATTGCCGGTTTGCGGCGATCCGGGTTGACCTTGAGCATGCTGGGAATCATCGCGTTCAGCGCGGCTTGGCGGTTTTCAGGCGCAGGATGGGTGCTGAGGAATTCTGCAGGTCGATCATCGCTGAGGTCTCCCATTTTCTGCCACAGGGTGACCGCCGCCTCGGGGTCGTAGCCCGCCTTGGTAGCCAGAATCATGCCCATAATGTCTGCTTCATTTTCTGCCTCGCGACTATTGGGTAGCGTCAGCGCGACGGTTGCTACGGCGGAGGCGCCTGCGACTGCCATGCCGCTATTATCAGAGGCAGCGCCTATCATGGCGACGCCCAGCGTTGTCGCCATCGCTCGCGACATCCGCTCGGCGGTATGGTTTGCGAGCGCGTGAGAGATTTCGTGGCCCATGATCTGGGCGAACTCGTCGTCTGTCAGTTTCAGTTGATCAAATAGGCCGGTGTATACCGCCATTCGGCCACCCGCCATACACCAAGCGTTGACGGTCTCCGTATCGTCGACAATGGCAACACTCCATTTCCAGTCTGCGCTCTCGGGATAATCTGCGACGGCAATGGACACCAATTGGCCGGTGATGCGCGCGACTCGCGCTACCGTCAGCGGATCGCTGACCAGCTTGTCTTCCTCATCGAGCTGACGAACGGTGTCGAGATAGGCGGTTTCCGATTCGACGATGGCGGCATCGGGAGATATGAGGATGAACTGGCTTCTGCCGGTCGGGCTGGTCGCACAACTCAGCATGCAGGTGCAGGCGAGTCCGAGAATCAGCCTTTTGAGGGGAGTGGCTAGGGCGAATGCAGCTGTCATCCATCAGGTCCGTCTGAGGTGAGTCACGATCCCAAAAGCGTAGACAAAACGAGCGGCGCTCGCTATGGCATTAGTCACAATCAGAATCGCCAGTGGTGGGGGTGGTGCATCGGTTTAACCGGGTTCTGACTCCGCTCCCGCGGCGACTCGCAGCAAGCCTCGGTAAACGCCGCGCGCATTGGATTCCCCGATGATGACGCGATAAACGTCTTCGCTGATCGGCAAGCTGATATGGTTCTCGCGTGCCAGCTCGATCACGGTGGGCGCGCTTTTTACCCCCTCGGCGACCATATGCATGCTGTTGATAATGTCATCAATCCGTCGGCCTTTGGCTAATTCCATGCCGACGTGGCGGTTGCGGCTCTGCGGGCTCGTGCAGGTTGCGATCATGTCACCCATGCCCGCGAGTCCGGCAAAGGTTTCCGCTCGCCCACCGAGGGCTTCGCCAAGGCGACTCATTTCAGCGAGGCCTCGGGTAATCAAAGCGGCACGGGTATTATCGCCGGCTCCCAGGCCGTCGCCCATGCCCACCGCAATCGCAATGATGTTTTTCAGAACACCGCCGAGCTCGCAGCCAATCACATCGTCATTGGTATAGACGCGGAACAGACCGACATTGAGTACGCTTTGCAGTGCCAATGCGCAGTCGCGTTGCTCCAGCGCCAAAACACTGGCAGCGGCCTGCCCGGCCACAATTTCCCTGGCGAGGTTGGGCCCAGTCAGTACCCCGGAGATACACCCGGGCGCTACCTCCCGGATGATCTCGGTCATCCGCATGCGGGTGTGCTTTTCCAGCCCCTTGCTCAGGCTGACAACCGGGATGCCTTTAGTCAGATCGGGAAGCGCATTGGTAAGGACTTCCCGGAAGTGGCTGCTGGGCACTGCAATAAGAACCGCATCTGCGCCTCCGACAGCCTCGCCAATATCGGTCGTCGCTGTCAGCTTGGGGTTGAGGGCAGCGTCGCCCAAATAGCGGGTATTTCTGTGCTCATGATTGATCTGATCAACGATCGCGGCGTCCCGCGCCCAAAGCACGGAGGTGCAATTGCGGCTGATCACGGAGGCGGTGGTGGTGCCCCACGATCCCCCGCCGAGCACGGCTATTTTAAAGGGCTTCACGCGCGGCATCCCTTAAAGTACTGGCACCGCGTTGCGCGATACTCAGCGCGCGAATCACTTCTAGCCGCCGGATCAATTGATTAAGCGCTTCGGCCTGAGCGCTTCGGCCTTCAATCGAATCGATTAAGTGTCGACTGGCTAGCATTTTCCACGCATTGGCAAAAAGGAGCTTTCCAACGGACGCCTCACTACTGATTCTCCGTTGCAAGTATGCCTGCTTGCCGTAGCTCATGCATCGACCGATAAACGTCTCCTCGTCAAAGCCGTGTTCATCACCAAATTGCAACAAAATGTCGGCGCCAATGCTGTAAGCCTCGGCAAAAATCGTCAGCGTCAAATGCCCCACCTTTGGTGAAAGCGTATGCAGGAGTATTCGGGCATTGTCGGTGTCCGCCTGGAGCATTTCCTGCCAGTCGGGCGCCTCTCTACTGAGCTCTTGGGCAATCTGCTTCTCGAACGCGTGAGTTTCAGGGTAGAAGAACTCGAACTTGAATAGATCCCTGAGCTCCCTCACTTCGCGCCAAAAGCAATCCATGGTGGGCTCTGAGGAAGTCTTCTCGCTGAGCGCTAGCAGGGCGAGCTCCGCCACCGCGCGATTGATAAAAAAATGGACGATGGTATTTCGGTAAAAGCTGGCAATCGCGGCCTGACCTTCAGCGATGCCATAGACTGTCTCGGGCCCCCCATCAAATCGGGTGATGATGCCCTCGTCGATCATATTGCCCAGAAGCGCCGACATATTGTTTGCGTAATTAAGGTTGAAATCCGGTGATAGTCGGACGCCGCGCTTTGTTGCCCACTGAGTAATGTCGCGCACCTCCCGAATGACTTCGGTTTCAGTGAGGGCACGGGGGAAAGCGCCCAGTAGCGTTGCGGAGACAACGGCCGGAAAGGTAGCGGGTGTGACCCGATTGGCCTCCACGGCCACCTGAAACGCAATTTTTGATATCGCCAGTTGATCGTCTGGTAGTGGCGCCACATCCAGGCGCACGGGCTCGCCAAAGTCAACATGAATCCGACCCATTGGGCGTGCCAGACTGCGCAAGTACCTCACCAGCCAGCCGACCGACTCAGGCGCCTTTGGCACACCCGATTGCTCTCTTGCATATTCTTCTGCATCGCGCACCAAGTCATAAGACACCGAGACCGGGATGATATGGATATCGCGAGCCGCCGCATGGTGAGCACCTTCGAGGACATATTTCAGGAGTCCATATTTTGGGGGCATCAGCTTGCCCAAGCGCGAGCGGGTTCCCTCGAAAGACCAGGTCATGGGAAAGCGCTTCTCCATCAAGTAGCCGATGTACTGCTTGAGGCTGAGCTTATAAATTTCGTTGTCCTGAAAACTGCGGCGAATGAAAATCGCGCCCGCCCGTCTGAGAAAGAATCCCAAGATCGGGATGTTCAGGTTAGCGCCGCCAAAAAAATGGGGCATCGGGAAGTCGTTATCGAAGAGAATTTTAGGAACGACGAAGCCATCGATATACGTTTTATGTGTCCACAACAGGGCCGATGGATAATTGCGAACGATGTGTCGAATCCTCTCTAGGTCAGCGGCGTCATATTGCAGCGTTTTGTCATACCCGAGTCCAAGACCGACCGCGCATAACCTGGCCCACACATCGAGCCAGAATCGCGTAGGGATCGAGATCATTTCGCGGAGATATTCTTTGGCCTCGGCTTTCACGGCCTTTATTGGCTTGCCGCTCTCGTTAGCAATGGAGGCAAGCGCCGCTTTAAAGCTTCGGTTGTTGCGAATGCTTTGCCGCACATAGCGCGGCACTTTGTAGCGTCCGCCGATCAGTTGCCGTTCCGCAATATCCATGACGATTGCGGCCTGACGCGCGACAAAGACCGCGAAGGGCTCGATGGCTTCGCTCGGTACCAGCCCGGTGTTGGCTTGGAATCGTGTCCCCAGCTCTTGGAGCGACCCCGGCTCACCCAGCGTGAGGTGCAGCCTGTCAGGGTGGCGCCGAGCGATTGCACTCGCGAGCCATCCCGGGGGACTGCCATCGCCACGTTTCAAAATATCTGTCAGCCGTGGCCCTGCATGGGAGATCTGGTCTGGACGGGTCCAGCACAATCGCAATGGCGCCACGATCGCATCCGGCTGACCTTCGATGACCCCAGCGAGTGTCTGAATAGAGAGGGGCTTCCGATCGTCTCGTAGATCCAGAGATACGACATTGGAACTGCGGGCTGCGACAGCGTGTTGTGCGATGTTTTGCGTCAGCAGTTTTCTTTCAAAATGACTGTGCGCGTCGAGAAGGAAAATAATGGGAGCGTCGCCAGCTGGCCAAGGATTAGCACCAGTGAGCATCTGTGGTCCGTGGTATTCCGATTCGATCTGGTATCGATGAAATGGGATACGCGCTCACTTAGTGTCTCGTGGCCTGAGCATCTTGCTCTTCTAGCGTCAGCAGCGTTTCTAAGGAGGGCGCAGTAGATCTGGAAGCACGTTTCTTTTGGCCCTTGGAGGGCACTCCTTCCGCCGGCAGAATGGGTTTCTTCACAGCGCGACGTACGCCTTTTCGCTGTCCTCGAACTTCGGGTTTGAGGTCATCGGGTGTACTCGCATGCAGTGCCGCGGTCTGCTCTGCGGAGAGCTCAGGTTGGCCGAGCGTTCTGGCGAAAGCGTTGCGCACCTGTGCGACGTGCTCATCAATGGTTGCGACTGCCCAGCCGGAAGTGTCGATGGCGGGTAAAACATCGACGTGTACTGTCCCGCTGCGAAAAATAGGGTCGCCCTTGGGCGATATATCACCCGAGTTATGAATTACGACCGGGATAATGGGTAGGCCCGACTGAATGGCAATATGGAAGCCGCCCTTCTTGAAGGCGCCCAGCTTGCGCGTCGGTGCTCGAGTGCCTTCGGGTGCGAGGACCAGACTCTTGCGTTGCTCTTTCATGGTTTGAACCACGGGTGCCATAGCGTCTATCGCCGCCTGGCGGTTACTTCGGTCGATGAACACAACGCCCGACGCTCCCATCAGCGGACCAATAATGGGCAGGCTTTTGAGCTCGCGCTTGCCAATCCCGACAATATCGCGACGGACCAGACTCGCCATAACCAACATATCGGCATTGCTTTGATGATTGAACATAAAGATGGCGGGGCGTCTGTTCCAAAGATTTTCACGTCCGCGCACCTCGAGCTCCATGCCAATTAGCGCACTCGCCGTATCGGCAAACAACGCAATCGAAAAGTTGACCGCGTCGCGTCGGGAACCACTCAGAGCATAGAGTGGCAGCGCCATCATGAAACTACCTACCAGAGACCCCGTAGCGGCGAGCGACCGAACGATCTCACTGCCGGATGCGTTGCCGCGACTGGAAAAGTCTGCGCTTGGCCATTGCCTTTCACCCGCGATATCCCGGAGTTGTTTGCTACCGTTTAACACAACGGGATGCCCAACCGCCTCCAACAGTTCGAGGTCGTCAGTACTGTCACTATAAAAGAAACACCGGTCGACATCCGTACCATGCTCTTTGGCAAAGGTCTCAGCGGCGAGGACTTTGCCTTCACCAAAGCAAGTGGGTGTCACCACGCCGCCGGTGAAATAACCGTCGATCACTTCGAGGTCAGTGGCGTATACATCCGTGATTCCCAAGTCTGTGGCAGCGGGAAGAACCTGATAGGGGGTAGCAGAGCTAATAATCGCAATGCTGTGGCCCTTGGCGCGATGCGCCTCAATCAACTGACGTGCTTCGGGGTAAATCAATTTCGCAATGGCGCGCCTGAATAGACGTTCGCTGTTGACGATGTATTCGCTCTCCGAGCGACCTGCCAAATATTGGGCGTGGACGGCCATCAGCGCGGAAAATCCCAGCGAGCCAATACCAAACCGCGTTGCGGCCTGTGTCAGCTGAATAAGATCTGCTGGCGACAACTCGCCGCGCGAAATCTGGTCTTTCAAAAAGGCAGTTGCCGAGTAGCCCGAAATCAGCGTCCCGTCAAAGTCGAATAACGCGCAGGTCTCCGGACCTGGCTCGGAGTCAGCGATCTGTTTGAGCAAACTGGTAAGTGACACGTGTATCGGCCTTGGACGAGGAGAGCCGCCCAGTCAAATGATGAACCTTACACGTTTGCGGGTCTGCAAACCAAGCGTAAAAACCCCAAAACTGCTTTACCAAGCGCGCGTTTACGCGCGACCGTCCTGCGCTGATAATGCGACTCGCCTGCCGCCGGGCAGGGTTTGATCGGGAGATCCTCGGCGATGGATTACGGTTTGGTCACTTTGCTCCCTACGGTGCTGGTACTGGCCTTGGCCATATGGAGCCACCGCACGCTGGAGTCTGTGCTGGCAGGCGCGCTTTTCGCATTCCTGATTCTTGAAGGAACGGCGTTTCTCGATGCTATGGCGGGCGCTACGCTGCAGGTTCTCATGACCGAGGATGTGGCCTGGGTCATGTTGGTGTGTGGCTTGTACGGCGGTTTTATCGGTTTGCTGGTAAATGGCCTTTGGCCGAGCCCTGATAAATCGGATCGAGACCAAGCGAGGCAGTTTGCTGGCTACCTGGGGCCTCGGTTTGGTGATCTTTCTGGATGACTATCTGAATTCGTTGACGGTGGGTGCGACCATGAAGGCGGTGACAGATCGCTTTCGCACGTCTCGAGCCATGCTTGCCTATGTGGTCGATTCCACAGCAGCGCCCCTGTGTTTGCTCATTCCGTTATCGAGTTGGGGTGCTTACTTTGCGAGTCTGTTGGAGCAAAACGGCGTTGCCGCCGAGGGAGAGGGGTTGCAGGTTTTTGTGCAGACCATTCCGTACATGTTTTATCCGATTGTGGCCATCCTGATCGTGCCGTTGGTTGCAATGGGCATTATTCCGTTGGTCGGTGCCATGCGGCGTGCCGAGGTTCGGGCCGAGACAACGGGAGACCTGGGAATCCACGAAGACAATGCACTGGCCGTTGAGGAGGGTCCGCGGGGGAGCATGGCGGTATTCTTTTTCCCGATTATTGCGCTGATTTTCTTTACCGTTTTTCCCAGCATTGATCTTTTACGCGGGGTCATCGCCGCGATATTGATCACCTTTGTGTACTACGGATTATGGCGCGTGATGCCGCTATTTGATTTATTCGACACCTGCGTAGATGGCATCAAGTCGATGGTGCCGGTGTTGTCAATGTTATTAACGCTGTTTGTGTTCGTGGAGGCAAACGACCGTCTCGGGCTGACTCCCTATGTTATTGAGGCCGTATCGCCGTTTATGACAGCGGGCCTGTTGCCGGTTGTTGTGTTTATCACCGTATCGTTGTTGTCTTTTACTACCGGATCCAATTGGGGCGTTATCGCGATCACTATGCCTATAGCCTTCCCGTTGGCGCAGGCATTCGATGTGAGTATTCCTCTGGTCATGGGCGCACTATTCTCTGCCAGCGGCTTCGGATCCCATGCCTGCTTTTACTCAGACTCCACGGTTTTATCTGCTCAGGGTGCCGGCTGCAAAACGCATGAACACGCATTGACTCAGCTGCCTTACGCCCTGTTGGGTGCAGTGATCACCGCTATACTGTTCGCGATCGTTGCGTAAGATGTAAGCTTCCCAACACCATCAGGAGCACCCGCCCAGATTGGTTGTGGCGCCCAAAGGGGTGAGCAAACTCGTGCTGGAGAGAACGGTACATGAGACGAATAAAAGCACTGCTGGCGCGTCAACGCGTCGAACCGCTGCGGGCCTGGCGCGCGATGCGCGAGTTGTTGAAAAACCCCGATGATACGACGCAGGTGTTCCACATCATCGAGGCGCTAAAGGGCGACAGTTTAGGTGCGGCGGTGAGGCGCTTGCGCGCAACAGAGAGCGGCCGAGCCCTGCTTGCCGAGAAACCAAACATCGTTGCGGCGCTTAACGACCGTTCTTGGTTGCAGGGCTTGCCTGAGGGCTCAGTCGGCCGTGTCTACTACGATTTTGTGCATGCGGAGAATCTGTCGGCAGACGGGTTGATCGCCTCCAGTGAAACCCAGTCGCGCGCCGAAATATATCGGGGGTTGTCAGAAGATGAGATCTGGCTGGCTGACCGGCTGAGGGATATTCATGACCTGCAGCATGTAATGACCGGTTACGGTCGCGATCCCGTGGGTGAGCTCAGCCTTTTGTCCTTTATGACAACGCAAACGCCTAATCGTGGTATCCGTTTTATTGTCAGGATCGGTCAGTGGAAGTATCAGCGAGACTTACCCGCAATTGATATCCGCTCGCTAATTCGAGAAGGGGCGGATATTGCGCGGGGCGCAATATGGATGGCCGAGATTCGCTGGGAGGAAAAGTTGACGCAGCCCCTCGACGCCGTGCGCGCCGAGCTGGGGTTCAAACCGCCCCTTCAGTATCAACGCCTGCGGGAATCGGCCCCCCAATTATTGGTTGCGGCGTAATCACTGCATCGAGCTTCTGCTAACCTTGCGACCTTGCGCCCGAGGTAAAAGTCATGAATTTCGAATTTTCTGAAGAGCAGCAAATGCTGCGCGAGCAGGCGAGGGGCTTTCTCGCTGAGCACTGCACCACGTCGGTTGTCAGAGCGGTATTGGATGGCGATTCAGGCTGGGATCAGTCGCTGTGGCAGAAGGTGGCTGAGATGGGATGGACTGCGACAACCATCCCCGAGGCCTATGGTGGCCTGGGGCTGAGTTATTACGAGTTGGCCGTGATTGCAGAAGAGCTGGGGCGCGCGGTCGCCCCTTTGCCTTTCAGCAGTTCCGTCTATCTGGCTTGCGAGGCAATCAACCGTTTTGGAACAGAGGGTCAGAAGTCTATCTGGCTACCCAAATTGGCCAGCGGTGAGTGTGTTGCTGCCTTTGCTTCGGCTGAGCGACCGGGCAGGCTGGCCTTGGAGCAACTGGAAACACAGCGCACCGATCATCGCGTCAGCGGATGCAAAACTACGGTTCCTGATGCCGCTGTGGCGGATGTGGCCGTAGTGCTGGTGCGGACCGGGACAGACCTAGAGTTGTGTTTGGTGCCGATCAATCAGGACAGCGTCACGATCCAACCGGTGCTGACACTTGATGGCAGTCGCGGGCACAGCAATCTGATCTTTGAGCAGGCCGAGGCCGAGCGGTTAGGTGAGAGAGCGCTGGAGCCAAAGGAATGGGATCGGCTCCTTGATGGCGCCGCTGTGCTTTTTGCTTGGGAGCAGCTGGGTGTGGCGGAGACAGCGCTAATGCAGGCGCGTGACTACGCGCTGCAACGCTATGCATTCGGGCGAGCGATTGGTTCTTATCAGGCGATCAAGCACAAGCTGGCGGCGATGTACGTCAAAAATACCCTGGCGCGGAGCAATGCCTATTATGGAATCTGGGCCTTGGCTGAGGGGAGTGAAGAACTTCCCCTTGCCGCGGCGACTGCCCGAGTTGCGGCGATACAGGCATCGACCTTTGCGGCGGAAGAGAACATTCAGACCCATGGCGGTATGGGTTTTACCTGGGAGTTTGATTGTCATTTTTATTATCGACGGGCCAAATTGCTCAGTCTGGTCATTGGCAGTGAATCTGTGTGGCAGGACAGGCTTGTCGACGCCTTAAACCGCGGTTTGGCGGTTGCGGCGTGAGGGGGTAGCGATGGATTTTAATGACACACCCGCGGAAGCAAGCTTTAGAGAGGAAGCGGCCGCTTGGCTCGCCGAAAATGTGCCGACAGATGACGCGTTTCGCGCCCTGTCACCCTTAGAGCAAGCCAAAGTCTGGCAAAAGCGAAAATACGACGCAGGTTGGGCCTGTATTGGTTGGGCACCGGAATTCGGTGGACGAGGCGCATCGCCCATCGAAGAGGTGATTTGGCGGCAGGAAGAGTCGCGCTATGAGTTGCCCGCTACGTTTTTTCTGATTGGTCAGGGCATGATAGCCCCCACGTTGATGGCGTGGGCCAGTGACGAGGACAAGGCGCGATTTCTTCCTCCGCTGGCCAGCGGGGAGGAGGTCTGGTGTCAGCTGTTCTCCGAGCCAGCGGGCGGTTCCGATCTCGCCGCTCTGCGCACCCGTGCAGAGCGCGATGGAGATGACTGGATTATCAATGGCCAAAAAATTTGGACCTCTGGAGCGCACTATTCTGACTTTGGGGTCATTGTCGTTCGGACCGACCCCAATGTGCCGAAGCATAAGGGCTTAAGCTATTTTTATGTTGATATGAAGGCGCCCGGTGTTGAGGTTAAACCGATCAAACAGCTTACCGGGGACTCGGATTTCAACGAGGTCTACTTTACCGACGTGCGAGTTGCTGACAGTTGTCGTTTGGGTGAGGTCGGTCAGGGTTGGCAAGTGGCGCTGACAACACTGATGAATGAACGTGCAGCGATTGGCGGCGGATTTGGTCAAATGGATGTTTCACTGGCGCTGTCTGTGGCCAGAGAGCTGGAGATAGACGGTCAGCCCGCGTTGTCAAATGCCGCTGTGCGTGCGCGGATCGCCGATTGGTACGTTCAGGAAGCAGGACTCAAGTACACGGGCTATCGGTCACTCACCGCGCTGTCGCGGGGTGCGCTGCCCGGACCCGAAAATTCCATCGGCAAACTGGTGGGTGCGCCCAAGATGCAAGCGATGGCGTCGTATTTAATGGATCTTCTGGGTGCCAGTGGCGCGATTGCAGATGAAAATCTCGCGGTGCGGGCGGGCATTATCCAGAGGGCCTACATGGGGGCGCCTGGGCTCAGGATTGCCGGCGGTACCGACGAGATAATGGCGAATATTATTGCCGAACGCGTTCTGGGCCTGCCGCAGGAACCGCGTCTTGATAAGGGCATTCCTTTTAATGAGGTGCCTACCGGCTAGCCACCAATAACCCACCCGACCCCAGCGCCTTTTTTGCGGGGTTATTGCTCGATGAGGGGGCGCGGCGATCGCGTCAAGCGCTGCTATCCCTCAGCCTGCTGAGATCGAGGCTGTATTTCAGGAACACCTCGTCTTGTTGATAGCCGAGGCTGTGATACAGGGCCTGACCCGCATGATTGTCCCGCGCGGTTTCCAGATCCAGTCGGGCCGCACCCTGCTGAGTAGCCCAGTCACTGGCCGCCAACATCAGCGAGCGGCCCACGCCGGTTCGACGCGCCGTGTTCATGACAAAAAGGTCGTAAAGCACAAAGTAATCAACCAAATCGACTGAGCAAAGCGCAGGATAAAGCTGCGTGAAGCCGAGCATCGTCTCATCGCTAAGGGCAACAAAAATCACGGAGCGGCTCTTCTGCATGTTGGTTTTGAGCCAATGATGTGCGGCCTCAAGGTCAGAGTCGCAATCATAAAATTGTCTGTACTGGTCAAACAGCTGAGCGAGTGGATGTAGATCATCCGTTGTGGCAAGTCGCGTTGTGACGGGCGGTTTCATGATGCTGGGACTCCGCTGGTGGAGAATGCACGGGCGCGCTTTGGCGCACCACGCCACATTCTCCCACGATCGGCCAAAATGACTAAGCCCAGAGCCCAGAGCCCAGAGCCCAGAGCCCAGAGCCCAGAGAGAGAAGTTCTCATTTGGCTATCGCCTTATAATCGGCGATTAGCAAAATGTGACAGT
>JAYNNB010000048.1:0-390 GCA_038112515.1 Luminiphilus sp.
CTCTGAAAACACCTGTCGAAAAACAGCCTTCCGGGCGTTTGATCACCAGCGGAAAGGGAAGGTTGGGGTGGCTTTGGCGCCAATCAGACTTGGCGTAGAAGAGCCATGCCTTGGGTTGTCGCACCCGCGCGCGCGTTAACCGCTCATAAAGAAAGATCTTGTTAGCGCAGCGCAGGATAGACCAAGGATCGTCGATTACTATCAGCCCTTCGGCCACTGCTTCTCGCGAAATCTGGTAAGTGTGGTGGTTTACTGCGGTGGTTTCGCGAATGAAGAGCGCATCAAACTCAGGTAGCCGCTTACGATCTTTTGCGGTAATTCTCTCGACATAAAAGCCTTTCCTTTCCGCCGCGCGCTGTATCAGATCCAATGCTTTCGGGCAGGACGGCG
>JAYNNB010000048.1:400-13035 GCA_038112515.1 Luminiphilus sp.
GGACGGCGCATTCTCCTCCTCCGGATTCACCAGAATGGCCAGATCGTAGCGGGCACTGGGTAGCTTGATATTCTGAAAGCGGCGTGTTGAGAAAAAAACCGGGGCAGCGGCATCAGTAAGATCCCGGTATTTTTTGAGCGCCTCGCGGAGTCCCAGGGGTTTAACGCTTTGGATTTGCCAATGCAGCACTTTGTCTTTGACCGGCACCCTGCGCAGTTTCAGGGTCAGGAGCGGTGACCCCAATGAACGCGACAGCAGCTTGGCCAGCTGTGCGTGCTCGGGTAACAGAGACTGTTCAAACACGATAGGGAAGATCAGTTCTTCCTCTTCGTGGCCCTCAAAGGTTTGCTGAATCAGGTCGGCATAGCGCTCGGACAGTCGCCTTCGCGTTGCTCGCGATACCATGTCCTTGATCGCAATGACGTCGGGCGTGATGCGATGGCTTCGCGCTGCTGCCAGCAGCGAGGTGTAGTAGCCAAGGCTTTGGTCACGATAACTAGAGCATAAATTGATCACGCGCAGTGTTTCGTGACGTTGCCATGCATCGTTACTCAGGTATTCGCTGGGGCTGACGGCGGTAACGTTGGGGAGTTCATAGGTCCACAACGAGGGTGACTCGGTAATCAAAACCACCCGCGGCTGGCGCTGGTGCTGGTCAAAGCGGCGGACCATGCGCACCGCGTGGTCTCCTTCCGCATAGTAATCTGGCAGTGAGTCCTCCACCGTGAAGCCCCGCGCTTGATACCAGGCGAGCAACCGAGGGTTGTTGGCGTCAGCCTCTAGCGACAGGCGCTTCAACTCCAGCGCTTCGGTTTGATTAAAAGCCCAATTGAGTAGCGCCTCACCCGCTCCACAGCCCCGATATGCAGGCAAAGTGCCGATGGAGTAGAGCCGGATACTTTTGGCGTAGAGGAATAGTACGGCGGCACCGATCACCTGCTCCCGACCTTCGGGTGAGGTGATAATAGCGAGCCCAACTCGCTGCCTATCGCTGGCCACTGAGCGGGTGAGAGATTGTCTTGAACTGCGCCTTTCGGCGTCAAAGCAGGCAATTTCGACCGCTTCGAGAGCATCCACATCTGACTTGTTGGCAGTTCTGATGCTCACTGCGATGCTGGGACACTGCGCGACAGCCGTGCTCATAGACAGGATCCAGCGTTTGCCAAGGTGCATGGGTGTGGCACTGCAGCGCACGAGCGATCGGCGGGCACGCTAGAGGGGGGTGTGGTGATCATCTGTCTAGAGGATGAGTCTCGTTGCGCTCGTACCGGAAGGTGCCGAGTCTTACGCGCGCTAAATTTGCGCCTCTGAAGCGATTTAGGCAATACGCTTCACGGTCATTTTGTGGGAATTACTGAACTATTTTGCAGTGCTTACTAGCCTATTGGCATTCACTTGCTGCGGCTCTATCTGTTCGTATGCGGCGGCTGATCTCGCCTGTCAGGCTCTTCTCCGTCGGCCGCGGGGTCTCGCGGCGCGATCAGAGTTATCCGCCTCGGCTAACGCTTTCCATGGTTTTCCCAGCGCCTGCAGCATGGCTTCGGGGTCCAGTTCGCGTCGTTCACGACTGGCCAGGGCCGCTACCATGGCGGATATGTGTTCAGGAGTAGTGCCACAGCACCCGCCTATGATGGTGACGCCCGCATCTCGGGCAAATAGCGCGTATTGCGCCATGAGCTCTGGGCTGCCGTGGAAGTGAATCGCACCATCGACATACTGGGGGATACCGCAGTTCCCCTTGGCAATTACCGGGATCTGGATTCCCGCGGCCATAAGCCCCTGAGTCGAGTCCATCAGTTCAGCGGGCCCGACACCGCAATTGGAGCCCGCCATTTCAAGGCCTATCTCGGTGGCAAACGCGGCAAAGTCGGCGGGCGTCACCCCCATCATTGAGCGCCGGGCGGTATCGAAGGTGAGCGTTGCACAGACCGGTAGGCCCGTGGCACGCCCCGCTTCAGCAGCGGCCGCGACCTCTTCAAGAGACGACATGGTCTCAATCCAGATGATCTCCGCGCCCCCCTCGGCCAGCGCATTAGCCTGTTCTGCAAAGATGGCCACGGTGTCCGCATGATTAAGTGATCCCATGGGCTCGAATAGTTCGCCAGTGGGGCCAATGCAGCCGGCAACTACCGCACGCCTGCCGGTAAGCTCAAAATGCTGAAGGGTCGCTTCTCGCGCTAATTTGGCAGCCGTGGCATTGAGCTCTGATACGCGATTCTCTGCGTTGTGCAGCTTCAACCGTGGCGCATTGGCGCCAAAGCTGTTGGTTAAAATGATGTCGGCACCGGCGTCGAGAAAAGCGCCGTGGAGCCAAAGCACATCTTCGGGGCGTTCCACGCACCAGAGATCTGGGGGATAGCCTGCCTCTAGGCCGCGTCCGAAAAAGTTGGAGCCTGTGGCGCCGTCGGCGACACACCAGCCCTTTTGCGCAATGATTTCGTTAACGGGGTTTGTCACGAGGCTACCTTTGATTGCATCCATTGATGTCGCGGTGATGAGCATATCCCGAAAACAATTTTTAGTTAACGGAACAGGCTGAAAAGCGGTAAAAATAGGATCAAACTATTGACTGTCGCCAGCAGTGCTAAAACATCCAGTTGATGTGTCGCGGAGCCAAATTATGCGCATAGAAAATCAAGCCGAAAGTTTCAGAGAGGCCTTCGCGTTACTGAGTGGCGTCACTGCTCAACCTGCGATGATGGGTCGTCGTAGGGCTTTGCAAGGGATTTTGTTGGGTGCAGCCGCGGCGGGGTTGTCGCTGAAGGCGTTTGGGCAAATTGAAATTCCTCCCGAACAGGTCCGATTGATCTTCAACGAAAATCCCTATGGCCCCAGCCCAAAAGCGCTCGCTGAGGTCGCGAGAATTTTGCCTCTCACGGCGTATTATCCCGGCGACATCGAAGGGCAACTCGTTGGGTTGTTTATGGAGCGACTCCGCCTTGATCGACAACAGATATTTATGGCTTCCGGATCCAACGAGGGACTCCAGGCGGCGATGATGGCCTTCGGCAAGCAGGGCAAGATCCTGTCGCCCAGCCTGACTTACTCGGATCATCTGCTCTATGCCGAGAATCTGGGTGTGGAGGTAAAACGACTCCCCGTACGCGCCGATATGGCGATCGACCTTGAGGCCATCGCTCGAGCGGTGGACGATTCTGTGAGCTTGGTCTATCTCTGCAACCCCAATAATCCCACCGGCATGGCCATCGACGGCGACGAACTCCGTGCCTTTTGTCGCGAGGTGAGTGCCAAGGTGCCCATTATGATCGATGAGGCCTACAACGAACTCACTGACAAGCCCGATTACACCTCGATGATGGATCTTGTCCGGGAAGGTGCCAATATCCTCGTAACGCGCACTTTCTCCAAAATTTTCGGCATGGCGGGGTTGCGGGTGGGTTATGGCATGGGGCATCCGGACATCGTCAAAGTAGTTCGGGATCATGTGATGGCTTGGCCTAATGGGGTCGGACTTTACGCGGCCTATCACAGCTACATCGATGAGGATTTTATTGCTTTCTCGAGAGCGAAGATTTTGCAGGGTCGGGAGATGGTCAACGCAACGTTCCGGCGCCATGGCATTGAACCGTTGCCTTCCCAGACTAACTTTGTCTACGCCGATATCGGGCGCAATGCCGATGCATTTGCAGAGCAGATGGCAGAGAAAAATGTGATGATCCGGGGGGCTTACGAGGGTTACGACACCTATTCCCGAGTGAGTATGGGGCGAATCGACGATCTCAAGATATTTGATCGTGTCTTCGGCGAGGTCTACGCCGGTTGAAAAGCGGTAGCCCTTGGACCCAGTAAGCGCCACTGCGGCTTGAGTGTATTGCCGATCTTGGCTTATTCTCGGGGCCGCGTCTGACGGCGTCAGGATAGAGACTCAATAAATGACGATCACAGCGTTTAAGCGTTATGCCCGATGGGTGCTGTGTGCGGCGATACTTTTCGTCGCGGGCAACACCGTGCATGCGCTTGAACACACGATTAGCAGCGATGTTTCTCAAAATCACGCCGAGTGCAGTCATTGCTCGGGTGAGCACAGCGCAGCTGTCGCCAACGAGACGGTCTCCGCATTTGACTCATCAGTCCCTTTGCAAAATGAGCTGGTTGTCTCGGCTTGTGTTGCAGTCCCCACCTCAAATTTTCAGGCTCGCGCTCCACCTCTCAGCTGAACTACACACCTTTTTAGTTCACTGAAACCTTTTATAGGAGGCGAGCATGCGGCGCACAGCAGCACATGCTCTCGCAGTCTTGGCGGTGATGCCGCTGATGGCTGTTGGAAGCGAAGAAACCTTACTGGAAGAAATCGTTGTCACAGCATCCTTTGTTGGCATTAACGAATCTTCCGCAACCAGACCCATCTACGTTCTTGATGGCGCGGCTGTTTCAGAAGCGGGGGTCCAGTCGTTAGGCGAGCACGTCGATGCGCTGCTTGGCGTGTCCTCCGCTGATTTTGGCGGCGCGGTCGGGCAGCCCATTATCCGTGGCATGAGCGGCAACCGCGTCAAGGTGCTCAATAATGGCACCGTTATCCGAGACGTCTCGGCGCTGGGGCCAGACCATGCCGTGGATGTCAGTCTCAATGATGTTCAGCAGATCGAAATCGTGCGTGGTCCATCAGCATTGATGTATTCAAACGGTTCCATCGGCGGCATTGTGAATGTGGTGGATAACACCATCCCCAAGACTGACCTCGACGGTTTCAGTGGCCATGTGGGTGCTGAAGTGCAGTCGGTGAACGATGGCGAGGCGGTAGATCTCTCATTACGCGGCCACATAGGGGGTCTTAATCTGACTTACAGCTATCAGGACGCCGAGATGGAGGATTACGAAATCCCTGACGGCGCGATAGTGGAGGTGCATGACGACCACCATGACGAAGGTCACGAGGAGGACCACGGGGGAGATCACGAGGAGGACCACGGTAACGCGGATACCCTTGCGAACTCCGATGTGTCGACCACTTCCCATCGGGTGGGGCTATCTACCGCTGGTGACTGGGGATATGTAGGTCTCTCCTACAGCGACTTGAGCAGCACTTACGGCATTCCTTTTCACTCCGAGGCGACACATGACGCCCACGGGGATGTGTATGCCGAGGGCGATGAAAACGAGGATCATGATGAGCACAGCGGTGAGCGAACGTTCTCGAAAACTGAATCAGAGATTGTGGCGGTTAGCGGCTCGATCAACACCTCTCTCGGGTTTTTGAATGCGATCGACTTCGCGGTCAAGAACACGGATTACGACCTGACCGAGCAGCATACGGAGGGTGATCACGAAGCGGGGGGGCAAGCCGAGGATCCTACCGTTTTCAGCAATGAGGCCAAGGAGGTATCTGTTTCTTTGAATCTGAGCGCGGGTGAGCGGATCCGCAGAGTGGTTCTGAACTACGCTGAAGAGGAAATCTCGATCATCGGTGAAGAGGCCTTCATGGCCCCCGTCGACTCTGTTGAGACAACGCTCGGCTTTTTCAGTTCAGATGACTTTGGCTTCGCCACGCTGGATTTGGGGGTGCGCTTTGATCTTGTAGACCGTGATGGTTTTGTCGCCGAGATGCACCATGAAGATGAGCAGAGAGATGACCATGATCAACAGCACGAGAGTGAGATAGTTTACGAGCCAGCCTCATTTAGTGACGAGGTGTTTAGCACGGCAGCAACCATGCGCTGGGATCTCAACGAGCACACCTCGCTGTCGCTGGGTCTGGCGAGCGTCAGCAAGACGCCCTCCGCTGTCGAACTTTTTATGAATGGAGAGCACCTGGCGAGTAGCCGTTACGAAGTGGGTAATATCAACTTGGATACGGAGCGCTCGAACAACATCGACCTCGCGTTTAATTTTGATTATCACCACTTTTTTGGTTCGGCGTCGATCTATTACAACCGCGTCGATAACTACATTTATCTTCGCGACGAGCTGGAGGAGGAGCACGAGGACGAACACGGTGAACTTGGCGATGAGCACATTGATCATGGCGGCTTGATTCTGTCGGACTACAGCCAGCAGGACGCCGAATTCACCGGTTATGAGATCGAGATCGGCACGCGTATTGAGTTGCCCCGGGGCGCATTGGAATTGACCCTCGGCCGTGATGAAGTGGATGCAGAGTTCACCAATGGCGGAGAGGTGCCGCGGATCGTGCCTGCGAGGAACCTATTCACTGCCCGCTACACGCTCGACGACTTTTCTGCCAGATTACGGGTGAAGGATGTAGCGCGGCAGAGCAGTGTGGCGCTCGGAGAGTCGGCAACCGATGGGTTCACGCTGGTTAATGCAGATGCGTCCTGGTCTTATGGCTTCAATGACTCTACGCGCCTGACACTGACGGCGTTCGCCCGTAACCTCACTGATGCGGTTGCGCGGAACCATGCGTCTTTTGTCAAAGATCAGGTGCCGCTCCCTGGCCGAAATATCGGCGTGCGGGTGCGTCTGGACTTCTGAGCGTTCGCTCAGTGAGGGCCAATTTCTGGCGCCCGCGGGCGCCACTTTTTTGCAATGGGTGAACTAGAGGCCCGCGAGTTCACCGCTTTCAACGGCGTTCATATGATGGGTCATCTCGGCGACCAACACAGGAATGACATCGTCGGGCATGTTATGAGCCATACCTTCTATTAAGACAAAGCGAGAGCCCGCAATCAGTGACGCCGTGTGCCTCCCGTGCTCCGGAGGAACTAGTCCGTCATCCGCCCCATGCAGCACCAATGTAGGGGCAGCAATTTTGGCTACCTCGGCAGAGCGATCACCCGTTTTGAAGATAGCCATCAGGTGACGCTGCATCGACTCCGGATAAAAGCCGCGTTCACGGATCGCGCGCTCACGCTCCGCCTCGGCTTCTCCCGTTGCAAGATTGCGGAGATTCATTTCCGCTTCCTGGGTCGGTGGCGGTAAATGCGGTGCGTTGGTACTGGACATAATGGAGATCAGACTGCGCGTTCTTTCGGGGTATTGCGCAGCAACGATCTGGGCAATCATCCCGCCCATCGAGGCGCCGATGATATGTGCATCCTCGTAGCCAATCTCCCTCATGAGTCCGGCGATGTCCGCCGCCATATCATTCAGGGTGTAGGGCGCACTTACGGTAAACCCGAAACGATACTTGAGGAGCTCCCACCAGAGCACAGGTTGGCCCCAGTTATCGAAACGAGTTGATGCACCGGTATCGCGATTGTCGAGGAGCAGCACCTCATATCCGCCGCCAGTGAGACCCGAAATCAGGGCATCCCCCCATGCCACGTTGGATCCACCAAGTCCCATGATGACGACCGCTTTGGGTTTGTTGATGCCCGGGCCCACAATCCGATAGGCAATATCTAAATCGCCCACCTGAGCGGTTTTTAAGGGGTGGCTATCGAGGTATGTCCGGGAGTATTCCGCCTGTGCTGTCGGGGGCAGAGACAAACAAAGAATGACAAAAATCAGGTAGCGCACAGGGGATCCTTAGTCTTGGGGTGCCGGATTATACGTCGTAAATGGCCCAATCGATTTAATCCGAGGCGGGCGCATGCATAACCGCGTCAGGGTCCTGATCTGAACTATACTTTTCACCGAATATTGCTGGTATAGCCCATCGCAAGGGGGCGTATAACGCTCGCCTCGATAAAATTGGGAACATCATGAATAGCGCTCAACCGATGCAACATCATCCTGCTGTCAGCGACGATATCCTGCTGGACACCGGTGCAAGGGATCCCGTTTTCGAGGAAATCTACCCGCGCCTTCGCGACTTCAAGCTGGGTGTCACTAACTCCTGGACCCGTGGTCAGCCCTTCGATTTTTACCGTCGCATGCGCGAAGAAGCGCCCGTCATGTGGTCGCAAATTAAAAAACCCTCTTCGGGGTTCTGGTCCGTAGTGCGGTATGACGATGTGAAGCATGTGGAGCTGAATCCCCAGCTATTTTCGTCGCAGCGCGGCAGTATGAACATGAGCGTGCTGCGCAACGACAAAGGCAAGGCAGAGCGGCTGATGTATGCGGCCTATAACTCGCTCATCAATCTCGATGCCGACTTGCACCGGGACCTGCGCATGCAGCAAGCCGCCTTTTTCTTCCCGGCCTATATCGAGACGCTCAAGGAAAAGGTCGGTCGAAAAATTGATGATCTGCTCGACAATATGGAGCGTCAGGGGCCGGTCGTAGATTTCGCCAAGCTGTTTTCTATTGAGCTACCCATGTTCACATTGTGCGAAATGCTTGGCGTCGACGAAGAAGACCGCGCCGACATCATCAAATGGATGCACTACCTTGAGCTCGCGCCGCAATTCATTACTCATCCGTTCCGGATGCTGCTCGCCGAGCCCTCGTTCCCATTCCGATTTGAGAAAATTTTGCATGACATGTTCAGCTATGGGGAGCGGGTCATGGCGGATCGCATCCAAAATCCGCGCGAGGACTTGCTGACAACGATTGCCAATGCAACGCTCGGTGATAAACCCCTTTCCCAGAGCTATTTGGATGGTTCCTGGTTGTTAATTATTTTTGCAGGCAATGACACCACGCGTAATTCCCTCTCGGGCACGATTCGCCTGCTCACTCAGTTTCCCGAGCAGCGGCAAATGGTGCTGGATGATCCGACACTGATTGAGCGCATGTCCCACGAGGCCTTGCGCATGGTTTCGCCGGTGATGCACATGCGCCGCACCGCGATGGAAGACACCGAAATTGCCGGGCAGCGCATCGCTAAAGATGAAAAGGTGATCATGTGGTACGGCGCCGCCAATAGAGACCCGTCTGTTTTTCCTGATCCCGATAACTTTGACATGATGCGCGACAACGTCGACAAGCATCTGGCCTTTGGTCATGGCGTGCATCGCTGTTTGGGCAATCGCGTGGCGCAACTCCAGCTCAAGATGGCCTACGAACGTATCCTCGAGCGTTTCCCCAAGATCCACTGGACAGGCAAGCAGAAGATCGAGCCGATCATTCTGGTGCACGCGATTTCCAGTCTGCAGGTCAATCTTTATGGCAAGGACGGCAAGCGCCCGGTCATGGTGGCCGCTTCCTGATAGCTCCCCGCGCATTACGCTTTGCCAGCGATACCAGCGAATGGGTTTTAGGGTATGTTAATCATCCATTCGTGATGTGACCCGAGAGGTTCTCAAAACCATGCAGTCAGCTACTGATCAGGCCATGACGCGCGACAGCCTTTACGGTGTGATGGAAGAACCCACCTATGGTGGCATCGTCAGTTTTATGCGCCGTCGCTATTCACGCGACTTGTCGCAGGCCGACGTGGCCGTACTGGGGGTGCCTTTTGATTTGGCAACCACTAACCGCCCGGGCAGTCGTTTTGGACCGCGTGCCGTGCGCGAGGCCTCTGCGAGCCTGGCATGGGAAAAGCAGGCGGTGGGATGGGGGTTCTCACCCTTCGATGAACTGGCGGTGGTTGATTACGGTGACTGTGACTTTGACGCCGGGAATCCTGCCGGTGTCCCGGAAGAAATTTATCAGTGCGCGAAGCAGATTTTGGCGACCGATACCGCGCTGCTTGCGATTGGCGGTGACCACTTTGTGTCCTACCCGTTATTGCGGGCGCACGCCGAAAAACATGGGGAGCTGTCGTTAATTCACTTTGATGCGCACTCAGATACCTGGGCTGAGGAAAGTCAGGGCATCAATCACGGCACTATGTTTTACCACGCTGCCCGGCAAGGATTGATTTCACCCGCGCATTCCGTGCAGATCGGTCTGCGCACCCACAACGACAGTGATCACGGATTCCATATTTTTGACGCGCCGGCGGTCCACGACTTGAAAGCCGCTGAGCTGGCCGATCGCATCAAGGGCATTGTCGGCGAGCGACCATGTTATCTGACTTTTGATATTGACTGTCTCGACCCCAGTTATGCGCCAGGCACTGGCACTCCCGTAGTCGGGGGGCTGTCGACCCATCAGGCGATGCAGATACTGCAGCAGCTCAAAGGCGTAAATGTCGTGGGCATGGACGTGGTAGAAGTGGCACCTCAGTATGACGTGGGTGCCATTACCTCGTTGGCGGCGGCCACAGTGGCATTGCAGCAGCTCTGCCTGTTCGCTAGGGCGCGAGGGTAGGTGGCAACATGGCGCAGGCGACGGATCGTGAAATCAAAGAGACCCTGGAAAGGAAGGGCCATTACGCCCTGAACTGGGAAGACCTCGACAAGATCGAGCTGCCCACGGGTGTCATTTCTTCGATGTACCGCGTGGGTGACCCGACTCGCTCGGAATCACCCACCGTGTTCAAGGTTTTCTACCCCCCGGGTTGCACGATAGAGGCGCATACCCACGATTGTGACTACACGGAAATCATCCTCGAGGGATCGCAAAGGGTCGGCGCAACTTGGCACGAGGCGGGCGACATCCGTATTGGGCTGGCGAACCGCGGTTATGGCCCTCTGGTTGCAGGACCAGAAGGCGCGACCGTGCTTTTTATGTTTGCAACCGGCGCATGGCCAGCAATCAAATTGGGGAATAACGACGGATCGACCTTGGGTAGCGATATTCTGGAAGCGCATTTCGAAAAGCTACAAACTGATCGAGACGCTTAACTCATAGCAAGCGCCCGC
Organism: Luminiphilus sp.; assembly: GCA_038112515.1. Taxonomy (GTDB): domain Bacteria; phylum Pseudomonadota; class Gammaproteobacteria; order Pseudomonadales; family Halieaceae; genus Luminiphilus. The sequence goes on from JAYNNB010000048.1 coordinate 10,951, forward strand.
CCATACATTGCGGCGACTTGATGCCTGATCGTTAATTCTGCTTCCAGTTTTCTCCAGCCTTGTCAAAGTGCTTGTTGCCGCTCGGCGTCATCTGATGGGAAACGACGATTGCCCCAATGATGATCACCAATACCACGCCAAAAATAATGCCTGGTTTCACGCTGTAACCCTCAGTTAGGTAGTGGGGGGGATTATCGCCCTTTTAACTGCAAAGTGAAGTCTCTGGTCGCGATGGGTGTACCCTCCACCTATGCCGCGCAAAATTATTCATCTCGATGCCGATTGCTTCTATGCCGCAATAGAAATGCGCGATGCACCCGCCTTGCGCGGCATTCCACTGGCAGTAGGTGGAAGTGCTGATCGACGAGGGGTGCTGACCACTTGTAATTATGAGGCGCGCGCCTTTGGTGTGCGCTCTGCGATGCCCACCGCCCAAGCGATGCGCCTGTGCCCTCAGTTGACCGTTGTAGCGCCCCAGATGAGTAAGTACCGCGAGGCCTCGAAGGCCATGCGAGCGATATTTTCCGATTACACCGACATTATCGAACCACTCTCTCTCGACGAGGCTTATCTGGATGTGACTGATGTCTCTGATGGTGATCTCACCGCAACCCGGATTGCTAAAACCATACGCCAGCGCATTCGGGAGGAATTGCAGATCACGGTATCGGCAGGGGTATCTGTCAACAAGTTCATTGCCAAAGTCGCGTCTGATTGGCAAAAACCCGATGGATTGACCGTGGTGCCTCCTGATGAGGTCGATGCCTTTGTAGCCGCACTGCCGGTGAAGAAGATCCCCGGTGTTGGGTCAGTGACTGCCGAAAAAATGCATCGCTACGGCCTGAGAACCTGTGCTGATATTCGAGCATGGAGTTTGCTTGATTTGAGGCGTCGCTTTGGCAAGTTTGGCGTGGCGTTGCACGAGCGATCGCGAGGCCGCGACGATCGGCCCGTGCAACCGTCTCGCGTGCGTAAGTCGATCAGCGTTGAGCGCACTTTCGCTGAAGATGTCAGCGGGCCTGCAGAGTGGGCGCCTATCATCGAGCAGCTATATACCAACCTGATGGAGCGAATCGAGTCGGCCAAGGCGTGGGATGGGATCACCAAGGCATTCGTAAAGCTTAAATTCAATGACTTCACAACCACCACGGTAGAGCGTGTCGGTACCAAAGCGGTAGAGAACGACTTTCAGCAGCTTCTGCTGGAGGGCTGGGAGCGACGGCTGCAGCCGGTCAGACTGATCGGTCTGGGCGTGCGGTTGTTGGCAGACGATGAGTACTCGTCGGCGCGTTTGCCCTTTTCGGATTCGCCATCCGGAGCGGGTGACTGAGGGTTGTAAACTATTGGCATTTTCTATGCCAATAATGCAGCGATGGTGATACCGTAGGGCAGTCATTCAGCCCGAATAGAGGTCAATCCCGATGTTGAAACTCCATTTTGCACCCAATAGTCGAGCGAGCCGAACGTTGTGGTTACTTGAAGAACTGGGTTTGGAATACGAGCTCAATCGAATGGATTTTCACCCCAAGGATCTCAAGTCGGACGAGCACAGGGCGCGTCATCCGCTGGGCCGCATCCCGGTATTGGAAGACGGTGAAGTCTCCATTTACGAGTCTGGCGCAATCGCTGAATACATTCTCGAGTGCCACAAAAATGGTGGTCTCAAGCCGTCCCCAGATGACCCCCGTTTCCCTGAATACCTGCAGTGGTTTCACTACTGCGAGGGGATGGTGATGCCGCCCGTGAATACCATTGTGGTGCACACGATCTTGCTACCCCCCGAGCGCCAGGACGAGACGGTCAGGGGACAGGCGCAACGATTGTTAGCCAAAGCCTGGGCGCCTGTTGAGGCCGCAATGGAGGGTCGTGAGTATTTGATCGGCGACTTCTCCGCAGCCGACACCATGCTGGGTCATGCTTGCATCATGTCCAAGCGCCTAGGGATCGTGACCGATGAGGCGTTTCCCAATCTCAGTGCTTATGCAGATCGACTGATGGCACGCTCCGCCTGCGCCAAGGCGTTTTCTGCCTGATTTCACAAGCGCACTCACTGTTGCGTCTGCGTGGTACCGTGACCGCGTCACA
>JAYNNB010000049.1:0-12926 GCA_038112515.1 Luminiphilus sp.
GGCTCACTCTTTCTCGATTTTGAGCCCGGCATTCACTATCCACAGATGCAGATGCAGGCAGGCGTCACGGGTATCAATACCATCAGGATTTATAACCCGGTCAAACAATCTCTGGATCACGACCCCGACGGTACCTTCATCCAGCGCTGGGTGCCGGAGTTGGCAGATTTACCGCTACCTTTCATTCACCAACCGTGGCTGCGATCCCCGCTGGAACGCCAATTCCATCCTGTTGATTACCCGGACCCCATCGTCGACCTGAAACAGTCCTACCAATTTGCCAAAGAGACATTGTGGCGACTCAAGTCAGTAGATCAGATTCGCAATGAGCGGGAGCGTATCCTGGATCGACATGTTGAACGGCGCGCATATTCCGCCACAAACGCTTCTCCCACCTGAAACCTTTGCTATGCTGAACCGATGATGACCTGTCGGGGGAAAGGACAATGGTGGTAATTCTCTGGATTGTAGGTGGCCTCGTTGCCTTGGCTGTACTGGCGATGCTGCTGATACCCATGTTCATTGATGAGCAAGCGCTTATCGAAATGGCACAAGAGCAGGTTCGTGCCAGTACGGGCGGTGAATTGACGATTGCTGGCGAGACTGAGCTGAGCCTCTTCCCCCGCTTTGGTCTCCGATTGGAGGAGACTTCACTGGATCTGCCGCCCGCGACGCAGTTTGATCAGCAGATGACCGCATCGATAAAAGAACTCGATGTGGGACTCTCTTTACTCCCTCTCCTGAGTGGTAATGTCGATGTGGGAACCATAGTGATCAGTGGTGTTACCGCCGACATTACCGAACCGCAGGCACTCCCACCCGAGCCCGAGCCCGAGCCGATTATGAGTGACCGGGCTTGGGAGAGGCGCGGCGAACAGATCAGAGACAATAAAGCTCAGGAGCGAGCGCGACAGCTGGCCGAGGACGCCGGAATCTCGGGCGTAGCGATTGTCGCCGAGGCCGTCCGCATAGAGGACATTACACTGATCCTCCGCACCCGCGATGGCATTCTGAGCAATCAGATCAAAATAGACGCTCTGACGCTCTCCCAGGTGAACACCGACAACGAGCCGATGCGACTTGAAGGCACCCTATCGGTGCTGGGAGACGGCACGACCTCACCGCTGGGCATCACGCTGGACGGCAGCATTCGGGTCGCGTCCGACTTCACCCGAATCCAACTCGAGAATTTGGGCGCAGAAGTCACTGGCGCCCTGACGCAACCAGTGATTAGCGTATTGAACGGTGAATTTCTGATGAAGCCGGCCAAGGCCGATTTCAAACTTGATGCCACGCTCCCAGGAGGTGACGTCGAGGGTCAATTGGTCTGGTCTGCGCTGGAGAGCCCCGAAATCAAGCTCAATATTTCAACAGCGCGACTCGATGTTGATCAGATTCAACCTGCCGCCCCACCCGCCGCGGCCGCGGGTAATTCGGGCAACGCCGCTACGCAAGCTCCGGCGCAAGTAGCAACCCCCACAGAGCAACGCTCCCTGCCGGCGCCACTACCGGTCGGACCGCTCAGAGATCTTGATCTGGAGCTTCGGATTGGTGCCGGTGAACTCATTGCTGCCGGACAGTCCATCACAGATGCACAGGTGTTGATGCGGGTGCTGGATGGCGTTGCGGATATTCAGCATATCCGCGGCGTGCTCCATGAGGGTCAGTTGGATACACGCATTGAGATTAACGCCCGTCGCCCGACCGTCGAAGCCGAAGTCGAGGGCGGCCTGAAAGGCGTCAACATGGGCCTTCTCCTCGGCAGTCTGGGCAATGAGGGTGCTGCTTCGGGCCGCATCGAAATGGGTTGGGATATCACTACCCAAGGGGCCACCAGCGAAGATCTGATGGCGGCATTGGATGGCGATGTGAATGCGGGCGGCCAGGACCTGGTGATCGAAAAAGTATCGATTCAGGCTTTGGTCTGTAGCGCGGTGGCCGCGGTTAACAAAATCCCCCCCATCACGGGTTTACCCAGCAATACACCCATCACCGATCTATCACTTGCCATCGACTTCGATGATGGGGAAGGCGATATTGAAAAACTTCGCTTCGCCACTCCGGGTGTCGAAATGAAAGGCTCGGGTGACGTTGATCTGAAAACCCTTGATTTTGGCTTCCGCCTAGAAGGACAGGTGAACAACGACATTATGCAAGTAAGTCCGCTGTGTGTGATCGACCAGCGCTATTCGGGTGTCGATTGGCCCTTGGATTGTCGTGGCAATCTGGCATCGGGATCCGGAGCGGACTGTAAGCTGGATGTGGCGATGATCGCGCAACAAATCATCGAGAACGAGGCGAAACAACAGATTCAGGACGCCGTCGAGGAAAAAGCAGGCAGCTTCATCAAGAAAATCTTCGGCGGGTGATATTGAAAATCGAGGCGGGGGGTGTAGCGCCGGGATTTGACCACTCCTATGCGCGTTTAGGGACGCTTTTTAGCACGCCGCAGCCACTGGATCCGGTATCAAATCCGTCGCTCCTTTTTTGGAATCGGCCGCTCGCAGAACAGTTGGGGTGGCCAGGCGACCCGCTTAAGGATCCGCAACAGGTGCTTGGGCTGGCGGGAAACCAACTCCTGACCGACTCTGAACCGATCGCCACCGTTTACGCGGGTCACCAATTCGGCCAGTACAATCCCCAGTTGGGTGACGGACGCGCCACGCTCCTCGGGGAGTGGATTACACCCACCGGACAACGTTTCGACGTGCAACTCAAGGGCGCGGGACCAACACCTTATTCTCGGGGCGGTGATGGCCGCGCACCCATTGGCCCGGTCGTCCGCGAGTACGTCGTCTCAGAGGCAATGTCGGCGCTGGGAGTGCCTACCAGCCGCGCGCTGGCCGCGGTGGCAACCGGCGAGTCGGTAATACGCAATCGCGCAGAACCGGGCGCCATTCTCACCCGGGTCGCCAGCAGTCACCTCCGAGTCGGAACTATCCAGTTCTTCGCTATGACTCGGGGCGGCGAGGGACTCGAGAACCTTGTGAACTATGCAGTGGCGCGACACTTCGCAGAATCAACGCATCAGAGAATCACAACCGTCGACGCTAACCCAGCGATTACTCTGCTGGAGGGCGTTTGCCACCACTTTGCCAAGCTGGTCGCTCACTGGCAGGTCCTCGGTTTTATTCACGGGGTACTGAATACTGATAACGCGCTCCTGTGTGGCGAAACCATCGACTTTGGCCCCTGTGCCTTTATGGACCACTTCGACCCTCAAGCCACCTTCAGCTCTATCGATCGACAGGGTCGATATGCATGGCCCAATCAGCCCGGCATCATGCACTGGAATCTCGCCGTGCTCGCGGAGTGCCTGTTACCGTTAATCGATGATTCTGAGGAATCTGCCCGACAGATCGCGCAAACCGTGGTCGATCGATACCCTGAAATATTTCATGCTCACCACCAAAGTCGGCTGGCAGCGAAATTGGGGCTGGACGGTATTCAAGAGACCGATGCGGCGCTGGTGCAAGCTTTTCACGCCGCATTGGCGGAGGAAAAACTCGACTTTACCCTCGCATTTCGGTGGTTAACCGAATACGCGAACGAAAGCCTAGAGCACTCGCCGTTGCCGGAGCTTTTCACCGCACCCAAGTCGCTGCAGGATTGGGCAGAAGAGTGGACTGAACGCCGTAAACACAATGCCGGCGATCAGCATCTGATCACCACAAACATGTACCATGTGAATCCCGCTATCATTCCGCGCAATCATCTCGTGCAGCGCGCAATCGACGCCGTGGAATCCGGCAGTATCGAATGGGCACAGGCGTTGGTCGATCGGGTTTCATCACCCTATGAGTGGCAAACGGGCGACGAGGAATGGGCTCGCGCACCGAGTGAAGCGGAGCGTGTCACCCGAACGTTTTGCGGGACCTGAGCACGGGTTGCAGGCGTTTTGGCACGACCATAAACAAGACGGGTTTTATCCGGGCGTCGTATAATCCCGCATGCATCACGGAGACAGTATCTTGGTCACCGAGTTTCTCGGCAAACAGTTATCAGGGCCCTTCACGATACCCTCTGGGATCGTGACGACGACCCCCTCAATTATTCAGCGGGTGATTGATACCATGCCGGAGGTGGGGGTCATCACCACCAAAAGCATCGGTTTCGAACCGCGTCTGGGTTATCGAGAACCCGTCTATAGCCAGTATGCGCCGGGTTGTTTCGTCAATGCGGTAGGCCTTACCAACCCAGGCGTGGAGCAGGCGCTGCGGGGTCTCAGTGAACTGCGTGTTCCCGAGGATCGATTTTTGCTCGTCTCGATATTTGGCGGTTCGGTTGACGAGTTTGTCGCCGTGGCGAAGCGGCTTGCTCCCGTGGCCGATGGTCTGGAGCTGAACCTGTCTTGTCCGCACGCCAAAGGCTACGGTATGGCCATGGGCCAGGACCCCGATATGGTTCGCGAGGTGGTATCCGCAGTCTGCGACGCCGTAGATATCCCGGTCATCCCTAAACTAACGCCCAATGTCGACGACATTGCCGTCATTGGTCGTGCCGCGATTGAAGGGGGTGCTGCAGCGCTCTGCGCAATCAACACGGCCGGACCGGGTTACACCGAAAGCCACGGTTATCCTGTATTAAGTAACGGTCTGGGCGGTATGTCAGGTAAGGGTGTGTTGCCCATCACACTCAAGGCACTAAAAAGCCTACGCCAAGAAACCGAACTCCCACTAATCGGTTGCGGCGGGTTGTCTTCGGCATCGGATTGTCGCGCTGCCCTCGATTGTGGCGCCACCATTTTGGGCATTGGATCAGGCCTGAGCGGCATGGACACTGCCGCGGTGGGGCAATACTTTGAATCCCTGACGCGCGATTTGGCAGAGGGTACACATCTTGCCGGCGAGCAGACTCGCTATGACCTCGACATGTCATTCACGCCCTTCACCGTGGTCGCGAACGAGTCGGTGTGTGAGGATATTAGTGTCATTACTCTGGATGGCGATCTGGATATTCAGGCAGGGGAATACGTTTTTGTCTGGATTCCAGGGGTGGGCGAAAAACCCTTTTCCTGCCTGACCCATAACCCGGTGCGCCTTGCCGTGATCAATGTGGGTGAATTTACCCAGCATTGCTGCAATCTGCAGATCGGGGAGGCAGTGTATCTCCGCGGTCCTCATGGGGTGCCGGTAACGCCTCCACAAGACGCCCACATTGTGTGTGTCGCGGGAGGTACCGGCCTGGCTGCGGTGTATCAAATCGCCGAAGATTTTGGTTCGGACGCGCGACCCGTCGATATTTTCGTTGGCGCCAGAACGGCCAATCGACTTTATTTTCGCGAGGCCTGTGATCAAGTCGGACGCGTCACCATTGCGACCGATGACGGCAGTGCAGGCTTCGAAGGCAGGGTCAGCGACGCGCTGGAATCTTTTCTGTCGGCACAGACCGAGAGTTCCCTCTCGCGCATGGTTTTTTACAACTGCGGCCCCGAGGCCATGATTCATGCCAGCGAAGCAGTGCAAAGACAGTACGTGGGTGCCAATCAAATTTTCAGCGCGATCGACTACCTCACCAAATGTGGCGTGGGCATCTGCGGTGCTTGTGCCGCGCCCGACGGCCGCCGTATCTGTGTGGATGGCCCGTTTATCTCTCGGTCGGACGACACTGCTGCGCTTTAGCGGGCGGGCCCACCTCGCGCCACAGCTATCTGAGCGACGTCAGCCAACGCTTCGATAAAAAAAGGCCGCAAAGGCGGCCTCTTCTACCAATCGCGCTTAGCGACTAATGGTGTATCCCATTTGCTCCAGTACAAATCGGTCCTCTGACAAACTGGCGATCGCAGTGACCTTACCCTGATCATTGAATACCATTCTCGTTACCCGATGTGCCTCAAATGGCAGACCCGAGGTATCGTCAGTATTCCAGGCTTGTGTCCATACATAGACCACATTGCCCTCGCCCACTGCCTCGTGAAGCGTCCACTTCTCCGGACCCCAGTCTTCATCGTCAGCACCACTCATCCACTCCAGCATTTCGGCTTTCGTTGTCGGGGCGTTGACGATTCCTCTGCTCACGTCAATGGCGATTTCCTGACCGTCGCGGGATATCACTGCCGAGACCGCCTCACCGGGCTTGCCGCGGAAAGGGAGCCGACCCATATTGTCTACGTTTACTTCGACCCCTCCCACTGATAAAAACTCGTCGCCGGGTTGAAGAATGTCTGCAACTGGGCTGTCGGCAATCACGTTAGTCACCACCATTCGGCCCTGCTCGAGTCCCTCTTGGTTGTCCCACTGAAAACCAAACCCTACGTATCGGTCGCGATACATTAAGCCGTCCTCGGCCATGTTTTGCTCGATCATTTCCATTGCCGCCGTCCGGCTGGAAGACCCCGCAGTCACCCACGCCTTAGCGAGTTCTACGTTGGCGTTGGGTGCGGACTGCTGATTACACGCCGCCAGACCTGCAACCATCAAAAACGCGATTAATCCCTGTGACACAGACTTCATGAGTTCCCCCTGTTTGCTATTGATTTTCTTTTTCTGACGACTGTGAACTTCACAGTGACCAGAGACAGCTCACAATAAATTAAAGCGATGGGGTGTCAATACAGGGATAAGAGGGCGTCGCCATCTTTTTGGTTTTCCGACCCTTAAAATAGGGTTTCCAACGGCATCCGCCTGCAAGGTGGCGACTGCTCAAACCCTGAACTCATCGAGCGCACGGTGGAAATTCAGGGGAGACCAGCAAATCATGACAGGCGCACGCGTTTAGTTGACTGTCCCCTGAAAATCTTCATGATGAGATCATCAGTCGTCACCAAGTCGTTAAAACGGAGCGATTTATGAAACTCAATCTTCTGGAACACGATGACTTAGTCTGGACCCATTATCGAGAGGACGACGATTATTCCTACCCGGTGAGCTACTGGGGGGCCATTCTCGACATTGACGACACTGGACATCTCAGTTTGCTCTACCGCTGGGATCCCCACAAATACTGTCATTTCCACCGCCATTTGTGCGCGGTGAGTTCGGTGGTTCTGGCGGGCGAACTACACGTCAGTACATTCGAGGACGGCGAGGCTACTCACGCTACCGTGAGATCTGCGGGACACTACTCGAAGATGCCGCCAGGCGATGTACATATGGAACAGGGCGGCGCCGATGGGGCGTTGGTGCTGTTTGAGCTGTACGCGCCTGACGGACTCCTGACAGACCAGCTGAGCTCTGATGGCACCGTGAAACGCACGGTGACCACCGATGACCTGCGAAAAATGTGGGCGCGGCAACAACATGCGACGGCCGCATAAGCCTACAACCACTTTTACCGACATTTGAGGCCCATACCATGTCCGGAGATCTCCACCCTCTAGCACCGCATACGCTGCCGCCGTTTGTAGGTGGCGCTGACGGGAGCGACCCGCTCTTCTCGGCAATCACTTTTATTGTCATAGCAATGGTCCTGGTCATTGGCGTGTTTTATCTCAAACTACACGCCATACCTGAACAGCTTGCCCACAAGCACAGCAATACGCAGTCACAGTTGATCATGGTGCTCGCGCTGTTGGCATTGTTCACCCATAACAACGTCTTTTGGGTCGCCGCGCTCATTCTTGCGCTATTGAAGTTCCCGGACTTCCTCACACCGATCAACAGTATTTCTGATTCTTTAAAGAAATTAACCGCGCAGAGCGCGTCATCACCGGATAACGATAACCGCGGGGAGGACCATTAATCATGCTGGAACTGATTCTCTGCTCTCTGATCACGGTACTCCCGGATTATCTTTATCGTCGTCATCGCGAAGGAAAACGGTGGGGAGATCAAATCACCTTCTTCACCATGTGGTACGAGTTGCGCTGGGGCATCACGGCCTGCCTGATACTCACTGTGGCTTTGATCACCATTGTTTTTTACTACCACCCTTCGACGACGAATGCGGGCCCTTACTTCCGAACCATTCCCCTGCTACCTGAGGGTGGTGGTCGCGTTGAAGAAGTGTTCGTAAAAAATGGAGACTCGGTGGAAGCGGGCGATCCGCTGTTCAGCCTTTTAGATACAGCACAAGTTGCCAACGTGAACCTTGCTGAGAGTCAACTTGATCAAATTGCTTCAGCTTTTGCACAGGCAGAAGTGCAATTGGAAGCCGCACAAGCCACGTTAGTCCAGGCAGAGAGCGCACTGGCACAAGCCGAAAATGAACTGGCTAAAAAATCCGAACTCGCCTCTCGTGGCCAGCAACTGATTAGCAAGATAGAGCTGGAGCGGCTCGAGAATAACGTCGCCCAGCGCCGTGGCGGCGTTCAAGCGGCGCGTGCAAACATCACCGCTGCACAAACACAGATATCCGATGTGCTTCCGGCACAGCGGCAAAGCGCCCAACGGCAATTGGAGCAGGCGCAAGTAGCGCTGGATAAAACAGTGGTTTACGCAGGCGTCGACGGTCAGGTTGCGCAGTTCTTCCTGCAGCGGGGCGACTATGTGAATCCTATTCTCCGACCTGCCGGCGTGCTGATTCCATCGAGTGGCCCAGAATCGGGTCGTTTTCAGATCGCCGCGGGGTTTAATCAGCTATCCGCTCAAGTTATCAAACCGGGAACGATCACCGAGGTGGTATGCATGTCAAAACCTTTCTCCGTGATTCCCATGGTGGTTACCCGCGTGCAACCGGTAGTAGCGGCGGGACAGTTAAAGCCTGCTGACGTGCTGCTCGACGCCCAACAGCGGGCTCGCCCTGGGACGCTCACTGTGGTCATGGAGCCGCTTTATGAGGACGGCCTGTTGGATGTAATGCCGGGGAGCAAATGTATTGCCAACGCGTATACCAACAACCACGACTTACTGGAGCAAGGTGACCTGGGGTTAGGGCAAACGCTATTCCTGCACATGGTCGATACGGTAGGCGTGATCCACGCCATTATCCTGCGAATGCAGGCGTTGTTAATGCCCGTGCAAATGCTGGTGTTTGCCGGCCACTGAATGGAGTGACTCGGCGCTGCTCGCGAGTGGGCCGCGCCGAGTGCCAACCCTGACGATCAGTCGAGACTGCTTTGTCCCTCGGCGGTATCTGGGTGATTACCATTTGTGCCGTCTACTCTCCCCCGCCAAAGTCTGCGTCCGCATGACAGAGTCCATACCAGCACCAGGATCCACCACAGCATAAAAAACCAATCATTCTTGTCGGTGCCGTTCCATTGCAGCCACTCGAACACGTAGAGTTCCGCAAACAAGTCGACAGCGAGCAAACCGACAAGCCCGCCCATCCAACGGACACCTTCAAAAAACAAATTTCTCATAGCAGATCTCAACGATAGGGCGAGACATCAAATGCCTCTCGCCGACGGCTTCAGGGTTTCAGAATACGAAGTAAAACCGTAGCGATAACCCTGACTACCCCCGTGGGGTTGGAACCTACACGTTTTTACCACGATTGCAGAGACATCAGGGTTTTTCGATCCTCTCTCTTAGATATGTCGTATCAAAACCAAGGAGGGCGCAAGGACGTATCCGAGAATATTATGCATCAACTCATAGCAACGAAGACCGAGGTAGCGACTTCTGCCAGATCAGGCCTGCGGGTTTGTCTGGTGACGTTGCTTCTCAGCGGTTGTGGGACCGCTTCAATCGAAGATTATAGTGATCGCTCACCTGCTTTCTCGCCCGAGGAATTCTTCAACGGTGCTCTTACTGCCCACGGGGTTGTGAAAGACTTCTCGGGTACCGCTATCCGTCATTTCAACGCTGACATTACCGCTTGCTGGTCCGATGGGATCGGCACCTTGGACGAGTCCTTTGTTTTCGATGATGGTGAACAGCAGACACGCATTTGGACACTCACGCCGTCGGGCGACCAAACGTATATCGGCACGGCGGGTGACGTCATTGGTGAGGGCTCTGCGCGGTGGGCGGGCAACGCGATGTTCCTCGACTACACACTGCGTATTGCGCTCGAAGACAGCTCCATCGATGTTCACATTGATGATCGTATGTACCGGATCAGTGACAATGTCGTCGTTAACGAATCCAAAATGCGTAAATGGGGTTTTGGTGTAGGAGAAATAGTGCTCACACTGATCCGCCACCCAGACCGGCCTGCTGACTGCGCTTCTTGACCACAAGCGAGTGCCAAAAAAAGCGCTCGCAGTGGGCAGGCTCTCACTTTAGTTGGCTAACTTTGCGCCGTTGATGGGCGGAATCCGCGCACCCAAGCGGGACGCCGGATGCATATCACCGGCGCTTTCACATCGAGATCCCGCCCTGTCTCTCGCGCGGTATACGCTGCTCATGCCATCAGCTTTCCGAGAGGGTAAAAGCCAGGGGCGATAGGAAGTATCAGCCTCGCCCGCGAGACGCCTGATCCAGTGCCTGGTCGATCGTCATCACTAGTAGCCGACGGTGCGCGGTGGTCATTGCATCCTCAGTCACATTCGACTCAAGCGTCTCTCTCAGCTTGATCAGCTCGAATAATGCTACTCCTCTGGCTGAGGTGTCGTAATCCGATTTTCCCGACATCCCGGCCACGCTGATCAGTCTTTGCACATACTCCATCTGCAAATTGCGCCTGAAACCATTCACTGAGTCCGCCATATCGGCCGAAAAAATGGCAGTGGTAAGGTCGCCCATCATTTCGTCCAAGGGATAAGCGTTACCATAGAGCGTGGTGTCCACGATGCGTCGCAAGACCGTGGGATGGAGTAAGTGATCTAGCACACGCTGCTGACTACGAAGCACGGACTCGTGGATCTTGGGGTCCTCGGTGCCTCTACCGTGCTCAAAGCCACGTCGCTCAGGCGCCGTTGTCCGCCAGAGGGCGCCGTTTACGTCGAAAGCATCAGGCGCGAAGAGATGGGTTGCTAGCGCATCCATTGCCCGCTTTTGTTCAGTGCGCTCCACAGGCCGCAGCGGCTCACTTCCCTGAGTCTGCCCCACCATGGCGCGATCAACATAAACACCGCCAACCCAGCGTGAGATCACACCGGCGCTGATTCCCCAGAGGCGCATAATCAGCGCAGCGCCATCTACCGTCTGTTGGTAAGACTTGCCTGCCTCAGGCGTCCATTCTGCCATTTTGTTTAAAGTGGTCTGCATCAATTCCATTTGTGAAACTGCGTGGCCAATAGCGTCAGCACTCAGATCATAAATATTGACCCGCGGATCCATGCCCGTGCCCGGGCTGCGCATGTCATCTGCATCATTACCAAAAGCCAAATCAGGCTCCGACGACCTTGCCGCTATCGCATGCAATCTCTCACGCTCCGCCTCAGGATCCTGCAGCGCCGGCGAGTACGCATACTCAATGTACCAGTCGTCATAAGGGCCGGGGGCAATGGTGTAAAAAAGCGTCTGTTGGTCCACGCTCGGCGCATAATTGACCGCGGGATAGTCCATAACTGATCCGGCCAGAATGCCTGTCTCCATTACCCGTGGATCCTGAATCTGATCCCGACCCAGTATCTGAGTTGCCTTCATATTGTGATTCATGCCCAAGGTGTGACCGATCTCGTGCAGAATCAGGTAGTACATTCGGTCCCGAACTAGCTGCTCTTGAATCGCAGCGCCCTGACCCATCACATCGGCACTCAAGTCTGCGAATACGCTACCCATACCCAAAACATTCTCGACCGAGCAAAGATGTTGCGAGGGCCAGAGCAGGGGGTTGCTGACGGGTGCCTTACCCTGAATCAGCTCGCGCGCCAGCGATGAGCGATTGAGAAACGAGAACTCAAGCATGATATCGGCACCCAGCAACTGACCCGTACGGGGGTTGGCGAAACTGGGACCGTAACCGCCAAAGGGAGGGTTAGGTGACGAGGTCCAGCGCAGTACGTTGTAACGGAGATCTCCGGCATCCCAGTCGGCATCATTGGGCTGGATTTTTACCGCAACGGCGTTGCTGAAACCTGCCTTCACAAAGGCTTTATTCCATTCCAATGCCGCTGACTGAATGAGCGGGCGCCACTCAACGGGGGTTGTGTTTTCAATCCACCAGGTAATGGGTGTTACCGGGTCGGAAATTGCTGCATTGGGATCTTGTTTCACCAAATGCCATCGATTGATGACGTCGCGATAAGGTGCTGCCTCATTAGAGGTCAGATCGGTGATTTGTTGATTGAAAGAGCCTAGCCTGGGGTCAGCTGGACGAGGTTGATAATCGTTATCGGGCATCTCGATCAGACTGTGTAGCGCTCTGATCGAGATATTGCGGGGATCCGTTACCGCGTCTGATCCACCCACGAGGGGCTTTGGGTTATAGAAAACGTACTCCACCTCAACATCGGTATTCAGCGGATAACTTCTCAGCGCCAGTATCTGACTCTTCTCGGCATTGAACTCCCCGACCTTGAATCGCCCTTTAGGGTCAGCGTCGGGGTCCTGTGCGGGCGTCAGTCGGGTAAACGCCTCCGATAAGAACAGGCTATCTGTCTCAATCAACAGCTCACCCGTTTCTTCATCCTCGGCGAGAATCGGCTGCACCGCGAGCACCGCTCTGGTGTTGTTCGCCTCCGACGCGCGGGAAATCGCATTATCCGGATCGAAATAAAACGCCGTATTTTCTCGGACGATGGCGACCTTATCGAATCGACGTTCCAAAGTGAAAACGAAGCGAGGGCCGTAGGCGCCGCGGAAACTACCTGCGTCCACTACGCCATCGGCAACATGGACAAAATAAATATATTCTTTTTGTAGCTGATCCTGGGAGAGCAACAACGCGGTTTTGCCTGACTCAGGGTCACGGTAAAAAGTAAATAGCCCGGTGAACTCTGCATGGCCATCGATCAATTCGGCGATGGTCTTTTCCTTCTCAGACTCTTTCTCCTCTTCTGTATCGGCTTCCTGCCCGAGGGCCAACGAGGTCCATAACAGTGCCGCGAATATCGTGATCAGCCATTTAACGTAATAAGTCATAGCAGGTGCCTTCTCAGAGTCTGATGGCGAGCCTCGGGCGCGTTTCGAGCGCCGACGCTGCATATATGTATGCCG
>JAYNNB010000050.1:0-4094 GCA_038112515.1 Luminiphilus sp.
GCGCAACACTGGCAGTGTTGAGGTCGGCGGTTCGATCCCGCCTAGCTCCACCACATTACCTCGTAACCCCTCGTTGACCGCTCCCTACCATAGGTGAACTACTTCGATACTTTTGCGCCCTCATCTGCCTTTTTCTCCGGGCGACATTCGTGACGAAGTGACTAACCGCATCCTGTAGAATAAGGTTAGCGACAGCGACCGGAATAGAATCCGCAATCACCCTCTTGCCATTATTGAGGAAGCCGCTTGGGGCTAAGGTCGCCTGAGGCGCTCTCGGATTGTGTCGCTAAAGACGTGAAGTTTACTCAGAGGGAAAGTTATGCAAAAAATAATCGCTGCCAGTTTGTTGGTTCTCGCGGCCGGCGCCCATTCGGCATTCGTTTTGTCCTCCCAAATGCCCGATATCGATATTGCATATGACAAGTTCACCCTCGATAACGGGCTCACGGTAGTGGTGCATGAGGATCGTAAAGCCCCCATCGTTGCGGTGAGTATCTGGTACCACGTGGGCTCAAAGAATGAGCCTGCGGGTAAAACGGGCTTTGCGCATCTCTTTGAACATCTCATGTTCAATGGCTCAGAAAACTACGACGGCGAATATTTTGAGCCCTTTGAGAATGTCGGTGCGACAGGAATGAACGGCACCACTTGGTTTGATCGAACCAATTATTTTGAGACGGTACCAACACCGGCCCTGGAAATGGCTTTGTGGATGGAGTCCGATCGAATGGGGCATCTGCTGGGCGCCGTGACGCAGGAAAAGTTGGATAACCAAATTGGCGTGGTGCAAAACGAGAAGCGACAGGGCGATAACCAGCCTTACGGCAAGGTGGAATATCGGTTGTTGGAAGCGCTGTTTCCCCCGGGGCATCCCTACCGGCACAGCACCATTGGCTCGATGGAGGACTTAAGCGCTGCTTCTCTGGAAACGGTGCAGCAGTGGTTTAAGGATTACTACGGCGCGGCCAACACCGTGCTGGTGCTGGCTGGGGATATCGACGTTGATCAGGCAAAAACGCTAACCGCGAAATATTTCGGTGACATCGACGCCGGTCCGCCGGTGACCCGACTCAAGGCCGCTGTACCCACACACCTCTCGGACACCCATGAAGTGATGTATGACCGCGTGCCGCAGGCGCGCGTTTTCCACAATTGGGTGACCCCAGGACGCACCTCGCGCGCTGCTGCAGAGCTGGAGCTGGTGGCGACTATTCTTGGCAGCGGCAAAAACTCCCGACTGTATCAGGCGCTCATTTATGAACAACAGCTGGCTGTGGAGGTGAGTTCTTCACTGCAGGGGCAGGAGCTGGCCAGTATGTTCGATATCGACGTCACGCTCCAGCCTGACGCCTCTATGGAGAAGGTCAACGCCATTATCGAGCGTGAGCTGCAGGACTTTCTGGCCAACGGCCCAACCGCTGAAGAAGTACAGCGTGTGCAGACGCGGATTAATGCGAGAGTTGTCAGGGGTCTCGAGCAAATTGGGGGCTTCGGCGGGAAAGCCGTGACCCTCGCACAAAGCGAGTTGTATGCAGACGACCCGGGTTTTTGGAAAACGCGCCTCGAGTGGATCAATGCGGCGACACCCGATAGCCTAACAGCGACCGCAGGTGAGTGGCTGGGCCGCGGCCGCTACAAACTGGAGGTGTATCCCTTTGGAGATTTCGCCACCACAGAGTCCTCGGTTGATCGCAGCACCGGGCTGCCACCGGTGGGCGCGATGCCGGATTTGGTTTTCCCGACTGTCGAACGGGCGGAGCTCAAAAACGGATTCAAGGTGGTATTAGCGCAACGCAATGCGGTCCCGGTGGTCAATATCACACTGCAGTTTGATGCAGGATATGCTGCAGATTCTTTTGGCACTCTGGGCGCGGCCGACTTTACCATGTCGATGCTGGATGAGGGCACCGCAACCCGCGACGCGCTGGAAATCGCCGCGGAAGCCGAGTCGCTGGGCGCCTATATCTCAACTGGCTCAGATCTGGACACCTCCACCGCTTCTCTCTCTGCGTTGAAGAACCAATTGAAGCCTTCGCTTGACCTGTTTGCCGACGTGGTGAAGGAGCCGGCTTTTCCCGAGGATGAACTCGCGCGTTTGCGTAAACGCTGGATTGCCGGGATTGGGCAGGAGAAAAATCAGCCCGTGCAATTGGCGCTCAGAACGCTGCCATTGCTGATGTATGGCGATGATCACGCCTATGGCATTCCTTTCACGGGTTCAGGCACTGAGGAGTCGATCAATTCTCTGACCCGAGATGACCTAATCGCTTGGCATCAGACTTGGATCCGGCCCAGTAATGGCACTTTGTTTGTGGTGGGTGACACCACCATGGAAGAAGTTTTGCCTTTGCTCAACAACTACTTTGGCACATGGAAAGAGAATCGGATGGCGGTGCCCGAGAAGAACATTGCTGAGGTAGCAATGAGAGAGGGCGGTGTTTATTTGATCGACAAGCCCGGAGCGCCGCAGTCGCTCATTCTTGCCGGACATGTCGCGCCGCCAACGGGTATTGATAACAACATCGACATTCTGACCATGAACGACGTCATCGGTGGATCGTTTACGGCGCGCGTCAATATGAACCTGCGGGAAGACAAAGGTTGGGCATACGGGGCCTACACCTTTATGCAGGATGCGCGCGGTCAAAGACCTTGGCTTGCTTATGCGCCGGTGCAGACCGACAAAACCGCTGACTCCATCAAAGAGTTACAGCGTGAAATGGATGAATTTTTGAGCTCCGCACCGGCGACTCAAGGGGAGTTGGACAAGAGTGTTCGCAATAACGTGAACAGTCTGCCAGGGCAGTTCGAAACCGCGGGTGCGGTATTGAATGCATTATTGAGTAACGACCGCTTTGGGCGCCCCGATGATTACGTAGAGACTTTAAAGCAACGTTATGAGGCGGTTGATCTCGCCGGCGTGCGCGCGGCGGCGGAACAAGTGATGCACCCAGAAAAATTGATTTGGCTCATTGTTGGGGATCTGGAACAGATCGAGCAGCCAATCCGTGATTTGGGGCTGGGTGAACTTCAAATTATTGATGAGGACGGTCGAGCTGTAGCGGCGTCAGATTAAGCGGGGGCGCCCGCATAACGGATGCGTTGGCAGGCTGATATCCTGTGCATGGGGCTCAAGCGGCATGATCGATTGCAATGCGGAGCCTCCAGTCTGCTGCAGACGCCTGTAAACAATGCTCGGCGAGCATCATCTCGACACGAAGTGCTAAATAATGCGCCTTGGCCCGGCGGTCGTTGCCGCGCGCCATCGACCACGCCTTTGCCCACAAACCCACTCGCACTTTATTGTGAGTCAGTTCGTCCGTGGCCAAGGCGTACAAGCGCTCTTCCAAGGCCTTGCCATAGGCCTCATGAATCGAGGCACCGTTGTGTTGGGACATTCCCTGTCTCCTGCTCATCATGTGGCCCCAATACGGCCATCGAATACGAGCGATCATCAACGAGATGCGGGTTGCGCGATTGCCGCGCTCCGCCAACGGTTTGGCTAAACGCGCCAATAAGGGGAACCGTATTCGGTTGCGCGACAATAGGCCCGCGGTGAGGCGCTAACAAATGAACGATACTGGCGCGCGATATCTACGAGTTACAGTTGGCTAATAAAGCCTGTCTGACCAACGGCAGTTGATCGTTGCCGAAATACAATCGCTCATCGGTAAATAGGGTGGGGGAGCCATAGGCGCCCCGGGCGATTGCCTCGTCAGTATTGGCACGTAGCCGATCTTTGACCGGCTGTGTAGAGGCCTGCTCCAGCAGTGTTTTTCCCGCTAAGCCACAGCCATCGGCAATGCCCATGACGACATCAGGGTCGTCGATGTTGTTGCCCTGGGCAAAGTAGGAACGAAAGGCCGCCAGTGAGAACGTCAAAAGGGTGTCGGGCTCATCTTCCAGCGCACAACAGACCCGCATCGCCAGCACCGATTTCACTGGGTGATGTTCCGTCGGGAACACCAATGGTAAATCGGCAAGCCGAGCCCATTCGTGCAACCAGCGATAGTTGTGCACGATCTTGGGTGTCATCGGTTCGGCGCGAGCGGCGTAGACATCGGGATTCACCGCATTAAATACACCGCCGACCA
>JAYNNB010000050.1:4194-8876 GCA_038112515.1 Luminiphilus sp.
GTGCTCTGCCATCAGAAAAGCGCTGACGAACAGCATCAATACGCCGCCAATAACCATTCGTAAATCTTGCATGGGTGACCTCCTGTCAATGTGGGGTGGCTTCCTGCCACGCGCGCAACTTAATCAAAACCTACTGATGACTCAATGTGAGTAATAACAATCAAGCATGATGGTCCTTTTTAGCGCGCTATTTCTAAGATTCAGGGCCTAGATGAGCCCTAAAATAATCAATTGGTAGTAAACAATTCCCGGTATTTAAGTTTCAAAAAAATGTTTTTCAAGGTAAAAACATACGCCAAAATTAGTTTAAACAACGCTTTGTTGACATCAATATGTCAGACCCAGACGATAATTCACTTAAAGTATGTTCCCGACATGGTTGTCGGAAGCGGGCGAAGAGCAAGTTCTGCAGCGATACGTGTCGAGTCGCTTTCCACAACGCCAAACGGGCGCCTGCAGCCAAGGTCAGGATTATGTGCTTGGGTTGCAAGAGCGTGTTTCACGGCAGGCCAGATCAAAAAACCTGTAGCGCAACCTGTCGCTCCAGAGTGTTTCGCGCGCGCAAAAACAATCAAGCCGAGGCGGACGACGCCCCAATGGAATGGAGCCGCAACACCCCTTTTTCCCCCGCCGAGCTCAAAAAGCGCATGCAGGCGCTGCCGCTGGAGCGGGGCGTGGAGTACTCGTGGTTACCAGCCGCACCCAAAAAAGTGCGCGTAAGACGTAATCCAGAGCCCACCAATCAGATGCGTTTCGATTTTTCAGAGAGCGACTCTGCTGGAGCGGAGCAAAATACGGATAGGCAGTGAAGACGCGGCGCGAGCCGTTGTCTCGCTAGATAAGCAGTCACAGGCGAAAAAGGGCGGCGGCACCTGTCGGAAGGGTGACTGTGATCACAAAAACCAGGATCCGCCGTCCACCATGTGGGTTTGCCCGGTCACGAAACGACTGGCATCCGAGGCAAGGTAAATAAGCGTTCCCGAGAGATCCTCGGTCTCGAGATTTCGCGGAATCAATTGATTGGACGCGATAACGGCCTTCGCCTTTTCAAATTTTTCTCCGAAAAACTCTTTGGTGCCCTCTGTCATCACGGCTGACGGCGCTATCGCATTCACCCGAATATGATCGCCGCCCAGTTCGCGTGCCATGCCGCGGGTCATGCCGATAACGGCCGCTTTTGAGGCGACATAGTCAAGTCCGTAAGGCAACCCAAACACCGCCGCCAAAGAAGAAATATTAATAATCGATCCGCCGCCTGCCGCGCGCATGTGTGCGACCACCGCACGACTGGTAAGCCAGGTGCCCTTGATGTTGACCTGCATGACGCGATCCCACTGCGCCTCGTCCAGGTGCTCAAAGCGGGCCCCCTGCAGACCAGCGTACAGGGCCGCGTTGTTGACCAGCACATTGACACGTCCAAAGGCATCAATGGCGCTGATAGCCATAGCCTCACAGCTCTCGGCGTTGGCCACGTCGAGATGGATAGCGATTGCGCGTCCGCCGTCTGCGGTGATCGAGTTCACGGTATCGTCGCAGCTGGCGATATCGGCCGCGACGATCGCTGCACCTTCGTGTGCCATGGCCTCACAGTAGGCGCGACCCAACCCGCGGGCGGCACCGGTAACGATTGCGACCTTGTCGGCAAGTTGCATGTTGTCACCCGAGCATTTGCGAAAACGGCAGTGTAGCGCGGATGGGGGAATGACGAGGAGCAGTTGCGTGAGGGTAAGCAGCTTGCCCCTGGATGAGAGGCTCCAGAGCAGCTCTCGCTAAAAAATTGCGGTGGTCGGGAAGAGCAAGCAGGGGATGGTTAGCCAGTCGAAGCCCCGGAAGGAGAGCGTCGATAGAGCCACCTCAGTAGTCGGTTCTGCTCAAAAGGTCGCCAGTCGCCCTCAGCGCGCGACAATCTCTCCGCGATCACCACCCAGCTCATCGCGTTGACCGTAAGGCCATTGTGACTGCCATAAACCTCAACATTTTCAGTTTGCTCGTGGCCGTCCTTCTGCAAGCAGACTCGCCAGTCGAGCACACCATCAAAGCGGGAGTAAATCGCTGTGGTAGGGACAGGGGGCGCGACGTGCCAATGCTGTTCGTTGAGCTCACCGGGTTCACTATTGATCAGGCGATACAGCTCGTTCAAGGTGGATGCCTTGTCGCGCTCCTTGCCTATGGGGCTCCCGAGACTGATGACTTGCCTGACCTTATCAGGGTGGCGACGCGCGGCTTCTCTGGCAATAATTCCCCCGAGACTGTGCCCAATAAGGGTGACTTTTCGGCCCTTTCGGCCGTGAAGTTTTTCCAGCCGCCCACTCAGTTGTGCCAAGTCCAAATGACTGTGCCCCAGATTAACCCCTTGCTTCCAGCCCACTGCGTGATAGCCCTGGTCGCGTAAAAAGCGTCGCAGCGGTTTGTTGTAGGTATCGCTACCGGCAAAACCCGGTATCACCATCACAGGGTGGCCATCACCCTTGGGGAGCAGCCGTAGCCACCACCAGTTAAAAGGAATAGCCCCCGCCTCAAGCCAGGCGCGCGGCGCGTCCGATACGGCCCGCAGCTTTCCCGGGGGGGCGATGTCCACTTGCACTAGGCGCTGCCGCTCTTTTGTCGTCGTATTCGGGTGGGTGTGGCTGCGGGGGTTTCAGCTTTCTGTTCCATGGGGAGCAACGCGGCTTCCAATTCCTCGAGTGCTTCGCCAGTATAAACGGCGATACGCTGCAGGCGCGGCACGCTGTCTCGGCATCCTGCAAAGCCAAACGAGATATTGCCGCCATAGCTGTAACAGGTGATGTTGAGCGCCTGTCCGTGGGTGACCGCCGATACCGGAAACATAGCCTCGAGCTGAGACCCGCGCAGGTAGAGTGTTTCTATCGGCCCGGGTACGTTAGACACCGTGACGTTAAACACGGGTCGCGTATAGCCCTCCAAATCGAGCACCGTCTGCAGTGATTGCGGCGTCAGCATGAGCGCGCTGAAATTCTCGATCTCTTCCCGCGATAACTCAGACATAAGGGTTTTGGCTCGTGTCGTCGACTTGGCGATGACTTCAAGTCTGCGCAACGGATCGGCGACGTTGGTGGCCAGATTGGCGATGATGAAGGCGACCGCAGCACCGGCACCCTGATCGTCCTTGGGTCTGAGAGAGACGGGCACGCCCGCGGTCATTGGTTGGCCGGGAAGCGCGTTGAGCTCTCGTAAGAAACGCCGCAGCGCGCCAGCGCTGAGCGCCAGTACGATATCGTTGACGGTGCAGCCAGCAATTTTCGACAGGCGTCTGATACGAGAAAACGAATAGGCCTGAGTGGCAAATCGCCGTTGGCTACTGATGCGGCCGTTGAGTATGGATTTGGGTGACTGAAACGGCAGCGAAAAAGGATCATTTTCGTCCCGTGCGGCTCGGGCGACCCTGAGCAATGAACGGCTGACATTGTTCATCGAGGTGAGTGAACGAATCGCACCTTTGGTGGCGCGCTTGAGTCGCGATACCGACGGATCCTCATCATTGGTGACTGCGGGTGCTTCCGCTGACCACAGCGCCGGTGCGCGCATATCCTCAGGGTCTGTCGACATCGAGCGTGTCAGCATGTGGACGCCGGCTATGCCGTCAACCAGTGCATGATGCATTTTGAAGTAAATCGCAAAGCGATTGCCCTCGAGTCCTTCGATGATGTGGTATTCCCAGAGAGGGCGTTTGAAGTCCAGTGGGTTACTGTGCAATCGGGCGATAAGGGCGCCTAGCTCACGCTCTCCCCCGGGTGCGGGCAGCGCCAGATGGCGCACGTGGTACTCCATGTCCAGATCGTAATCGCGCTCCCAAGCGGGATACGGGCGCAACACTGTCGGTGCGGTAAAACGCTTGTTAAACGGATCTACAAATTCGGTTGATTCTCTGAGCGACTCTACCAGTTCAGAGAGATAGTGCTCGCCCGCGTCTTCGGGTTTGGCGTAGATCAGGAGTGTGGCCACGTGCATCGGGCGGTTCCTCGACTCAAGCGAGGTCCACGCGAATTCGCTCAAATTGAGCCGTTCGCTAAAAGGCATGGTGAGTTCTCGGGTATCAGATTAACGGACCGTCGCAGTATACCCGTCGCCATTGCCGCGATTAAGCGATTTTTTTACGGAAAACTTCCTGCCGCTGAATTTAATCCCGAGCAAAGGCGTCGGTGGGTGACGTGCCCAGTCGATATCGGTCCCGGTGTGATTTATCTGCTGACCGGTGATTGATCATGATGATTACCCCGATGACGGATGCATTCATTCGTACTTTCTGACACTCTCTGGGTCGTCAAGGTCAGCCCCTTACCATTGCGCGAACGCGGTTCGGCTTCGTGCGCCACCTCAGAGTTTGTTTATGACATTTCCTATCGATGCCGTGAGAGCACAGTTCCCGTCGCTGGTAACCACAGACGGCGGCCAACGCCGTATCTACTTTGATAACGCTGCCGGTACCCGCGTGCCGCCGCTGACGATCTCGGAGTCAAAGTCTGACTCCTTAGATAACTCTGCGGCGCAAGCCTATTGAGCGCAGCGATAACAAGGCCACAGCGAGCACAATCAGAGTGAGATACTTCAGCGGTGTGGTGGGAACCGGGAGTGCCGGGGGCGCTTCGGTCACCGTGATGGTCACTTGTTGAGAAGGACAACTGCCACTGGCGCCGCAAACCCCATCGTCGGCCCGATATACC
>JAYNNB010000050.1:8886-12834 GCA_038112515.1 Luminiphilus sp.
GCCGTATCTACTTTGATAACGCCGCGGGTACCCAGGTACCGCAGCAAACAATCGAGCGCATTGTCGATTTTTTTCATCGCTTCAACAGCAATACGGGCGTTTTCAACCCCACTTCGGTTGAGGTCGATGCCATGTATGCGGAGGCGGTGGCGGCGATGGCCGACTTCTTGGGTACCGACGACCCGGGAGAGGTGATTATCGGGGCCAACATGACCACCCTCACTTACCAGCTTTCGCGCAGTCTGGCGCACCAATTTGCGCCCGGCGACGAGATCATCATTTCTCGCATGGAGCACGAGGGTAACGTCTCGCCTTGGCTGCAGATGGCTGAGGACAACAAGATGGTTGTGAAATGGCTGGATTTCGATCGTGAGAGCTGGCGCGTTGAGCCCGCCGCTCTTGAGGCGTTGCTGACACCGCGGACTCGGATGCTGGCCCTGAACTATGCCAGTAACCTGACGGGGGGGGTTAACGATGTGAAAACGCTGACCGCCATGGCGCAGGCTGCCGGTGCAATGGTCTATGTCGATGCCGTGCAGTTCGCCTCGCACCGCTTGATTGATGTCGCTGATCTCGCCTGTGATTTCCTCGCGTGTTCGCCTTATAAATTTTATGGCCCGCACTTGGGCGTGGTGTTTGGCAAGCGGGCGCGCCTCGAGGCGCTTCACGCCTACAAACTGCGTTGCGCGACCAACGACCTGCCATTGCGCTTTAGTTTGGGCACCCCCGCATTTGAATTAATTGCCGGCTTATTGGGGACGTTGGGCTATTTTCTCTGGCTCGCGGAGTCGGCCGGCGCGAGCGGCGATCGCCGTTCCTTATTTCGAGCGGCCTATAGCGCCATGGGTGAGCACGAGGATCAATTATCCCAGCGTCTGCTGGAGGGGCTCTTGAGCATGCCCGGCCTGTCGCTTCAGGGTGCGAGCACTTTAAACCACCGGGTGGCGACCTTCTCTTTTACTCATGACCGTCATCCGGCGAGCGCGATCGCGCGTCAGCTCTCGGCGGCGGGCGTGTACTGTCACTGGGGGGACAATTACGCCTTTGAGGTGGCGCGGGCACTGAATCTTGACCCCAATGAGGGCGTGCTGCGTCTAGGACTCGCCCATTACAACACGCTGGAAGAAGTGGATCAGGGACTGGAGACCATTCGCAAAACGCTCGCGGCCTAGTTTTTTTCAGTCAGCAGCAGGGAGCGAAGCCCGGACTTCTGACCAGATGGCTTCGACCCACTCGCGGATCAACAGGCCTTCCTGCCAGCGATCGGATAATTCCTGTTGATTGCCGTCGGTAATGGCATAGGGAGGTGGTCCCAGCTCGACTAAAAACCGGAGCGTGGCATCGCCCGTCTGGCGGGCGCACCAGCGACTAAACCCGTGCTTCCACCAGTGTCGATATTGTGTCACCCAGGCAGCGTGCTGCGGGAAATCCAACGGGACCTGTATCTGCTGATTGTTGGATATTCGACCCTGAAAAGAGTCGGAGTGATCGAGAATGGTGGCAAAGTAATCGGTGTCAGTCTCGTTGAGCGGCAGTTGCAACTCCCGATCCACGACGAAATGCGATAAATCAGCGCACAGTCTCAGCTCGGGTACAGCCGTTAACACCTCCAGCGTGTAGAACAGGTCGTTTAAGGTGCCGTTGCGATGCGTTTCCAGTAATACGGGAAAGGGGTAGCGCGCTGCCATAGACAGCCAAGACCGGATCACCGCCGCAGCTTCGGAGGGCGTCAACGGCATGACGCCACCGATGACATTGACCTGCGTGGCATTCATCTCCATAGCCATGTCCAGCAAGGGCTCAAGGGACGCCTCGTCGTGGGGAAAGGCGTTGACCATGCACTTGAGGCCCAGCCGCTCAAAGACCGGTTTCAGCGCCAGACAATCGGGGATTTCCGACACATTCGGGTCCAAGCAAGCCCCGGCATAGCCGGCCTCTGCGATTCGCTCCAGATGGATCTCAACGGATTCTTCGGGTTGGCCGGGGATCCGCTGCTCCATGGCCCAGAGTGATTGATAGATCTCGAGGGTATGGGCCATCAACAACGCTTCAGAACGATGTCAGGAATGAGGCCGCGTTGCCGCCGGTTAGCTGCGCAGACTGAGCCGCGCGCAGAAAGTCCTTGCCGGAGGCAGGTTTCAGGCCGGGTGCGTCGTGGAAGATGCGGTAGCGGCGGTAGCGAAAGTACATGACCAGTTGCGGCCATAGGCGAATGACCGTATCTGGATCCTCTCCAAAAAGTTCGCGGTGGAGCTTGGGTAGCTCAAACCACGGCGTCGTTGGCTTGGCGTGGTGGGCATTGTGATAACCAAAATTCAGAATCAGCCAATTCACCCACTCATAGCGCCACGACAGTATGGGACTGAAGGTATGTTCCTGTTCCCACTCAAGATCTCCCTTGTGCTCTGAGACCTCGTCGGTATACAGATTGGTGCGATAGGGGTAGTCGTGCTCGAGGCCGTCCACAAAACGAAGCACGATAATCATGAGCATGTAGGCAATGAGATAGCCGACCAGTGCCACCGGGGCGTAGACCGCGAGCGCAGCGAGCAGGCTGAAGCGAATCAGAATCACGCCCACATTCCGCGCGAGCTGGTTGCGGCGTTGCGGAATAATAAAAGCCGTAAACACCATAATGGTATGCATCAAGATGCAGTGCGCTGGGATAAAACACCACTCCAGAAAGATCGTGATGCGATACACAAGGGGATGCCGCTTAAAAAAGCCTTCATAGTCGAACCACACGACATCATCATTCTCAACGTGATGCCGGAAGTGTTTGGTGCGAATATCCTCGACCGTGCCGTAGCATGAGCCACAGATCCATCCGAGCCAGCCGGCCAATTGGTTGTTGTGTCGATTGACCGTAAACACGGTGTTATGTGCGCACTCATGGATCATATAAGCCGCAATGATCATGCCGTGCCCTAGCAGCAGTACGCCGGGGACGAAACCCATCCAGCCGCCAGTCAGCAGGCAGTACCAACCGGCGGTATAAGTCAGGAGTGCGTAAGCGATAGCGCCACTGTGCCATCGTCTTGCTTTATCGGTTTTGAAGGTCCAGGTTGTCATGGTACCTGCGTCAGCTTGCTGGGATCTCAGCGATGCGCTTGAATCGGGTCAAGCGCCAGTATACGAACGCGAGAGATTGAAACAAACCACAGGATTCCATCCCGAGTAGAGAAGGGGTCTGCTATTGGGGTCGATAATCTTCGACCACTTGACCCAACAAGCGCAGTCCCAGCGCGGTTGCTGCCGCGGCGAGTATCATCCCGACCCACCAGGGAAGACCGAGGCTGGTCGGTATTGTCCCGCAGAGCAAGGCTGTGGCACCGGCCAACAGGGCATAGGGTAACTGGGTGCGGACGTGTTCAATATGATCGCAGCCTGCAGAGAGAGATGACATCACAGTGGTATCGGAAATGGGCGAGCAATGATCTCCCCATACTGCGCCAGCAAGTACACCAGACACAGAGCTGTAAAGAATGTGATAGTCCTCAGACCCTGAGAGGCCTTGACTGGTCATGATGGCCCAGCACAAAGGCATGACCAAGGGCAGAAGAATTCCCATCGCCCCCCAGCTACTGCCGGTGGAAAACGCCGTGAATGCGGCGAGCACAAAAATGGTCGCGGGTAGCGCTGCGGCCGGCAAGCTGTCACCCAGACTGGCGATAAGAAAATCGGCCGTGTGCAGCTCCCGACTGATTTCAGACATTGACCAAGCGAGTACGAGAATAATCATGGCGATAAAAGTGAATCGCGCGCCCGATACCCAGGCGTCGACAATCTCATCCAAGGTGAGTAGTTTTTGCAATGCCGTCATGATCACCGCGGTGAACGCCGAGAGCAATGAGGCCCACATCAGCGCCTGATACGAATTAGCCGAGCCGATGATGTCGCTGATTGTCTCGCCCTCGCCGGTAATGTAGAGCCCTGCAAGAATCCCGA
>JAYNNB010000051.1:0-12711 GCA_038112515.1 Luminiphilus sp.
GATATAGCGATCCTGTGTTTCGTAAATCAGGTCCATCGCGCCTTGGTACTTACGCACATCGAATTCTTTATCAGCGAAGGTCAAGCCCGCCATGGCCTCCGGCCAAAACAAACTCAACATGGCGTCGAGCATGGACAGACGAATGTGCTGGCCTTCACCAGACTTTTCTCGGGCATAAAGCGCGGTGCTGATGGCTTGCGCAGCCGTAATCGCGGTGACCTTGTCGGCGATAATGATGCGAAACATCTGCGGTCGACCGGTGGCGCGATCCGCCTGAATATCGGTGGCGCAGGAAAGCGCCTGAATCACAGGGTCGTAAACCCGTTTGTGGGCATAGGGGCCTTCTTCGCCAAATCCGTTAATCGAGACGTAGATCAACTTTTTATTGATCTCCCTAAGGACCGGCTCACCGAAACCCATGCGATCCATGGCCCCAGGTCGAAAATTCTGTAGCAAGACGTCTGCGTCTCGTACCAGATCAAACAGAATCTGCTTCCCTGCATCGGATTTCAGATCCACCGCAATCGATCGCTTACCGCGATTGCAGGAAAAGAAAGCCGCCGTGACTTTATTGACAGTGGGTCCGATGTGACGCATCTGCTCACCGGTCGTCGGCTCGACTTTTATGACCTCCGCTCCCTGGTCCGCCAGCATCATCGCCGCCACGGGCCCTGAGACCATACTGGTTAAGTCCAGCACTTTGATGCCATTCAATGCGCTCATCTGCTTTCCTCAAAATCTCGCCAACTTATTTTTGTTATATTTTTTTCATTGCACGCTGATCAGTTGATCCCGCTGTGTCCCACTCATAGTAACGCTGTTAATCCCCGGGCACAGCAGTGACAGCCTCAATCGCAGGCAAACAGATTCACCCGAGAGCATCAGTCTGCGCCGAGATTTGAAATGGCAGGCGTCACCTTGTTCAGTTGTGCCAGCCAGAGCGAATCAGTTAGGGGGAAACTGCTTTAGTAACTCGTGAACGACCGTAATGGTGAGCTGCTCGCGATCCGCCTTGGACATGTTGTTCTTCAGGCGCCCCTCAGCCACACCCCGCCATACGATCTTGCCGGTTTTGATATCGATCACGTCGAAAACGGCGGTGCCATCCTCATAGGTCTTAACAGATGGGCCGGAAGAATAACCCACACTCACCGACTTACCATACGTCCCTACCCCCACACCGCCATGCATGCCCTGCTCCTGCCCTGAGATTTTTTGGGTTTGGCGCTTGGTCACGTGGTAGTTCACCCAAAAATCTGCCTGACCACGGCTTCCCTGTTTGAAACCTCGCTGCATCAGCTCCTGATCCGCGGTGTTTCGCACCCGCTGGTCGCTGCTATTGTAACGCCGGTACTGGCTCTCTCTGGAGTTTTGGTCGTCGTCATACCAGCGGTAGGTTTGGTACTGACCGAACGAAAAGGTTTGATCGAAGTCGACCTCATAGGTGGGCTTGTCGGCACAGCCGGCAATAAATACGCAGACGAGTGATATCGCACTGACGGAGCGAAGCGCCTTTTGTACGACGTCCCAGCAAAGACTCCTGCTACCGATCTTCATTCGACCTCCCCCAGAATGATTGGACTGCAATTGCGCCTCGCCTGTCACTACAGCAATGCTTCGCAAAGAAAAAATACGACTCATGGTAACGCTATTCTGACTCCATCCTAAAATCCACCTCGCTGTCTGCCACCAGCCAGGCAAATACCGCAAAAGCGGCGACGTTTTGATCCAGAGAAGCAGGATCGAGTTTATCCACCGTGTCGTCAGCGGTATGGTGCAAGTCAAAGTAGTCCCGTCCATCCTGATGAAGCCGCAGCGTCGGAACCCCTGCCGCGATGAGTGGGTATAGATCGGGACCTCCGCCCGGTTGGTCATTACTCCCCGATGCGATGCCGATTGGTTCCAGCAGCCGTCCGATCTCGGCAAAAAGCTGGTCGCCCGCTTCTGTCCGGCTGTCTGCCGTGACTTTCCACACCCGGCCTCCGCCAAAGTCACTCTCTGAGCCAATCACGTGCGCCCCCAACGCCGCCTCATGTCTATTTCGGTAGGCATTGGCCCCCAACAAGCCCACCTCCTCGGCGCCCCAGAGCACCAATCGAATGGATCGTCGGGGCATCGAACCAGCATCCTTAATCAATTCAAGCGCGGCCATCGTAATACCCACACCTGCCCCATCATCGATAGCGCCCGTACCCAGATCCCAGCTGTCTAGGTGAGCACCGATGACCACAATTTCTTCTGGCCTCTCCCAACCAACCACCTCGGCAATGACATTACCGGACTCCATGGCGGGCACTACGGAACTATTCACCTGAACCCGTACGCGAGGGATCTCGCCCTCCGCAGCAATACGCTCGATCTGATCAGCATCGGGGCTAGACAGCGCAAGCGCTGGTATCTTGGGCAAGTCCTCTTGATAACGAAGAGCGCCGGTATGGGGAAAACGGTGGCTGTCAGTGCCGATGGAACGAATCAGATACCCCACTGCTCCTTTTTCAGCCGCAATACTGGGCCCTGCGGTGCGCGCCTCATTGAAATATCCGTAGGATGAGCCATCCTGTGTACGCTGCATGGCATGACCCACATACGCGATGCGTCCCCGAAGGCTCGCAGCCGGTGCTTGCTTTAGCGCCTGCAGGGTGTCAAACACCACGACCTCTGCATTCAAGCCGGCTTTGTCGGTTGGTACTGACCCGCCGAGCGCCGTGACCGCCAGCGGTTGGGGGTATGGCGCAAGAATCTCACCGCTTTCCGCGTGCCGCCGCCACGCGTCCATTTCAAAGGGTTCGCTGCGCACATTGGCAAACCCCTTCTCAGTCAGCGTGCGCAGCGCCCAGGCACGAGCCCGCGCCTCAGCCTCGCTCCCCGCCAACCGCGGCCCTACCTGAGTAGTCAGCGCGGTCACGATCGCCATTGCGTTACTACCCGCCATCGCCTGTTCTCGGAGCAGTTCCGCATGGGCAAGACTCTCAAGGGATACGGGCTGGGCCACTGCTGTGGCCGCACCAACCCAAACGGCCAATATCGGCCACGCAAATTGACAGGCTTTAATGCTCATCAGTCCGAACCTCCCGCCCCTGTCGGTGCACTTGGATCTCGGGTAGAGCGGTTACTGAGATTCACGGGAAGTCTCCCCAACGAGGGCTTTACGTTGCTCCAACCAGACATTCGCTGTTTTCATCTGAGCCTTCGTCGCTGCCATGACGCCCAATTCGACCTGTGTGTTACCGGTCTGTCCAAGTGCCGCGAGTTGCTCATAGAACCAATATTGGGTTGCGAACGCACCCAACGTTCGCACCAGTTTAATGCCGTTCAAAAACCGCAGCGCTTGAGGCAGCAGTGACAAGGTCAATTCAAAGCGGGGCAGCTCTTCGACACCACGCAACAATTGTGCGGGCGCATCGGTCACGACACACATGGGTCGACCGATACCGATCATATCGGCACACCCATTCTCCAATGCCGCATTCATGGCATCCAAGCGTCGCAATCCGCCGGTCACCATTAGTGGGATAGTAATCTCCTTGCGCATCGCTTCCGCAAAGTCCACGAAATAGGCTTCGCGGGCGCGGGTCGAAGCAGCCACCGATTGCGCTTCAATCGGCTCCACACCCTCGAGATTGAGTAACCGAGGTTGCTCATAGGTACCGCCCGACACCTCAATGAGATCAACACTCGCCTCTTCCAGCCATTTAGCCACTCGGAGGCTCTCGTCAAAACCGAAGCCACCGCGCTGGAAATCGGCGCTGTTGAGTTTCACGGAGATCGGCACTGCAGGGCCCACAGCGGCTCGGACTCTCGCTACGCAGGCCAACAGTAGTCGCGCGCGATTTTCGAGAGAGCCGCCCCACTGGTCCTCTCGCTGATTACTGCGCGGACTCAGAAACTGTGACAGCAAATAACCGTGCGCCGCATGCAGTTGAATCCCCGTAAACCCCGCATTCACCAACACTCTTGCGCAGCGGGCAAAACCTGTGATCACCGCCTCGATGTCTTTTTCTGTCATGGGCTCAGGTTCACCGAACTGACCTCCCGGCAGCCCAAGCTTGACCGCAGATGGCGCCTTGGGTCGAGGGTTCACAATCTTCTGGCACTGCCTTCCCGCATGGCTGATCTGCGCCCAGAAATGATTTCCGCCGCGCGTCCCAGCGGCAGCCCACGCCTCCAGCGCCGCCTGCATGGATGCCGACGCCTCGCCGTCAATGATTACGTTACCGGGACGCTCAAGATGATCCCCATCGATCTGAATATTGCCAGACAGCAGTAGGCCCGCTCCGCCCTCACTCCATAGGCCATAAAGCCGATTAAGTGCCGGCGTAGGCGCTCCTAAGGGGTTAGCAAGCCCCTCCGTCATTGCGGCTTTGCACAAACGATTGGGAATCTCTGCACCGCAAGGCAGCTTGAGAGGGGCGGAAATCATTTCAAGTCTCTTCTTGATAATGAAAACAAAGTATTGTTTTTGATATACATTTGTATCCGTTATTTACGGGCTCTGCCATACCAGCCTTCACACCACCGACGAGCGGGGCCAGCGCTTCTGTCAGGTCGGAGACTACGGTAACGTCAATCAGATTGAAACGCAGAATTCGGCAAGCACCGCTCACTGCGTAAAGTACCGGCTCGTTTGGCCACCGGGATTTTATGTGCGGTAATACCGCCAGGGGAACCTGATAGCACTCCCAGAATCTTATCCGAAGACACCACTGAGACAAGGCAACATCATGTTCATCGCGCGAAGTATGCTCAAATGGTCGGTTTTGATGCCTCTGATGCTCGCCGGCTGCCTCCTCTCAGCCGCGGCGCTGGCACAAACGCTAACGGTTGAAGGTAAAGGCACGGTAGAGATCGCGCCCGAGTTTGCCCGCATGAGCGCTGGAGTTAGTCTCGTTGCCGAAACAGCTGCCGAGGCTCAGGTCGCAGTGGACCGCGTTATGTCGCAATTGCTTGCCGGACTGGATGATCTGCCGATCGCTAAAGACAGTGTGAACGCCGGACAAATTAGGATCCAACCACGATATCGCTGGAATCCCCGTGCCGAAACGCAGGAATTTCAGGGATATGAGGCCACCCGCAAGTTGACTTTTAGGCTCACATCCATCGAATCACTGGGAGAGGCACTACAAATGCTGTCTGAACGGGGGGCAACCATGGTGGATGAGCCTCAATACGGCAGTACTCAAACCGAAACAGCCCGTAATCGGGCACTTGCTATGGCCTATTCAAGTGCCCGGATAGATGCCGAGACCCTCGCAGCTGCGGCCGGCCTTACCTTGGGCCCCCCTGAAAATATCAGCACAGGCATCCATTCCGCGCCCGTCTTTAGAGCAATGAATCGTGACGTAGCCACGGCGATGGCGGCCGAGATGACGCCTGCGTACGAGGCAGGACAATTAGTGATCTCCGCGACAGTCTCGGTCATATTTACCGCGACACCATAACGGACTTGGATTCCCTCTCATCTGACCCTATTATTTGGGTAAGTTTCACTCCTTATGGACGACACACTATGAGCGAAAAACCCGTTTACACCGCAGCAGCGACAATGGACCCCACAGCGAGCATTGTTAGTGCCAATAAAATGCTCAGCAACACCTACTGGCTTCTGGGCCTGACTCTGGCGTTCAGCGCGTTCACCGCAACGCTGTCGGTCATGATGGACTTACCGCAGTCAATGGCCCTGGTCCTTATGATTGTAGGTTTTATTTTGCTCTTCGTTGTTCACAAAATGGCGGATTCTGCGAGAGGTCTACCGGCCATTTTTGCCTTCACGGGCGTCTGGGGTGCCTCCATCGGCCCGATGCTTTCGTTCTATCTGGCAATGGATAACGGACCGACAATGGTTTTGCAGGCCCTCGCTGGAACCGCTTTGATTTTTTTCTCGTTGTCCGCCTATGCGCTTAACACAAAAAAAGATTTTTCTTATTTAGGTGGGTTCTTGTTCACGGGTTTGATTGTGGCGGTAGTCGCTATGATCGCGAACATATTCCTCGCCATACCTGCGCTCTCAATCACCATCTCTGCCGTCGTCGTCATGATTATGGCGGGCCTCATACTGTTTGATACGAGTCGCATTATTCAGGGAGGTGAGACCAACTATATTCGAGCAACCGTAGGGCTATACCTCAATATCTTCAATTTATTCGTTCATCTTTTACACCTCATCGCGGTGTTCACGGGTGGCGACGACTGAGCTAGCTCAGTAGCTTGGCGGGCCCCGGCGTTGCCGGGGCTTTTCGTATTCAGGCCATGGAAATTTCGCTAATCATCCGCACCGGCCCCGATAACGATTCTCGAATCTCGTTAGCAATGGGATTTATCACTGCAGCGATCGAGCAGGGGCACTCCATTCGACAATGCTTTTTTCAAAGCGAGGGAGTCCTTAGCGCTGTGCACCTCAGCAGGGTGTCCGAATGGCAACGTGTTGCGGATCAAACGGGTGCCGAGCTCCTACTCTGCAGTCAGGCCGCCGAAACGCACAAAGTGAGCGCCACCGCCCCTTTCCAGATCGGCGGATTGGGTGCTTTGGTTGAGGCAGCAGTGCGCTCTGATCGGGTGGTCTCCTTTGTCTGATCTAGCGCACAGCTCCACCAGCAAACGCTGGCTCATTACACTCTCTGGCGGACTCTGCCCTACCTCAGCGCTGCAGGCGGGAATCGACCTCGCGTTGGCTGCCGGCGCATTCGGGCAACAGGTTACGCTGGTGTTCGCAGGAGAGGCCCGTACGCTGCTCAAGCCAGCTGCGGGGCAGGCAGAGTCCCTGCATCGTCTCCTGGGTTCGCTCCCCTATTACGAGATAGAGCAGGTATATGCACTCACCTTGCCTGAGGAAAGTCTCTCTGCTCGAGACGATCTCACGGTCGTATCAATGACTCCAGAAGATTGGGCGACCACCGCGCAACGCGCTGACGTCGTGGTGAATTATTGATGGTACTGCACATGCTTTTCGGGCAGCAGCAACTGCGGGAATGCCTCTCCTTGATCAATGATGAAGATACCCTTCTCGTGATGGACGGCACCGTCCTTGAAGAAGCGCGAGAGTCTTTGCAAGGATTACCCTGCCCCGTGGTGCTCCTTGAGGACGGGACACACAGCACTGATGCCTATGACGGTGTCGCCCGGATTAACCACTGCGGCTGGATTGAATTGGTTTCGAGTCACGCCCACAGCATGAGTTGGACTTGAACAATGATTGCCGCTAACGCGCTCACTGCCCTGTGCGATGAAAATGGATTCTTAAACCAAAAAACCGCCTGGTCTATAGAAATCGCAGAGGCTTTTGCGACGACCGAGGGTATTACGTTGACAGAAGGTCACTGGGAAATTCTCTATCTGCTGCGAGAATTTTTCGAGACATTTGGTGATTCCCCGGCCAATCGAGCGCTAGTGAACTACGTTAGAGAACAGCTTGGCGCTGACAAGGGCAGTAGCCTCTACCTCATGAGTTTATTTCCCGGCTCCCCAGCGCGCGTGGGCAGCCGAATCGCCGGCCTCCCCAAGCCCAAAAATTGCCTCTGAGGCCTTGTGCTACCCGATCAATATCAACCTGAGCTCTACGAGGCTTTGTTCGCTTCGAAAACCGCAGCTGCATTAGCGCAACTCTCTGCCTTTTCACCGCCCGATCCCGCGCTATTTGCATCACCGCGAGACGGCTATCGACTGCGAGCAGAATTCAGAATGTGGCACGAGGGTGATGAACTTAACTATGTGATGTTCCCACCGGGGCAGAGAGATACGCCACAGATTATTAAATCCTTCCCCATCGCTGGACCTGAGATCAATGCGCGTATGGCCCCGCTCAGGGACTGGCTGAAAAACTCACCGTCGCTGAGAAAAAAGTTATTCCAAATTGAGTTCTTGTCGACCCTGAGCGGCGAATTACTCATCTCATTGATTTACCACCGCCCACTAGATGACGCATGGGAGCAGGATGCTCAAGCGTTGGCGACGCACCTAGGGTGCAAAATGATCGGCAGAAGTCGAGGCCAAAAGATCGTACTGCAAGACGACTGGGTCGATGAAATATTGGATGTGGATGGGGCGCAGTACCGTTATCGCCAACCAGAGCAATGCTTTACTCAGCCGAATGGCTTCATCAATCAAATGATGATCGAGTGGCTGATGAAAAACTGCGAATCCACAGACAGTGACCTATTGGAGCTGTACTGTGGTATTGGTAATTTCACATTACCCCTCTCGCGGCGCTTTGGTCGGGTACTGGCAACTGAACTTAACAAAAAAGCCACGGCAGCCGCGCACTGGAATGCGGCGAACAATGGCATCATTAATGTTGCCTTTGCGAGGCTCTCTGCCGAGGAAATGACCATGGCCCTGACCAATGCGCGGCATTTTCGGCGCTTGGAGCACCTATCCGAACCCCTTGGCAGTTATCAATTTTCTACCCTCTTGGTAGATCCACCCAGATCCGGTTTAGATGCCGGCACGCTTGAATTGGCGAGCAAGTTCGACCACGTACTGTATATCAGTTGCAACCCGCTCACCCTACGTGACAATCTAGCCAAATTGACGACGACTCATTCGATCCAGCGACTCGCCTTCTTCGATCAGTTCCCCTACACCGATCATTTGGAATCGGGCGTCATACTCAGAAGGAAAACATGATGGTTGCGATGACATTTGAGGAGATCGGGAAGAGGCTTCAAAACCATAGTGGATGGCGGTGCGAGAATAATTGGCTGGCCAGAGATCTTCAGTTTGCCAATTTCGAAGATGCCTGGCAGTTTATGAGCTACATTGCGGCGTGCGCAGAAGAGCAAGACCACCACCCTAACTGGTACAACGTTTATGGGACCGTCCAGATACGCCTGTCTTCCCACGACGCTAACGGTGTCACTCAGCGAGATTTTGCGCTAGCTGCGAAAATCGATGAATATCTCACCGAAGCCGCTTTCAACGAACTACCCCCAACGCCCATCTTCAATCCATAGCTACCTGGAGAAATAACTATGCAACTGTCTTTCTATGACGCGAGTGTATTGTGCTATCAGCAAATATTGGACAGCACTGCAAAAGTGCTGGAGAAGGGTCAGGCGCATGCGGCGGCCAATAACCAATCTCTCGACGAGATTGTTGAGTATCGACTGCATGAGAGCATGCTGCCGTTCAGCTTCCAGGTAATCTCGGTATGGCACCACTCTTACGGAGCCATCAACGGTATGCGAGAAGGCGTTTTTTCGCCCCCACCGAAAAAGCCAAATATCGATTATGCCGGACTTTGTGCTCTCGTCGATGAGGCGAGGGAGTTTATGGCAGCGGAAACCCAAGAATCTATGGAAGCACTGTCGGGTAAAAACATGTGCTTTAAAATGGGTGAGATGGAAATCCCTTTCACCACCGATAAATTCCTGGCCACTTTCTCGAAACCCAATTTTTATTTTCACGCCACAACGACCTATGCGATTCTGCGGGCATTGGGTACACCGCTTGGGAAAATGGACTATTTAGGAAATATGGCCGTCGGTCATTGAGGCGTCAGCATCCTTACAGCACATGCCCCCACAGTACTTGCAGACTGCAAGCTTTAGCTGGTTAAAAAGGACTGAATCGCTGCACTTACCCCCGGCTCGTTAAGCATGGGGGCGTGACCGACATCGGGCACCGTCAGTACCGTCAGGTGTTGATGACGCCGACGCATTTCGGCAACACACTTCTCCGACAGCAAATCAGTAAGCTCGCCCCGAACCAACAGCAGGGGCACATGCGCCAAGGCGTCAAACATCGCCCACAGTGTTTCAGTTTCCGCATCCCCAGTATCCACCTGCAGCGGCTCGATAATCCCCGGGTCGTAATCGATGACTATCTTCCCATTGCGTTCAATGTAGCTCTGCTTAGCGAAGTCGCTCCATTGCTGCGCGCTCCATTTCGGAAAGATCTCGGCGCTAATCGTTTTGATGTAATTTCTGGCGGCCTCCCAGTCATCAAAAGGCCCTGCCGCACCGACATAGGATTTTATCCGCGCCAACCCCTGCGGTGCGATTTCGGGACCAATATCATTAATAACTGCACGCGCAATGAGTCCGGGATGCAGCGCATTGAGCGCGAAAGTCATCAGCCCACCCATCGAGGTCCCCACGACTGAGATTCGGTCGATCTTGAGGCTGCGCAACAGGTGGGTCATATCCTGAACATACTGAAGAATCGTATAGTGCGCGCTGTCGGTGTCGTAATCGGACAGCCCCCTTCCCCGCTGCTCGGGGACGAGCACTCTGAAATACCGGGCTAAGTCGATCGCCAAATCCTGAAAATCGCGGCTGTTACGCGTGAGCCCGTGCAGACACAGCACTACGGGCGCCCCAACTGAAGGCCCCGGATAATCTCGCGCATAGAGCGTTAAGCCGTCATCAGTTTGATAATAATGCGCTCGAAAGGCACTCATAGCGCCTCGCGATAACGCTCAGCGAGCGCTCGATAGACTGCCTCAGGATAATCGGAAGCAGTATCGTCGAGAGCCGCAAGCACCTCCACGAGGTGCTCGTTATCTTCTCGTCCACCCCAGAGCTTGATATAGGTGCCTTCTTGATACCCGTTGTCCTGACGAAAAAAGTTCAACACGTTCTTACCCACGTATTGCTGATACAGCGCTTCGGGTGTCAGGCCACATGCCCTCATCAGCACCGCAAAATGCGGCACTGAAAAAGATTTGGACTGTAATGCGTGTTGCGCTAACGACTCAGTCGCTTCATGAATATCCGTATCTCTATTTTCTTCGGTCAACAGGTCGGCGGTAATCTTGTCCGCGAGGGCGCCCAGGTCAGGTTCCGTCTTGAAAAGCGCAGACATACCGAAATGCCAAATATCAACCACCTCCAATAGGACTTGATCCATGTCTGGCTCTTGCTTTTTCCACCACTTGTACCCCACGTGATCCATCAACTCGCCACACTCAATCCACACCGCTCGGTACCAGGCAAAATCCTGATCAATCCAGTGCTCATGAACTCGGGAATTCATTCGCGACTGCATTTCCAACATGTTTCTAACGGCTGCACGCTTCACTGGAGAAAAATCCTCGCTGGCATCTGTGGGTTAATACGAGTCACTGATTGACCGAGGCCGGCCGTGGCTGACATTGCTGCCCATGAATGGTCTCGCATGGGCGAGCTTCATCTCTACTCTCAGTGTATCGCTCAAACGTAAACTGAGCGATCTTTCTCAAACAACATTTCGGGGTCGGCGAATGTTTTGAATTCCAGACAATTGCCAGAGGGATCGCGCAAAAAAAATGTGCGTTGCTCTCCTGTCCGCCCCGCAAACCGGGTGGTTGGCGCGATGCTAAAATCGACACCCGCGGAGTCGATCCGCTCCGCCAATGCCTCGAAGGTAGCGCCATCCAGAACGATGCCAAAATGAGGCACCGGAATGCACTCGCTGTCTACGGCATTCATGGCGGCGTCCCGAGGGCCTACTGAGTCCACTTGATGAAGTACGACCTGATGACCAAAAAAATTAAGATCGATCCAATCTTTTGATTCCCGACCTCGAGTACAACCCAGAATCGCCTCGTAAAAAGCAGCGGTTTTAATCAAATCATCCACGGGGATGGCGAGATGAAACGGCGCAGGGGTTACAGTCTCTGTCATATGGCGCTTACCACATCGCCACAGGATTGATCACCATTTGCACCGCGCCCTTTAAGCGCGCCTGTCCCAGTACAAACATAAACTCGGTCACACCCTCCGCTGCGAGACGACCGGTGTTCATTGTCTCGAGAATGTATATACCGTTCTGCTTTAGCAACACAGCGTGGTCGTAAAACACCTTATCACCCTCGCGCGGAGGGACTGCGCCCAAACCCCATGTATCTGCACCAACCGCCAGCGGCTTCATCTCCGCGAGAAAATAGGCCGCCTCATTGGTGATACCGGGTATTGTGCTTACCCATAAATCGGGGTCCGAATTCAATTTGGCATCTGTCCAGCCTGTGTGGAGCAACACCACATCGCCCTCTCCCACGGATATCCCCTGCGCCGCCATGGCCGCAGCAATATCTTCACTGGTGATGGGCTGCGCCGGCGCTAGGTGCTCAACCCCAAAATACGCTGCCATGTTGATCAGTACACCCCGAGCGACCATAGGCGGAATCTGACTGATATCAAGCTTGCTTAGACCGGTAATCGAGGCGAAATCTTCACCCCTGTTGCAGTTGTAAAAAGTACCGCTCTCACCCAAATGACCAAGCCCATCCAATTGCGGTCCTGTTCCAAGCCACATTTGCACCAGATCATCATTTGCACTGATCTCCCAACCGTACTTATGCGAGCCCTCTGTGCGAAAGTGCAAATCGGGTTGCACCACCTGCAGCGCGGTGTAGCGTGGCGGATAAGACGGCATACCGGGGGAAATGACGATGCCAAGGGGGTGACTTGCACCCTTTTTAACCAGCGTCGCTGCGGCACGCGTTCGCGCTTCGGTAACTCGATTAGCAGCGCCAATCTGATCATCAGCCCCCCATTGCGAAGGTTGGCAATCTGCTGCCGACACGCCGAGTGAGAGAGCCCATAACCACGCTACAACGATAACGCTCAACCGCATCTGATCAACCTCGCAAGTCCTTTTAATGATCGTTGCGCCCTGCATGGCGGCGATCCAGAAGGCAACAAAAACATGAAGTCGTGAATCGCCCGCGCCCCAAAAGCTGGGGCCGCAGGCCGAGAATATCTTCCTGAAGCTCGGACGGATTAGTCTCCGGGGTTG
>JAYNNB010000052.1:0-12321 GCA_038112515.1 Luminiphilus sp.
CACATTTTTTAGCGCCTCACTTTTACCACCTGCTCGGCACTACCGAATCGCACATCAATCACTGAGCATCGCTACCAGGAAGAGAGGTACGGGTATTTTTGCGTCTCTACGCTCTCAAGTTGGCGATCGTTTAAAGTCGCGAGAGGCTACCACAACTCCTGCGACTTGCAATATCGGAGCGCGAGATTGCCCACTTTACACTCAGATGCAAGGTGAACTGCCAGTAAAAATAACGCGACACAGACCGCCAGTTACAAATCGCCGTTAGCGCTGCGTTGAATTTACTTTGACATAGATCTTTGCTGTACCATGGGCGCCGTTTCCGACTCGCATCATCCAAATGACGCTTAAAGTTTATACGGGGTTACCCGGCTCTGGAAAAACCAGCGCTTTAATCACTGAAATGGCTAGCTATAAAGACGCAGGTCATTCAGTCACGTTGTTACTCTCATCGGAGCATGACGCACTGACTCGACGCCCTAATGTGAAGCCTGGCGGCTTAATGGGCTGTCGAGATAGGAATAAAAGCTTTCCTATTAATGCCGTAATAGATTCGGCGGAGGCCGGAGTCGTTCTGGCGTCATCGAAACCCGGTGAGATGATTGTTTTTGACGAGGCGCAATATTTTCAACCCTCACTGGCCAATAATTGGCTCAGTGCAGCCAAAGAAGGTGTTGAGGTCAGAGTGGGGACGCCGTCTAAAGCTCAACTAGCACTGTTGTCTGGGGAACCGCACGAACACGTTCATCTCTCGGTCCAATGCTCGCGTTGCGATAGCGATGCGACGAAAGTAATTTATCAAAACAACTTAACTTTCCCAGACTACTATTGTTCAGATTGCTACGAGGAGGGCAAGGAAATGTCGGTTGAAGCTTTGATGGAAAAGGTACGAGCGGCTAATCCATTTCCCGGTGATTTACATACCTACCAACCCTTTTTCGGCGTCGAAATGGATGACTGGGAGCTGGTGCGTAAAGATTGTTACTCGCGACTTAATATTGTGCTGGATGCCGTATCGCGCTGCGAATCCATTGGCGACAAACTGGCCAATAGCACCCAACCACCTTCTTTCGTTGATCTAGGCTGTTGCTCCGGCTTCTTCTCCGACGCCATGGCAAATCGAGGCTTTCGGTCTCATGGCGTAGATGTCAGCAAAGACTTTATCGATTGGGCTTCGCAACTCGCAGCCATCAAAGCACAAGATATCAGCTACACGCAGGAAGATTTACTCGAGCACCTGCTCTCCAACGAGCGGCATTACGACGTAGTTTCTTCTTTCGCAACGGTGCAATGGGTAATGGCTCAGAAAGGATACGAAGCTGGCCTGCAATGTTTTGCGAAAATCTTCGAAAAGACAGACTCGGTCTGCGTAATAGAAATGGGTTATACGACCGAGCCAATTTATCAGGACAAGATACAGGATCGCCCCGCTGAGATTGATCGTTCTTGGGTGATGAAACTGATGGAAGAGTCTGGTCAGTTCAAGACCATAGAATTGCACCCCGCCGGTGAGCACGGGATTTGGAGAGATATTTTTGTCGGATTTAAAAACGTACCTTCAGCCCCACGAACCTTTGACAGCTTTCCCGTCACCGGAGCCACTCAGATATCTAACGCAGAGGAATTTTGGGATGATGGCTGGGCCGGCAAAACTGTCAGAGTCAGCTTTCAAAGTGAACGCGGGTTATCTGGCGCAGAGTTCAGAGGATGGTGCCCAAAGGAATGTTCTGGAGCGAATCTGACTATCCGCGTCGCCGACGAAATCGTCACGACAGCTGAGGTCAACTCGGGCAAATTCAAGCTGAAGTTTCCTGTCACCGTGGAGAAAGATGCCAAGTTTGATGTGCGCATCTCTGCGGATCGCACCTTCCAAGCGACAGGCGATGACCGTCGACTAGCCTTTATCATTCAGAGCTTAGCGTTCAAATAAAAAGCCCGTTATCAAGCGCTTCGCTACTGGAAAAGGAATCCAATTTGCTCGCGTATTTAGCGAAGAGGCAAATCCCCTTGCCCGCAAGTGCTAAGGCGGGGGTTAAGCTTTACAAAGGCAGGCAACTCGTCACGGATGCTACTTCAGCTGTCGCCTTGACAGGCTCTCTTGGTGTTTCTTCGCAATCTCTGCACTAGCGCTCTGTCTCTTGCTCTTGGGAAGAGACATCTGCAATGCGATTAAGGATTTCTTCTCGATGCACCGCGACCTCTTTGGGTGCGTTGACACCAATACGCACCTGATTGCCTTTCACGCCCAGCACGGTGATCGTTACATCGTCACCGATCATCAGCGATTCGCCCACACGTCGTGTCAAAATCAACATGACTCACTTCCTTGTTTTATGGGACGAGCACCTGACGGTGCCTCCTCCTGAGCTGAGCCGGGAATCTACGCCGGCACGCTATTATCGTCTGCATCAAGTCCGAAAGCAGAATGCAGGCTCCGCACCGCCAGTTCAAGGTATTTTTCCTCGATGATCACCGAGATCTTGATCTCTGAAGTGCTGATCATCTGAATATTAACCCCCACATCGGCCAAGGCCTTGAACATGGTTGCCGCCACGCCGGAGTGAGACCGCATACCCACACCAACGACGGAGACCTTGGCGATGTGATCGTCTGTCAGTACCTCGCCAGCGCCTAACTCCGCGACGACTGGGGCCAGTACCTGCGCTGCCTTGTCCATATCACTGCGCGCCACCGTAAAGGTAAAGTCGGTTTCGTTTTCACCCCGACTGTTTTGCAGAATCACATCGACTTCGATGTTGGCCTCGCCCACCGGGCCTAAAATGCGATAGGCCATGCCGGGGTTATCGGGCACGCCCACTACCGTCAGCTTTGCCTCGTCACGATTAAAAGCAATCCCCGCAATAACTGGCGCCTCCATTGAGGTGTCCTCCTCGGTCGATATCAGTGTCCCCGGTCCTTCCTCAAAACTACTTAGCACCCGGAGCGGCACTTTGTATTTACCCGCAAATTCTACGGATCGAATCTGTAACACCTTTGAACCCATGCTCGACATCTCGAGCATTTCCTCAAAAGTGATGTGATCGAGTCGCCTTGCGCCGTCGACCATGCGGGGATCGGTCGTGTAGACCCCATCAACATCCGTATAGATCTGACACTCATCTGCTTTGAGTGCCGCCGCCAACGCCACGGCTGTGGTGTCGGAGCCTCCGCGCCCTAGAGTGGTCACATTGCCTTGTACATCAACCCCCTGAAAGCCGGCCACCACCGGCACACCGCCCGCCTCTAACTCCGACTTCAGCGTACCAAGCTGAATATCCTGGATACGGGCCTTGTTGTGAGCGCTGTCCGTGAGAATGCCTACTTGATTTCCACTGTACGAACGAGCGCGCACAGCCCGCTCATGCAACGCCATACTGAGTAGCGCAGTTGTCACCTTTTCACCCGTGCTCAGCAGTGCATCCAACTCTCTTGGCGCAGGATTGGCCTGTATTTCCTTAGCAAGCGCAAGCAGGCGGTTGGTTTCGCCAGACATTGCAGATACGACAACCACAACATCGTGGCCCTCGCTTTTGAAGCGAGCCACGCGATCTGCGACGGCGCCAATCCGCTCCACCGAGCCGACCGACGTACCCCCGTACTTTTGAACAATCAGCGCCATGCCTGAAAAAGGTTGCTGTTATGAGGGCGCGTATTTAACACGATTAGGCGCCCGGTGAGAACCGGGTTTGGTGATAGTGGCAAGCTTTGGAACGATCCTCTACGCTAAGGAATAAGCGAGAAAAATACGAATGATCGACCATGACTTCACCTGACCCGCTCTACAACGACTGGATCCATCAGCAAATCCGGGTTCAGCCCGATTCCCTCGCCGTCTACGATCTCAGCGGAAAACGTCCATTCACCTGGCGCCAATTCGATGATCGCGTGGAAGCACTCGCTCGCTGGCTGCTGAGCACAGGAATCAGCTCTGGTGATCGCGTCGCTTATCTGGGGCTCAACAGCTCGGACGTGCTGGAGATTTTCTTCGCCACGCTCCGGATCGGCGCGGTCTATGTTCCACTGAACTT
This sequence comes from Luminiphilus sp., assembly GCA_038112515.1. Taxonomy (GTDB): domain Bacteria; phylum Pseudomonadota; class Gammaproteobacteria; order Pseudomonadales; family Halieaceae; genus Luminiphilus. The sequence continues at coordinate 4,029 of JAYNNB010000052.1, forward strand.
TAGGCTCACCCCGCCCGAGTTGAGTTTTATCGTCGGCGACTGCACGCCATCGGCCATTTTCTATGACAAGGAATTCCGCGAGGTGGTCGCGGCAATCGACGACGGTGTAAAACCTGAGCATCTGGTAGAGAGTACCCTCGATGGCTCTCAAAGCGCCTATGAAACCTGCTTCTCACCAAAACGTTCAGCGCTTGAGCCCGCCCCGGTCAATGCCGACACCCTGTCAATGATCATGTATTCATCAGGCACCACGGGTAAGCCCAAAGGCGTGATGTATACGCGCCGCATGATGCTGGCCTCTGCACTCAACTTGCTGCAACCCAGCGAAGCCAGTCCCGATAGTCGAGTACTCAACGTGATGCCACTTTTCCACATTGGCGGCATGCAATTTGTGTTGATGGCGGTGAAGTTTGGCATACCGCACCTCATGATGCGGGGTTTCGAGCCGCAAGCCATGCTCAATGCGATCAATGACCCAGACTTGGGTATCACCAATATTGGCGGGGTGCCCGCCATGTGGAGCGCCATGTCGCTGCAACCGGATATCGATAGTATCGATCTAAGCCGCATAAGAGTGGCCGCTACGGGCGCAGAGTCGGTGCCTGAGCCGATGCTAAAGGAATGGCAACAGCGCGGTATTTTGCTGCAGGAGGTTTACGGCATGACCGAAACTTCCGGTGTCATTTGCATGGCACAAAAGTCTGACCTTCCCGCCCACATGGGTTACGCCGGTCGCGCATTGCCCTATGGCGAGATCAAAGTGATGAAATCCGAGACCGAGGAAGCCCTTGAAGGCGAGGTCGGGGAAATATGGATGCGAGGCGCGGCCGTGACCCCGGGCTACTGGAATCGACCTGATGCGACCGAAGAAACCTTCGTTGGCGACTGGTTAAAGTCTGGCGATATTGGTCGTCGCGACGCGACTGGCAGGCTGTCAGTTGAGGACCGGATCAAGGATATGTATATCTCCGGTGGGGAGAACGTTTATCCCGCCGAAGTGGAGTCGGTGCTGATGGCACATCCAGATATCCGAGAGGTGGCTGTCATTGGCGTTGCCGATGAGAAGTGGGGAGAAGTCGGTTGTGCCGTCATCGCCAGCATCAGTGGCGATCCTGTGTCACTCGAGTCTGTGTGTGCGCAATGCGAGGGTCATCTCGCACGCTTCAAGTGGCCCCGAAGGGTTGAAAACACTGAGGCATTGCCGCGCAACAGCACCGGAAAGGTTCAAAAATTTGTTCTGAGGCAGCAATACGCCTAGCGAGCGAGGCCTACCCGAGCTGCGCAGATACCCAATCAGGCAAGGTAGCGAGCACTTCCGACAGCGCAGCCACATCAGAACCACCGCCTTGCGCCATATCCGGCCGGCCACCGCCCTTACCACCCAACTGACCGGCAAAATGTTTGATCACATCACCGGCCTTAATCAGATCGGTTGTGTCCTGCGTGACGCCCGCCACCAGCGCGATCTTGTCTTCTTCCACTGCGGCAAGAAGAATCACGCCCGTGCCGAGTTTGTTTTTGCATTGGTCTAGCGTGTCTCGCAGCGTCGACGCTGTTGCGCCCTCTATCTTGGCTGCAAGCACTTTTATCCCGGAGATCTCTACCGCATCCTGAGTCAGATCGCCGCCGGCAGAACTCGCCAGCTTCTGGCGCAAGCGCGCTGATTCCTTCTCTAAATCCCGCAGCTCCGCGCGCAGCGACTCAACCTTGGTGAGCACCGTGTCTGGAGAGGCTTTCAACGCATTGCTGACCGAGTGCATATTCGCAGACAGACTCGCCACATGGGCAAGCGCCGCCTCGCCAGTTAGCGCTTCGATGCGCCTGACACCGCTGGCAATGCCCGATTCTCCGGTAATCCAGAAGAGGCCTATATCACCGGTTCTCGAAACGTGGGTTCCGCCACACAGCTCAACGGAGAAACGATCCGCGCCCATGGTCAGCACACGCACCTCGTCGCCGTATTTCTCACCGAAGAGCGCCATGGCACCCGCGTCAATGGCGGCCTGCATGTCCATCAACTCGGTGGTCACCTCAGCATTGGCCCGGATTTGCTCGTTCACCATGCTCGTGATGGTCGCCAGAGTTTCAGCAGCGACCGGCTCGCCATGGGAGAAATCGAATCGAAGGCGCTGAGAGTCAACCAGCGAGCCCTTTTGTAAAATATGGTCGCCCAGCTGCCGACGCAATGCTTCGTGTAACAGGTGGGTGGCGGAGTGATTCAAGCGCGTCTTGTTACGCAGACTCGCATCAATCTCCGCTGCTACTGTGTCATCTACTTTCAAGCCACCAGAGGTCACCACGACGTGATGCAAATGATGGCCTTGGGCCTTTGTGGTGTCGTTCACATCCAACGCACCATCCGAGCTCACCAAACGTCCGCAGTCCCCTACCTGACCACCGCTTTCGCCGTAAAAGGGCGTTCGATCCAGAATCACCACGCCCGATTGGCCGGACTCCAACTCATCCACCGCCACGCCATCAGACAAAATTGCAACCACCTTGCCATCCGCCTGATCTACCTCGTAACCCAAAAACTCAGTCTCGCCCTCGATAGTCAGGCTCTGGCTATAGTCCACTTTGAATCCGGCATGGTCCTGAGAGCGCTGACGCTGGGCCGCCATCGCAGCTTCATAGCCATCAAGGTCCAGAGACAGGCCACGCTCGCGAGCAATATCGTTGGTCAGATCCACCGGGAAACCGTAGGTGTCATAAAGCTTAAAAATGACATCACCGGGAATCGTCTCGTTGGCTATCTGTTGCAAAGATTCCTCGAGAATTGCCATGCCATTGTCCAGCGTGCGCGCGAACTGCTCTTCCTCCGCTTGCAGCGCGGCAGCAATTGTCGATTGCTGCGCCTGCAACTGCGGGTAAGCCTCACCCATTTGTGTGACCAACTCCGGAACCAACGCCGCGAAAAAGGGAGCTTCCGCGCCCAACTTATTGCCATGACGGATAGCGCGGCGGATGATCCGTCGCAACACGTATCCTCGGCCCTCGTTACCGGGCAACACGCCATCAGCAATCAGAAACGCTGTAGAGCGAAGATGATCCGCTATGACACGCAGCGACTTATCGGTGACATCAGAGGTCCCTAACTGCCTCGCCACCGCATCGATCAGTGCGGTGAACAGATCAATCTCGTAATTGGAGTGCACGTGCTGAAGGACAGCGGCGATACGCTCAAGGCCCATGCCCGTATCGACAGAGGGAGCTGGCAGCGGATGAAGCTCTCCCTGCGCATCGCGGTTGTACTGCATAAACACCAAGTTCCAGATCTCGATATAACGATCCAGATCATCATCTTCGCTCCCCGGAGGGCCGCCAGGCACATCGGGGCCGTGGTCGTAGAACACTTCAGAGCAAGGTCCGCAGGGGCCGGTATCGCCCATCTGCCAGAAATTATCTTCGTCGAGTCGAGATAGCCGATTGGGGTCAATCCCGATTTCCTTAACCCAAATCTCTGCCGCCTCATCATCGCTGATATGTACGGTGACCCATAATCGCTCAGCCGGTAGCTCAAGGGTCTCAGTTAAAAACTGCCAGGCAAACTGAATCGCTTCCCGTTTGAAATAATCGCCAAAACTGAAATTGCCCAGCATTTCAAAGAAAGTGTGATGGCGCGCGGTGTAACCCACGTTTTCCAAATCGTTGTGCTTACCGCCCGCGCGCACACATTTTTGGGCCGTTACCGCGCGCACGTAGGGACGTTGCTCAAGGCCGAGGAAGGCCTCCTTGAACTGATTCATGCCCGCATTGGTAAAGAGCAGGGTCGGATCATCCACAGGCACCAGAGAGCTTGATTCAACCCGGGTATGCCCCTGCGCCTCAAAATAACTGAGAAAAGCTTCGCGAATATCGGCCGTTTTCATGAATGGGTTCCAGCAATCAAAGCGTCGGTGACGGCGTTAATTAAGTCCACTGGCGAGGGCGCCCTCAGCCATCTCGCGCCCGGCAAGGATATGTAAGTGCAGGTGAAACACGGTCTGTCCGCCGCCTTCTCCATTGTTGATCACCAGCCTGAAGGCATCACCCACACCCAGTTGGTCCGCCACTTTGCCCGCCACCAATAACAAATGGCCCAACAGCGCCTGATCTTCGCTACTGGCGTCCACCAGCTTAGGGATAGGCTTACGCGGGATAATCAGCACATGGGTGGGGGCTTGGGGATTAATATCCCTGATCACCACACACTGGTCATCCTCATAGAGAAAGTCTGTGGGAATCTCGCCGCGCGTGATCTTGCCAAAGATAGTGTCGGTCATAGATTCTTGCTCAGTCGAGTTTCTCATCGGCCGTCATTGCGCGCGCCTCTTCTTCGAGCATCACCGGGATACCGTCGCGAACGGGATACGCGAGCCCGCTCGCCTTGCACAGCAATTCCTGCCGATCCTCGTCATAGGTCAGCGGTGCCTTGCTGACGGGACAAACGAGAATATTGAGTAGTTTGGGGTCCAGCACTCGGAGGGTCCTCAAAACCAAAAAGCGGAGTATAAGCCCTCACAAGGCCGAGAGCACCGCTCAATCCGGCATGGGCGGGACCAGCAGTTGCGGGTCAATGCGCTGATTCAACCAGCTCATGCGCCAATCGAGGTGCGGACCGGTGGCCCGACCAGTCGCGCCAATGGCACCCAATAAGTCGCCGGTCTGCAAACGATCGCCCACAGAGACAGCGACTTCGCTCAAATGCAAAAACGAGGAAGAGAGCCCGTAGCCGTGATCCAGTATCACGGTGCCGCCTGAGTAGAACAAATCAGGCTCTGCCAGTGTCACCTCACCCGGTGCCGGGGCCAGCACAGGTGTTCCCTCGGGGCGCGCCACATCAACGCCATAATGGGGTGAGCCGGGCGTACCGTTGTAGATCCGCTGACTGCCGTAAACGCCACTGATTCGACCCGTCACAGGCCAACTGAATCCGGCCTGAAGCGCATTCAGCCCGTCGTCGCGCTGCAGTCGTAGGGCTTTGGCAGCGCGCACTTTCTCCCGCTCTAACCTGATGCGCTCCAGGTGCGATTCACTCGGCGTCACGGTCTGTTGTGGCACCCCGGTGATGTTTTGCACGAGATACTCGCGCTGCGCTATCACGATTTCCTGTTGGCATAGCACATCGGTTTGAATCAGCAACTGGACGGTTGAAGGCATATCCCGACCTATTCCCAATAAAAATCGCCCATCCGGTAGTAAGGGGACAGCCCGCCCGTCGAATGTCACGTTGGAGTTTTTAGTGGTTTGCCCCCACAGGAGACCACCCTGAATAGCATGACCCTGAAGTGTTAAACAGGATTCGGCGCGAATCTCCCGTGCCGGCATACCAACCAGCAGTGCAATCAAAGCACAGGATAAGAAACGCACCGAACCGCCGTAACGCGACACACATCACCTCGACACAAACCGTTTTGGCGAACCGTCCGTGACGTGCCTTCCAAGCGCGACCCGGTTTCTCGCCACATAATTGACTCTAGCCGAGTGTTTCGCGCCACCACAAGCCCATCTACACTGATCCCATGGGCAGATACCGACCACCCCGGGAGCAGGGCTCCCCCTACGTCACGCCAGAGGGTGAGGCCGCGCTGCGCGCTGAACTCCATGCACTTTGGAAAATAGAGCGCCCGGAAGTAACCAAGGCTGTGAGTGCCGCGGCCGCGAACGGCGATCGTTCAGAAAATGGTGACTACATCTACGGCAAAAAGCGCCTGAGAGAAATCGATTCGCGGGTGCGCTTTTTGCGCAAACGATTGGACGCACTGCAGGTTATTGGCTCGCCCTTGGGCGATAAGACCAAGGTGTGGTTTGGCGCCTGGGTAGCGGTTGAAAACGAGTCGGGCGAAGTGCAGGAGTGGCGGATTGTCGGACCCGATGAATTTGACCTCACAGCGGCAAAAATCTCCTGCGATTCCCCGCTGGCAAGGGGGTTGCTAGGTAAAGAGGTCGACACCGAAATTGAACTGGAAACGCCGTCGGGCATTGCACGCTGGACGCTGGTATCGATTCGCTACGAAGAAAATTAGATAAGCAGAGAAAGCACCCACGGGAACAAAGAGGACCGGTGGCAAGAGGAGCGCGCTCGCTAGCTGGGCAGTGTCAGAAAATCCATTCCACGCCCACCAGCGCGGTCATGGGTTTATTCGGGCGTGCACCGTCGGGCTGCCGGGACACGATGGCTCTCTTATCCAACGCGTTCTCCAACTTCGCGAAGGCAGACAGGCGGTCTGTCACCGCATAACGTGCCCCCAGGTCCACGCTGAAAAACCCGTCGGTCTCGGCGTAAGGTGAACTGTCGCGATTACATCCAATCTCAACACACATACTGTCGGTGTATTTAACAACCGCATAACTGTTCCAACGAGCGCCAATCTCGGCGCCTACCCTGAGGCTCAGGGTATGCTCGGGCACTGAGGCCAGCGTATCGCCGTGTTGAATGTCGTTACTAACCGAATCAGCGCGGGCTTCGGCCCTGGAGAACGTGTAGGCCATTGACAGTGGCCAAGTCACAGCACCGGTCTCGATTACCGTCCCCACCTGCGCTTCGACACCCGCCACCAACGCCTCACCCGTAATAAAGGTGCCGCTGGTGGCACCGTTTGAACAGGGGTACGCGTTGGAGCAGCTCTCGCCCTTATTAGAGAAGTCACTGTAAAAGCCAATCACCTCGGCAAAAACACTGCCCTCGAAACGCAGGCCGAATTCGTAATTTACGCTGGTCTCAGGTCTCTCCCAGGACTGGGCGCCGCCGCCCAGGGGGGAGAAGCCCCGATGGACGCCGGCGAGAACTGACCATTGATCGTTGATCTGATACAGCGCCGCCAAGCCGGGCAACCAGATAGCCGTGTCATTTGCGCTGGTCGAGGCCAACTCACTTCGGGCGATGTCCGAAAATCGCTGTTCCCGCGTATCCACTCGCTCATGACGCAGCGCCAAATCAAGGCGCAACGCATCAGTCACCTGCCAGGCATCGGTGATCCAAAGCGCCAGCGCCTCGGCGGTTTGCAGACGATTATCACTGGCTTTGGGGTCTACGATACGATCAAGAGTCAATTCACCATCGATCTGGTTATAGCGCTCTGTGGGCTGAAAACGGTCAACCTCATCCTCGTGATAGCGCGCACCCACCGCTACGGCATGCTCGCGCCACTCCCAGTTGAGATTGGTTTGGATCCCTTCTGAAACATAACGACGGTTATTGTGCTTGAAAGACAACCCAAGCTGGTCGCCCTCGCCGTCTAGTATGGATTGTGCTGCCGCATCACCCCGATTAGCCGAATCAACCAGCGCGCCACCGCCGGACAATTTGAACCAATCCCGATGAAATTGATTGCGATAGACCGTGGTATTTAGTGCCAGTACCGATGAGATCTGCCAATCCCAACCAATAGATACTGCATTATGGTCGTTGGTCATTTTGTCTGGCGAGGACAAGCCATAACGACGATCGGGGTCTCGCGCAAAATCCGCATCTGTGAGTCCGAGATAGGTCTCATCCGACGTCTCGTCAGAATACTGGGCTTTTAAATTGAGCGCGTGCTGCTCACCCTGCCAGGACAGCTTGGCGACATAATCTTCGATTTGATAACCGGTATCTTGATCCGAGCGATCAATCGTCTTGAATCCTTCGTTGTAACGCTGGGCGGTCTCAATAACGAACCCAAAAGCACCTACCCGGCCGCCGTAGCTGGCGAGCAGATCAGTTTGGTGATCCTGCCCATAAACCAACTGAACCCGACCCTCGGGATCACTCGGTTGCGCGGTAGACACCAGATTAACGACCCCACCTGTTGTCTGGGGGCCGTACCGCAACTGAGCAGCACCCTTGAGTACTTCAATGGATTGCATTCTCGCCAGCGTCGGAAAGTAATAGGCCTCAGGCGCCGCATACGGTGCTGGGGCAATCAAAACACCGTCTTCCATCAAAGTGATCTTGGCCGATCGCTCTGACGTTGCGCCGCGGATGCCAATGTTGGGACGCAAGCCGTACCCATCCTCCTCGCGAATATAGGTGCCGGGTATCGTCTTGAGCAATTGATTGATATCAGTAGCGAGCTCGTCGCGAATCTGCAGAGACTCAATCACTGCGCCCGAGCCTGCAATTTCACGCGCCGCGTCGCGGCTACCAATAATCGTGACCTCCTCCAACTGACCAGAGGCCATCGTTGAAGCACTGACGACAACGCTCATGAGCCCAACCGCGCTAAAAAACGCGTTGCGATAGGCTACTACGACGGACGACCCGGACACGAGAACGGTCTCACCTGACTTATGGGACGAGAATAGTAATGCGAATTATTCTCATGTGCAATAG
>JAYNNB010000053.1:0-12164 GCA_038112515.1 Luminiphilus sp.
CGCCACAGAACTGGCAATCGACGAAATGAATAAAGCAAAGAAGCTCTTGTCTCGGAGCGTTTCCAGTACCTCGCCCAATACACCGCTAATCCCTCGGATGGCACGCGGCGCCGGCTCAACCAGCACCTTAATGCGATGGTGGGTGCCCGCTGCTGAAACCAATATCGCCAATAACATGACACCGCTGGCAATCAAGCCGCCTGTCTCATAGCCTTCCCGGTTGAGGCTGCCAACGGGGTAGTGCTCATTGGGCACCAGCAAAAAGGCATACATAAAGACCGCCATGCTGGCGCCACCCACCCAACCAAATAAAGAACGCCACGCCTGAATTGCCGTGCGCTCGTCGTAATCAGCAGTGAGCTCTGGCATCAGTGCCGAGCTGGGGGTTTCGTAGAATGTAATAAGCGTGCGCACCAGCACGGCCAAAACAACCAGGTAGAGAAACAACGCCCCTTCGCTCCAATCGGGCGGTTGCCAAAGCAATGCATAGGAGATCGCAACAGGAATCGCTGCCGCATACATAAATGGGTGCCTGCGACCCCACTTTGAGCGGGTATTGTCGGACCAGTAACCGACGATGGGGTCGCCAAGCCCATCCAGGAGTAATGCAATTAGCAGCGCCGTCCCCGCGAGCGCGGGCTCAAGGCCGACTACCGTGGTGTAGAACAGCAGTAAAAAATAGGCAAAGCCATTGTCTTTAATGCCGTAGGCGACTGCGCCGCAACCGTAGGCAAGTCGTACACCGAGGCTCAAGGGTTTGTCGTTTGATACTCCCGAATCTATCTGCCAACCCTCCGCGACGATGCCATCGACCTGACGAGTGTTAGTCATGTCTTACAAGCCCGCCACCGGTCAAGATAACAGAATTGCTTGCCGATAACGGTTGGGCAACGGTTATTTTCCTGCTGCGATCAAGCTCGCACGAAACGGCGACACTTTTGGCAAAAGTGCTCTCCACATTACGCAGTCACCTCTGATAATCTATGGTCGTTCTTCAGGGAGAAGCCGGTGTCATGCCGGTGCCGAAGGAGCAACCGCCCCGGTAAACTCTCAGGCAAAGGGACCTCAAGAACTTCAAAACTCTGGAGAGTGACGCCTCGAGCGTCTGCCGAAGGGATAACGATCTCAGGCACAAGGACAGAGGGGGCATCGCGGCACAAACTATGTGCTGTCGCGGTGCCGGGCCGACCCCGGTAAATAGCCGGGAGGCCTGAGTGGACACGCTGAAACGACTTCCTCTTCATTCTCTGCACGAGGCAATGGGCGCCAAATTGGGCCCGTTTGCGGGCTACCTGATGCCGGTGCAGTACGCGCAAGGAGTCATCACAGAGCACCTTCATACCCGTTCGAAGGCCTCGCTGTTTGACGTCAGTCATATGGGGCAAATTGTGCTCTCGCCACACGCGGACACCGCTCTGGAGACGCTAACGCCTAGCGATATCGAGGGGCTGCCAGAAAACCGTCAGCGCTATGGGCTGTTCACCAATGACCAAGGCGGCGTCCTTGATGATTTCATGTTGGTGCGACGCAGCAGTGACTTGTTTCTGGTGGTCAACGCTTCCAGAAAAGCGCAGGACCTCAATCTGCTACAAGGAGCGGTCGACGACGTTGAAGAGATCAGTGATCGTATCCTGCTCGCTCTTCAGGGCCCGCTCGCAGAGCAAGCGCTGGCAAGGCTGGTGCCTGAGGTGGCCACCATGCGCTTCCTGACCGCCATCGAGGCAGCGTGGGAAAACAGCAATTTGTGGATAACGCGCTCTGGCTACACTGGTGAGGATGGCTTCGAAATCTCTGCGCCCATCAGCCATGGTGAGGCGCTATTCACTGCGTTGCTAGCCATAGAAGAAGTGGAGCCAGCCGGGTTGGGCGCGCGCGACACATTGCGCATGGAGGCCGGCTTGCCACTATACGGGCAGGATCTCAACGAACAAATCTCCCCAGTAGAGGCAGGCTTGACCTGGGCCATTGGCACAACACGCAGGGTCGGCGGCGCACGTGAAGGCGGCTTCCCTGGCGACCGACACATCTTTGAGGCAATAAAAAACAGGCCGGCGCGGCGACGGGTTGGTCTCAGGCCTGAAACCAAGGCCCCCATGCGCGCAGGGGTGCCAATTTTCGACAAGAGCCAAGGGGGCACAAGCGTTGGCACGGTCACGTCGGGTGGGTATTCGCCTTCCCTGGGATGCCCGATCGCGATCGGTCTGGTCGATGCTTGCGTGCAAGAAGACACGCAGCTTTTTGGTGAGGTACGCGGCTCGCGGCTTCCCGCTACACAGACAAAACTTCCCTTCCTACCCACTCGGTATCGGCGATAAACGCGAATGCTGGAATGGGTTATCTATCAACTGGAGATCACGGCGTGAAACAAGAAAACATCAGTTTTGTTCCCACTGACTATGACCCCTATGACTTTGCCAACCGGCGCCATATCGGTCCGTCGCCGGAGGAAATGCGCGAAATGCTGGCCGAGCTGAGCGTCGCAAACTTGGACGAGCTCATCGAACAAACCGTGCCGGCTGATCTCCGCCAAAACGCTCCGCTGGATTTTGGCGCGCCGCTGTCGGAGCGGGAATTGATTTATCACCTGCGGCAGGTTGCCAAAAAAAATAAAGTGTTTACCACAATGATTGGGCAAGGGTTCTACGGCACGGTTTGCCCGCCCGCTATTCAGCGCAATATTCTCGAGAATCCCTCTTGGTACACCGCGTACACGCCCTACCAGCCCGAGATATCGCAGGGCCGACTCGAAGCGCTGCTGAACTTTCAAACAATGGTGACCGACCTGACGGGTCTGGATATTGCCAATGCCTCGCTACTGGATGAGGCCACCGCCGCGGCCGAGGCCATGACCATGGCACAACGTGTTGCTCAATCAAGTGCCCCCGGGTTTTTTATCGATATTAACTGCCACCCTCAAAATATTGAGGTGATGCGCACGCGAGCCGAGCCACTGGGCATCGAAGTCATTACCGGCGAACCCGACGACTTGGACCCAACTCGAGTCTTCGCTGCCATCTTTCAGTACCCGGGCACCTACGGCCACATCCGCGACTTCAGTGACGCCATCGCCGCTCTCCATGAAGCAGGCGCTATTGGCATTGTCATTGCCGATCCCCTCGCGCTGACCTTACTGAAGGAACCCGGTGCCATGGGCGCAGACATCGCAGTGGGATCGACCCAGCGTTTCGGCGTGCCGATGGGTTTTGGTGGACCCTCGGCCGCTTACATGGCTTGTAAAGACGCCTACAAGCGCAATTTACCGGGCCGCATTGTGGGCGTTTCCGTCGATGCACAGGGCAACAAAGCCTACCGCCTGGCTCTCCAGACCCGGGAACAGCACATCAGGCGCGAAAAGGCGACGTCCAACGTTTGCACTGCGCAGGCGCTACTGGCCAATATGGCCAGTTTTTACGCCGTTTTTCATGGCCCCGAGGGACTGAAAGCCATCGCCCAGCGGGTACATCAAAAAACGGTATGCATGGCGGAGGGGTTAAAGGAACGAGGCTTCAAGGTAGAACCCGACGCTTTCTTCGACACGATCACCGTTGATGTCGGGCCGCTGCAGGGCGCGATCATCGAGGCAGCTCAGCGTGAGCGCATCAATCTGCGAGTGATCGGCGACAGTCGCATCGGCATTTCTCTGGACGAGAGCACGCTGCTCCATGTCATGGAACGTTTGTGGAAAGCATTTGGCATTCGAGGGAAACAGGCTATTCCTGAAACCGTCTATCGGATCCCCGATACGCTGCTGCGTCGTTCGGACTACCTGACACACCCCATCTTCCATCTGAATCGGGCTGAAACCGAAATGATGCGTTACATGCGGCGCCTCGCTGACCGCGATCTTGCGCTGGACCGCGCCATGATTCCGTTGGGTTCATGCACGATGAAGCTCAATGCGGCTGCAGAGATGATGGCGATCACCTGGCGCGAATTTGCCAATATTCACCCCTTCGCCCCCGCCGAGCAAACTCGCGGCTACGCCGAGCTGATAGACGATCTGAGCGACAAGCTTTGTGCGATTACCGGATACGACGCCCTTAGCCTGCAACCCAATTCGGGCGCTCAAGGGGAATACGCGGGCCTACTCACGATACGCGCTTTTCACCAAGCCAACGGTGAGGCGAACCGAAATATCTGCCTCATACCCGTGTCGGCGCATGGCACCAATCCGGCCTCCGCACAAATGGCCGGCCTGGAAGTCGTGGTGGTTAAATCTGCGCCGAATGGGGACATCGACGTGGACGACTTCCGTAGCAAAGCCGAAGCCGCCGGGGAGCGCCTGGCCGCCTGCATGATCACCTATCCCTCTACCCACGGGGTTTTTGAGGAAACCGTTCGCGATATCTGCAAAATCACGCATGAATTCGGCGGGCAAGTCTATATTGATGGTGCCAACATGAACGCCATGGTGGGTCTGGTTAGGCCGGGTGATATTGGTGGAGATGTCACCCATCTCAACTTACATAAAACCTTCTGCATCCCCCATGGTGGCGGCGGTCCCGGGGTCGGGCCTATCGGCGTAAAAGCCCACCTTGCGCCCTATCTTCCCGGTCGTGCAGAAAGTGAAACAACCGTCGGCGCCGTGAGTGCCGCACCACAGGGATCAGCCTCTATTCTCCCTATTTCCTGGGCCTATATATTGATGATGGGGGGGGCGGGGCTCACGCAAGCGACCAAAATCGCAATTCTCAATGCCAACTACATCGCCAAGCGCCTGGAGGACAGCTTTGACATTTTATTTCGCGGTAACAAAGGTCGCGTGGCGCACGAATGTATCCTCGATACCAGGCCCTTTTCAGAGCGCGCGGGCATATCGGTCGACGATATTGCAAAGCGGCTCATCGACAACGGGTTTCATGCGCCGACAATGAGTTGGCCGGTCGCCGGCACGCTGATGGTGGAGCCCACCGAGAGCGAAACCAAAGCGGAACTGGATCGCTTTATCACTGCCATGCTTTCTATCCGAGAAGAAATTCAGGCGATTGAAAACGGCGACAGTGATCCCGAGAACAACCCGCTGAAGCATGCGCCGCACACGGTCAACGCCCTAATCGGCGAATGGGACAGACCGTATAGTCGCGAGCAGGGTTGCTTCCCCCCCGCCAGCTTCAGAGTCGACAAATACTGGCCGCCCGTGGGGCGCGTTGATAATGCCTGGGGAGACCGGCATCTGGTATGCACCTGCCCACCGCTTGAGGAATATGCCGAGGGCTAGAGATCCAACTCTGGCACGTTCGCAATTAAGCGGGGCGACTGTGGGTTGGCCTGGGCATCTTGATTGACCACGGTCTCACCGTGCACCACTTTTCTGACGGCCAACTCTGCGATCTTGCCGCTAATCGTGCGGGGGATATCCGCCACCTGAACGATCTTCGCCGGCACATGTCGTGGCGTCGTATTCGCGCGTATTTCCGAGCGAATCGCATCGCACAGCGTGTCATTCAACACATCACCCTCGCGCAGGACAACGAACAGCACCACGCGAACGTCGTCGTGCCATACCTGCCCGATCACGACGCTGTCCAAGACCTCGGGCACGCGTTCTACCTGTCGATATATCTCCGCGGTGCCAATACGCACCCCACCTGGATTGAGCACGGCGTCAGATCGACCATGAATAATGTATCCCCCCTCGTGCGTGACCTCACCGTAATCACCGTGTGCCCACACATCGGGCCAGCGGGAAAAGTAGGCATCGCGGAACTTCTCGCCATCGGGGTCCTGCCAGAAGCCCACCGGGCAAGAAGGGAACGCCCGGGTACAGACCAGTTCTCCCTTTTCACCTGTTACATCGACTCCCTCTTCATTCCAGATCGCCGTGGCCATCCCTAAACCCGGCGCCTGAATCTGGCCGGCATACACCGGCAGAGTCGGCACCCCCCCCACGAAGCAAGAAACGATATCAGTGCCACCGGAAATACTGGCCAGATGCAGATCCGATTTAAACGCCCGGTATACCCACTCAAAGCCCTCATGCGGCAAGGGAGACCCGGTCGATAACAGCGTTTTCAGGGAAGCTAACGAGTGCTCGGCCGCCGGCACAACACCCGATTTTTCCAGCGCCCCCAAATATTTCGCGCCTACCCCGAATACTGTGATCCGCTCTTCATCAATGGCGTCGATTAAACGGCGCCCTTCTCGCGCAAACGGTGATCCGTCGTAGAGAACCAAAGTCGCACCACGGGCGAGCCCACTCACCAACCAGTTCCACATCATCCAACCGCAGGTGGTGAAGTAAAAAAACCGGTCGCCCCTCTCGATGTTCGCGTGCAGGGCGTGCTCCTTGGCATGCTGCAACAACGTGCCGCCGACGCCGTGAACGATGCACTTGGGCACACCCGTCGTTCCCGAGGAGTAGAGAATAAATAGCGGGTCGTTAAATTGGCGGGGTACGAACTGCAGTGGCCCGGCGCTATCGGTCACGCACTCCTGCCACAGCATGGCGTGCTTGATACCCGAAATATCCGGGTCCGAAGACAATTTTGGCACGACAACCACCGCCTCGATCGCGGGAATGGCATCGGCAATCCGCGCTATCCGTTCTAGAGAGTCACAAGGCTTCCCGTTGTAGCGATACCCATCGGCAGCGAACAAAAACCGTGGCGCAATTTGCCCGAAACGGTCAACAGCGCCCTGAATACCAAAATCAGGCGAACAGGATGACCAGACGCCACCCAGACTGGTTGTTGCCAACATCGCGACAACCGTCTCGATAACATTCGGCATAAAACCCGCAACGCGATCACCCGGTCGAATACCGCGCTCACGAAGCCAATTCGCAAGCTTGGCCACCTCCTGGCGTAATTGCCCATAGGTCAGCGTACGCCGTGCGGATCCCTCATCGATTTCAACCAGTGCCTCGACATCATCATCAAAGCGGAGCAGGTTTTCGGCGTAATTCAAGGACGCGTCGGGGAACCACTGGCAGCCGGGAAGGCGAGCGGGGTCGGTGCAAACCGTATCGCCAGCGACCCCCTGAACCCCAGTGAATTCCCAGACTGCACGCCAGAACGCCGCAGGTTCATCGACTGACCACTGGTGCAAGGCAAAATAATCACCGCCAGCATCAAATCCCGCCGCGGCTTTTACTGACTGTATAAACGCGGTCAGCTGAGCCGATGCAATCTGCTCGGCGGAGGGCACCCACAGGGCTGTTTTAGTCTCGGTAGTCATGGTGAAAAAGTGTCTCGCGCTTTGCCTAATTGAACCGATTGATCGCTGAAGCCTGAGTATGCACGCGGCACTATGAAAACAGAATGGCTCACGCCAAAGGCCGATTTGCAGTTGTCTTCAGCTTGCACGCAACTGGCTTACCGGGCGAGACAAGGGTTACTTAACCGGGGGTGGCCGTGCGCCCATGGTGAGGCATACTACGACCCTCTAACGATAAGGAGTAAACGTCATGAAGAGCCGAGCCGCAGTCGCATTTGCAGCGGGGAAACCACTGGAGATCGCAGAAGTTGATGTTGGAGGTCCCGCTGCCGGAGAGGTGATGGTGGAAATCAAGGCGACGGGCGTCTGTCATACCGATGCCTTCACGCTGTCAGGTGACGACCCCGAGGGCGCGTTCCCTGCCATTCTGGGGCATGAAGGCGCGGGCGTCGTGGTCGAGGTAGGCGAAGGCGTCAAAGACCTCAAGGTGGGCGATCACGTGATTCCGCTTTATACGCCAGAGTGCCGCACCTGTGATTTTTGCTTACATCCCAAGACCAACCTTTGTCAGGCGATTCGGGAAACACAAGGCCAGGGACTCATGCCAGATCGGACCAGCCGATTCTCGTTGGATGGCGAGCCGCTTTTGCATTACATGGGCTGCTCTACCTTCTCAAACTACACGGTGCTACCGGAAATCGCCGTGGCAAAAGTACGTGAGGACGCGCCCTTCGATAAAATCTGCTACATCGGCTGTGGCGTGACCACCGGTATTGGCGCGGTCGCCTTCACAATGAAAGTAGAACCCGGCGCGACCGTCGCGGTATTTGGTCTGGGTGGTATTGGACTCAATGTCATTCAGGGCGCCAAGCTGGTAGGCGCACGGCGCATTATTGGTGTCGATCTCAACGCCGATAAAAAGGCGCTGGCGACACAGTTCGGCATGACTGATTTTGTTAACCCCAGCGAAGTGGATAACGTGGTCGATCACTTGATTCAGATGACCGGTGGCGGTGTCGACTACAGCTTTGAGTGTATAGGTAACGTCAATGTGATGCGCCAGGCGCTGGAATGCTGCCATAAAGGCTGGGGGCAGAGTTGCATTATTGGCGTCGCGGGAGCCGGTCAGGAGATCTCTACTCGCCCCTTCCAACTGGTCACGGGCCGGTCGTGGCGGGGCACCGCTTTCGGCGGCGCACGCGGCCGCACTGATGTGCCCAAGATCGTCGACTGGTACATGGAAGGGAAAATCCATATTGATGAAATGATTACCCACACCATGCCGCTCGACGAAATCAACACGGCTTTCGATTTAATGCATGAGGGCAAGAGCATCCGCTCGGTGGTGACCTTTTAATGACATCAAACTGTTTGAGCACCGTTCGCTGCTTCGGCGGCGAACAGTATCGCTTTCAGCACCGGTCCGAGTCGCTTAATTGCGACATGATTTATGCGGTCTACTTACCTCCGCAGGCTTCGGAAAAACCGGTCCCGGTGGTGTACTACCTCTCTGGACTGACCTGTACCGATGAAAACTTCGTGACCAAGGCAGGGGCACAGCAATATGCCGCAGCGTTGGGAGTGGCTGTCGTCGCACCAGACACCAGCCCTCGCGGCGAGGGCGTAGCAGACGATCCCGACGGTAGTTATGACATGGGTCTGGGAGCCGGGTTCTACCTCAATGCCACCGAGGCACCATGGTCAGAGCACTACCATATGTATGACTACGTGGTGACGGAATTGCCGCAGGTAGTCGCGCGGGCCTGCCCGCAGGTAGACACCTCGCGCGCTGCCATTACCGGGCACTCTATGGGTGGGCACGGCGCCCTGACGATCGGCCTCAAAAATCCTGACCGCTATGCATCATTTTCAGCCTTCTCACCCATTGTGGCGCCCACACAGTGCCCTTGGGGGGAAAAAGCGTTCTCCAACTATCTGGGATCAGATACCTCCACATGGGACGCTTATGACACTTGCAAGCTGCTGGGTCAGGCGACTGAGCAGCGGCCCATCCTCATCGATCAGGGGACGGCGGATAACTTCCTTGAAGAGCAGCTAAAAACGCACCTGATTGAGGAGGCCAGCCGCGCCGCCAACTACCCGATCGAGGTGCGCATGCAGGAAGGCTATGACCACAGCTACTACTTTATTGCGTCTTTCATAGGGGATCACCTCCACTTCCACGCCCGCCATCTGCAAGAACCATCGGCAGGCGCTTAACGCTGATATCAGTTGCCTGAGGGGCGCAATGACTTCTATCGGGGAAATCATCAAAAGCTATGGGCTCAGGTTACCTGAGGTAGTTACCGGCCATATTGGCGGCGAATCAACCGCCACTCGCGCAGACTCAACCCAGTTGCCGATTCGCTTCGCGGGAACCGGCGAATACATTACCGTCCTGCAAGAAGATAACGCCAGCACGATAGAGCGAGCGGTGGCGGTCGCCGCAGAAAGCTTTGAATCGGGGTCATGGTCGGAGCAATCGGTCGCAGAGCGCCAGCAAGTTTTTCGTCGCGCTGCGGACCTCATTAAACAACGTGCCCAAGAGCTTGCTCTCCTGGATTGCCTGTGTGCGGGACTGCCACTGTCCCACCTGGCGTCACGTCAGATCCCCCGCGCTGCCGAAAATTTCGAACTGTTTGCCGACTACATCGGAACCATCGCGGGAGAGAGCTTTAATCAAATGCCCGGGTATCAAACTCTCGTGACTCGGCAGCCTGCCGGCGTGGCCGCGCTATTCGTTCCCTGGAACGCGCCTGTGGCAATGGCGAGTATGCACATTGCTTCAGCCCTCGCCTTCGGTAACACCTGTGTCTTAAAGCCGTCAGAATTTTCGCCCCTCTCCGCCTTGCGACTAGTCTCTCTATTGGAGGAGGCCGGACTGCCCGCCGGAACTTGCAACATTGTCAATGGTAATGGATCAGCGACCGGCGCATTGCTGGCCAGTCATCCTGGTATTGATCGCATCGCCCTGACGGGCACGGGACATACAGCCCGAAAAATAATGGGGGCAGCGTCGGCGCATCTCACGCCAATTCACTTCGAACTCGGCGGTAAATCCGCCAATATCGTCTTTGACGACGCCCACTTCGATCAGGCCCTCGACGGCTCATTAGTCAATGCCTTTAGCAACGCGGGCCAGATCTGCGTTGCCGGATCGAGAATTCTGGTGCAGCGCAAGATCGCCCAGCGCTTTATCAAATCGTTTGTTGAGCGCACGAAAGCGCTTCGAGTTGGCAACCCGCTTGACCCCAAAACTGAAGTTGGGCCACTAGCCTTTGAAGCTCAGCAGCGACGTGTGCTCGATCATATCGAAAAAGCGAAAAAGGCTGGTGCCCACATACTGGCAGGAGGCGAACCTGTATCTGATCTAGGTGATGGCTACTTTGTTTCGCCCACAGTCTTTCTGGTAGATCACAACCAGCATGCCATTTGCCAAGAAGAAGTGTTCGGACCCGTGGTCACCATTCAAATCTTTGATGATGAAAACGAAGCGATATCCATCGCGAACGACAGCCGCTTTGGCTTGGTGGGCTATTGTTGGACACAGAATCTGCAACGAGCGCTCGCTTTTCAGAAGGGAGTGGATGCGGGCACCCTATGGATTAATACACCACTCGCTAGAGATCTTCGGGCGCCCTTTGGTGGCGTCAAAGATTCTGGAGTTGGCAGAGACGGCCCTCGACATGCGGCCGCTTTTTTTACTGAGGAAAAAACGGCGATTACAGCTTTGAAAGCGCCAACCATTCGTAAAATGGGTTGGCACACCTCAGGTCAGTAGCGCCCCGACCCGCATCGCTAAAAAGCTCAAGAGACGCGGCGACTTTAAAGCGTGCCCGATAAAGGGCAAGGACTACAACGGGAGCGGAAGCCTCATACTGCCTTTGTCTTTTCCGGGAGACTGGTATCCCAAGCGCTGGGCCATTTTTCCTCGAGGGAGGAGAGGTGTTTAAACAACGCACGGATCCGCGCCGACTGCCGCAAATCCTTGTGGTGCAGTAACCAGGTATAGCCCCAGTGAGCAGAGGGCACACCGGGCAGAAGCATCAGATCGGGGTACTGTCTCGCCAGAAAGCAGGGCAATGCTGCGACACCCAATTGATTAGTCACCGCCACTGTGCGTGGGGTAATACCGTCAATCAGATGCCAGCTCTTGAGGCCCAGAGATTCGGGATCAGGCAAGTCACCCAAAGAGAGTGCGCGGCCCGAGGCCCGAATACAGGTCAACTCACGAAGACCCCGTGACGCCGCGCTCAGCAACTCGCGATGAACGTAGTAACCCATCGAGATACGTCCCAGTTTGATGCCGACGATATCTTTGGGCGGGCGCTTGTGCTTGGGAATACCCCTGACCGCGATGTCGGCTTCGCGCCGCGCCAGGTCGACTGGATGATCGCTGACCGTAATATCTAGCTCAATGCGGGGATATTTGACCGCAAATTCCGCGACAGCCTCGGCGATGTGAGTCACAGGCACCGCCGGCAACGACAGTTTGATGCGCCCACCAAGCTCAGAGTCTTTGCCAGATACTTGCCGCTCAGCCTCAGCAAGCCGCTCCTCCACCTCACGCGCTGCGGGTAGAAGTTGGTCGGCCAGCGGGGTCGCTCTGAATCCATCAGGTGTCCTGTCGAAGAGTCGCCCACCAATCGTTTCCTCAAGAGACTCAAGGCGTCTCATCACGGTGGTATTGCTAACGCCTAACATGGCGGCAGCTTTGCGGGTGGAGCCCGCGCGAGAAAGCGCCAGCAGCACCTTCAGGTCATCCCAGTTCATCGAGTGATTCCCTCGTTGAAGGACGCTGCTGGCTGGTTCAATCAGGAAACCAGCTTGTCCCCGTTTTTATCTTTAAGCACCACGCGCTCATCAGATTCGGCGTCACTTGAACACTGGAGCGTCATCGATGAGTCACCTTCGGGCGTGACCTTCAGCTTCAGGGTCTCGACGCCACGATAAAATTTGGTGCCATACATTCTGACCCGCGTACCCTCGCCATACATTGCCTTCAGCTC
>JAYNNB010000054.1:0-12065 GCA_038112515.1 Luminiphilus sp.
AGGGCTTTGGCTGGAAGAACACCTGCGGCAAGGGTAATGCAGAAGACACGGTGACCTCGGGATTGGAGGGGGCCTGGACTGCAACGCCAACGCAATGGTCCATGATGTACTTGGCCAATCTGTTTGCTTACGAGTGGGAGCAAACCCGCAGCCCGGCTGGTGCCCTACAGTGGCAGCCCAAGGATGGTGCGGCGGCTGGAACCGTGCCCGATGCTCACCTCGAGGGTGTCGCGCACGCGCCGGTAATGTTCACCACCGACCTGTCGCTAAAGTTTGATCCCAGTTACCGCGAGATCTCCCAGCGGTTTTTGGAGAATCCAGCAGAGTTTGAGCTGGCCTTCGCCAAAGCGTGGTTCAAGCTGACTCATCGAGATATGGGCCCTCGGGATCGGTATCTTGGAGACGACGTACCCGAAGAAATTCTCGCCTGGCAAGATCCATTACCTGCACGGGACTTCGAAGTCATCAATGACCGCGAGACCAGTCAGCTGAAGGATGCGATTGCAGCAACGGGGCTCAGTAATACACAGCTGATGAGCACCGCATGGGCGTCGGCCTCAACATTCCGTGGCAGTGACATGCGCGGTGGCGCCAATGGGGCGCGTATTCGATTGGCGCCCCAGAATCAGTGGGCTGTCAACGATCCCGAAGCGCTGGCGGGTGTTATTGCGGCGCTTGAAGAGGTGCAGGGCGACTTCAACAGCGGTCTCTCCGAAGGCAAGCAGGTATCCCTGGCAGACGTTATTGTGCTGGCAGGTAACGTGGCTGTGGAGCGTGCCGCTGCTGAGTTTGGCGTGACGGTGTCAGTGCCGTTTACGCCGGGACGTGTTGATGCGACCGAGGGAATGGGTGACGCCGTATCGATGGCGGTGTTGGAGCCGCGTCACGACGGTTTCCGCAATTACATGGCCGACCTTGGCTTCATGACGCCAGCCCAAGCACTGATTGATAAGGCGGATTTGCTCAACCTCACGGTGTCGGAGATGACTGTGCTCTTGGGCGGTATGCGAGCCATGGATGCTAATGCCGCAGGGAGCGCGCACGGAGTCATGACAGATCGTCCCGGCGTATTGAGCAATGACTTCTTTGTTAACTTGCTTGATATGAATACGGCGTGGGCGCCATCGGATCAGCCCTATGTCTTCGAAGGGCGCGACCGGCAGAGCGGTGAGCTGAAATGGACGGCTACCGAGTTCGACCTGGTGTTTGGCTCTAACTCGGAGCTGCGCGCGGTGGTGGAGTTCTATGCCTTTGACGAAAGCCGTCAACGCTTCATTAAGGATTTCGCCAGCGCCTGGACCAAAGTGATGGATGCCGATCGGTTTGACATCGATGGATCTGGCGCGGTAGTAGTAAGCGCTTCACCCTAATCCTGATGGTGATGAAAATGCCCCGCTTGTGCGGGGCTTTTTTTTGGGGAGGAGGGTCAGATTACATTTGAAGCGATGGCGCTCATCGTCCCAGCGCTGTGCCTATTGCCGCGTGATCTCTGCGTTGAGGTGGACAGTGGCCGTGAGGGAATTGGTGATAAGACAGCTATCCTCGGCCTTCTTGAGCACCCTCAGCACTTTCTCTTCTTCCATATCATCGGGAACGCTGATGCGGACGGTGAGATGAATCTCGGTAAACTGGGGAGTGCGGTCAACCCGCTCCAGTTTTCCTGTGGCGTCACAATCCAGTGCATGCCACACCACCCTTGAGGGCGCGGCAATGGCACGAAAAGTCAGCACAAAACAGTCCGCTACCGCGGCGACAAGCAAGGCCTCCGGAGACCACTGATCCCCTGGGCCACCAAATTCTGTAGGTACATCCGTGGTGAGATCCGCGAGCCCTTGGCTGGCGATGCGGACCTGTGACTGATCCGCATTTGCGGTAGCAACACAGCGGTAGTGATGAGGAAAATCCTGCATAAGCATCTCGGCATCGTCGAAAGCGGGCGCAAGCATAGCGGCTCTTTTCTACGGATTCCACAGCGGTGCGCTTCTTATAGCCGATGTGGCGCTGATAAACCTGTGATCAAGCGGATGGGCGCAGTTCCGGTCTGGAACGAACTGATGTTGGGTAATCTGCCATTGACCAAGCTGGTGAAGATAGCTGCAATGAGTCGTCAAAGGGGAGTGGAATCGTACTGCTTTGGCGCCCACCTCTTTGCTTGAGAATCTTGAGTTGCCGGTAGCCTTCGAGTTGGATTTTTAGGCTCGCTGGAGAGGCTTGTAACAACGCCTCCGCAGAGCGGAAGAGCACCGCCAGCGTGCCGTTACTGGCAGCGGCCAACTGGATTTTTCGGAGCTCTGCATAACGGTAATCTGTCGCACCAAGCCAAACACAAACCACTCCGCTGGTCTTACTGCTCAAGTCCTGTTCTGTAGACCATAGCAGTTCTTCACGATCCTTGGGATGTACCAGCATGATTTCCTGCAGATCGACCCCTTCGTCTGCTAGAAGTGGCGCATACGGGGTATAGGGAGGATCAATAAAAACCTGCCAGCGTCCCTGACCCGATAGTTTTTTCATGATGGGCATGAAAATACCCATGGCATCGAGTCCGCACTGCTCGCTGATGACTTCAATACTCCCACCGACTGGCCACCCTCTGTTGTACAGTTGGGCGTCAAGAGTAGCGAATCCGGTTTCAACACCTTGTAGGGAGTGTGTTTCGTTGTTTGCAGAGAGCGCATTGGCACCCAAAAACGCAGGGTCATTTTGGCCCATACCCCGCCAGGTATCGGCACGACGGAAAATGTCTTCGAGTAAATAGTTCATGATGGATTCCTGTTTCATGCTTTTGCCAATACGCCTGTTGTTGCCTGTGTTGTTCTTTGAGCAATCCGAGCGCTAGTGCGACAGTAAATTACTGTATAAATAAACAGTATTTAAGCATGACGGAAAAAGCAAGAGGAGATTTTTCTGACTGTCGTGAAAAGCGACAGATGCATCGCTCTGCCCTGTCAGATCAACGATTTCGTCGTTATTACCCGGCAAGCTGGTTTTCCAGTTTGGGCGCCTGGTTACTTCGATTTCTGCTCGGTTGGAGTGCTTGGGAGCTCACTCAGTCCGCAACCTGGGTAGGGATTGTGGGTGCGCTGATGTTAGCGCCCGCACTGCTACTCTCGCCCTGGTTTGGCATATTGTCTGATCGGGTAAACCCTCAGCGGGGTCTGCAACTGTCCATGGTCCTCCACAGTGCTATCGCGCTGGTGGGCGCCGTTACTACTTATTCGGGGCTTTATGACCGGGTTGCGCTAGCGCTGCTGGCCGCCACGTTGGGGACGGCTACATCGCTGCATTCCCCCATGCGCCTCGCGCTCATACCACTACTCGTAGTCAGAGAGGCGCTGCCCAGCGCCGTTGGCTACTCGGCAATGTCATTCAATATCGCCCGCATGATAGGGCCAGCACTGGGCGCCATGCTGGTTGCGCAGGTCAATACGGTAGCGGCCTGGCTAACGGCAACCGTGTTTTTTTCGATTTCCTTCTGGAGACTATCGCGCCTCACAGTGGAAGCAGAGCGCCCTGTAAGTACTAAGGCCTCCTATTTGAGTCAGTTCGTTGATGGGGCGCGATACTTGATACAGCGAGCGGATCTGAAATTGCTGCTGGGGCTAACCCTACTCAACGGCTTGCTCGGACGAACCCTTATCGAGCTATTACCGGCGCTGTCTGGCCAGGTCCTCAATGGGGGGTCCTCGGAGTTGGCAATTTTGGTCGCGATGGCGGGACTTGGCTCGGTTTTGGGCGGACTGCTTGTCAGCCGTCAGTCGGCCGACCTCCAGCGTCTACTCTTACTGGTGTGTTTGGCGATAGCGCTTTCCAGTCTGACGCTCCTGATACTGCGCGCATTAGCCGGCGTCCTGACCTTGGGTCTCTGGGTTGCTCTGCTGAGTGTGGCAACGACCGTTGCGGGAACCGGATGTCAAACGCTGATACAGCTCAATGCGTCGCCGGATTTTCGCGGGCGGGTGATGAGTGTTTGGACCATGCTGGCAATGGGTGCTCCCGCTTTGGGGGCTGCGGTTTTGGGTGCGGGTGTTGATGGCTTTGGTTTTGGCTGGGTATCGACCATCGCGGGGACGTTGGGCTTGTGTTTCATTGCCACCTTTTATGCGCGTCGCGCCGTCCTTGTGGCCTCATATCCACCCTGAGCCATAGTCAGCACCAGCTGCTCAAGGACGTCCCAGGCATTGCCGGCTAGAAAGCCTTTACTGGCGCCGTCTGCCTGAAAACTTAGGGCTTGCAGCTGCGCGAGATCACGCCCGGTCAATCGGTTTAGGGCTTTTTGCACCAGCGGTTGACGATTTCTCCACACGCCGCGCTGGTTGAGGGCGTTGATGGCGGAGGCGCCGCCGCTGATATCCCTTTTCAGGTCTGCCAGCAGTCGCACTTCCCGAGCCAGAGCCCACAGTAAAACTGGCGGCTGCACAGCCTCGGCTCTCAACCCCCTTATGGTGCGCACAGCGGCTCGAGCGTCTCCCGAGAGTGCAACATCGACCAGCCTGAAAGCGTCGTAACGCGCATTATCAGACACGGTGTCGTTGACCATGGAAGCGGTAATCAGTGTCTCTCCGTGGAGGAGTTTTAGCTTTTCCACTTCCTGTGCGGCGGCGAGTAAATTGCCCTCCAGCCGCTCTGCAAGGAGCGCGACGGCCTCTTTTTCGACCTGCATGCCGACGTTGTGCATCCGCGCTTGTAACCAAGCGGGCAGCTCGGCGGCAGTCACAGGCCACAGAGGGATGACGATCCCCGCACCATCTAAAGCCATGTACCACTTGCTCTTTTGCGATGCCTTGTCGATGCGGCCGCTGACGATGAGCAACACATCGTCGGAGTCCCCTTCGAGATATTCCAGCAACGCTTTACTGCCCTCGGCGCCGGGCTTGCCGGAGGGGAGTTGAATCTCAATGAGTTTTCGTTCGGCGAAGAGCGAGAGTGAGCCTGCCGCATGACCCAGTTCCCGCCAGTCATCTTTGTGACTGATGGTGATACATTGACGTTCGCTACAGCCGGCAGCCTTGGCCGCTCGACGGACCGCATCAGAGCACTCCTGCACCATCAGGGGTTCTTCACCCGATATGAGGTAACAGGAAGATAATGACTTGCTGAGGTGCTGTGCGAGCTGTGAGGCCTTCAGCTGCATCAGCGAGCAAGGCCGCGACTGACGCGTCTGACAATTTGGCGGGCGAGATCGCGACGCATTTCCTCGCGGAGTAAGCGCATTTCCTCTGTTTTTCCGACGACGTTGCGTGGATCGTTCAACATTTGTTGACTGACACGCGCCGTACCTTCAAGCGGCAGTGTCTCTTCTTGTTGGAGCACGAAATCAACGGAGAGTGTCAGCTCCATCTCGGCGGCTCGCGCCTGAGCGGTGAGCGATACGTTGCGTTGCTCAAATTGCTCTTCGCGCAGCGTGAGGCGGGTAGTGGTGCTTATGTCGTCGCTCAGGGTGATCTTCATACCGACCAGCTCGCGGGTGACCTCGCGCGTTAACTCAGAGCGAGGGTCGGCGCTGATCAGGCGGAGTGTCACACCCTCCCATTGATCGTTGCCTTCTTGTGAAGCGCCCTTGAGTTGGAAGCCGCAGCCAGCGACTGTTGCCACAAGTAATGCCACCATCAACAGGCGATAAGTGTGACGAAATGTGGAAATTGGTGTCATTGGACGACAATATTGACGAGTTTCTGGGGAATCACAATCACCTTTTTGACTGTTGCCTCCCCAATAAAACGCTGCACATTGGGATTGGCTTTTGCCAGGGCTTCAACGGCTGCGTCATCCGCCGCTGCGGGCACCTCAATCTTTCCTCGAACCTTGCCGTTCACCTGAACGACGACTTCAAAGCTTTCCCGGCTCAGGGCGCTTTCATCAGCTACTGGCCAGGCACTTTCCACAAAATCATGGCCTGTAAGACTGCGCCATAGGGATTCACTCAAGTGAGGAGTGATGGGCCACAGCATCCGCAATACTGCGTGCAATCCCTCGCTCACCGCCGCTCGATCCAGGGGTTCTTGAGTGGGGTGTCGTGATATTTCGTTACACAGTTCCATCACCGCAGCGACAGCGGTATTAAAGGTTTGTCGGCGACCATAGTCATCGCTCACCTTGTTAATGGTTTCATGAATTTTGCGTCGCAGTAGCTTCTGCGATTCCGTCCACTGGGGAGCGGTGGGAGGCTCGGTAGCGCCATTCAAGTCGTGAACAAGACGCCACAGTCGTTTAATAAAGCGGTGCGCGCCCTCAACACCGGAGTCCGACCACTCGAGCGATTGCTCGGGAGGTGCGGCAAACATGCTAAACAGCCGAACCGTATCGGCACCATAGCGGTCGATCAGCGCTTGGGGGTCGACGGTATTGCCTCGAGATTTGGACATTTTTGCGCCGTCTTTGAGCACCATGCCCTGAGTCAGCAGCCTTTTGAAGGGCTCGTCAGTCGAGACCAGGCCCGCATCACGCATCAACTTGTGAAAAAAACGCGCATATAGCAGGTGCAAAATGGCGTGTTCTATACCGCCGACGTACTGGTCGACCTGCAGCCAGTGGTCCGCCTCCTGATCCAGCATTGCCGCGTTGTTCTTAACGCTGGCGTATCGGGCGTAATACCATGAAGACTCCATAAAGGTATCAAAGGTATCGGTTTCTCGGGTTGCCGGCGCTTCGCAGCGAGGACAGTGAGTCTCATAGAAACTGGGCATGTCTTTGATTGGCGAGCCAACACCTCTGAATTCGACGTCGGTGGGCAATACGACAGGCAATTGGTCGTCCGGGACGGGAACGGCGCCGCAGGTGCCACAGTTGATGACGGGAATCGGAGCCCCCCAGTACCGTTGTCTGGAGACGCCCCAGTCCCGCAGGCGAAAATTGATCGACCGGCATCCAAGACCCTTAGTCTCTAGTTCATCGACAATCGCGTTGAAGGCAGCGTCGAAATCGAGGCCATCGAACCGGCCAGATTGCATAAGCGGGCCGCGCTCAAGGTGGGCGCCAGTGGATAGATCGGCAGGGGTCTCTGGTGTGTCTGATACCACCTGCACAATCGGCAGCCCATATTTACTGGCGAACTCCCAGTCTCGCTGATCATGTGCGGGGACCGACATCACCGCGCCCGAGCCGTAACCCATCAGCACGAAATTGGCGACCCAGATGGGGAGGGGTTCGTCGGTAAGCGGATGTCGCGCCTGCAGCCCGGTGTCCATCCCCAGTTTTTCCATGGTCGCCATCTCGGCTTCCGCGACGGTACTAGCGCCGATTTGCTGGCAAAACGCCCCCAAGTCCGGGTTTTTGGCGGCCGCCGCTTGAACGAGGGGGTGTTGCGGCGCCAGCGCAAGGTAGGTCGCACCCATCAGGGTATCGGGTCGTGTGGTATAGACCTCGATGTATTCGTCAGCAAAGGGAAACCTAACCGTGGCACCCTCTGATCGGCCAATCCAGTTGCGCTGCATGGTGCGCACTTGTTCCGGCCATTCGCTCAGTCCATCGAGGTCGTCGAGCAGTTCTTGAGCATAGTCCGTGATTTTGATGAACCATTGGTTAATGGCCTTTCGCTCTACGGGGGTGTCGCAGCGCCAGCATTTGCCATCAACCACTTGCTCGTTAGCAAGCACCGTCTGGTCAGTCTCACACCAGTTAACGTCCGCCTCCTTTTTATAGGCGAGCCCTTTTTCCAGTAGCCGCGTAAAGAACCATTGTTCCCACCGGTAGTAATCTGGATTACAAGTGGCCAACTCGCGGCTCCAGTCATAGGCAAATCCCAAGCGGGCCAATTGTTGCCGCATGTCAGCAATATTACTGAGCGTCCAATCCGCAGGAGGAACCTGATTCTGGATCGCCGCATTTTCGGCGGGCAACCCGAAGGCGTCCCAACCCATGGGTTGCAGCACATTTTTACCCAGCATGCGCTGATACCGGGCAATGACATCGGCAATCGTGTAATTGCGCACGTGCCCCATGTGCAGCTTGCCGCTGGGGTAGGGGAACATGGCGAGGCAGTAGAATTTGTCGCGGGTATCGTCCGCGGATACTGCGAAGCGATTACTCTGTGCCCACTCAGCTTGTAGTGTCGGCTCAAGCGTTTGGGGTTGGTATTCCTGGCTCATGTAACTCTAAGTCCTTCGGTATAACGGCCATGCGCTCTGGCGGGCCTCTAGCGTTTTCTTTGCTCTGTGCCAACAGGGGGCAGTGGGCGGACGGAGTTTACCAGTATTAGGGACGATCCCGGCCCAACACGAGGCCGATCAATGATAAAACCCACACGGGTAGACTGCCGGTAAGGGCAAAGGGCGTCTCACCCGCCCTCGGTTGAACGGTGCCAGACAACACGGCATGACTAAATTGCGGTGTTGTAACCAAGACCCTGCCCTGCCAGTCAATAATCGCCGAGACGCCATCATTGGTGCTGCGGATCAGGTCCTTGCCCAGTTCGGCCGCTCGGAATCGAGCCATTTGAAAATGTTGCCAAGGCCCCACGCTATTACCAAACCACGTGTCATTGCTTATGGTAATCAACAGTTCGGCCGTTCGGCTTTGATTGAGCACAAAATCGGGATACACCACTTCGTAGCAGATAAAAGGTGCCACCGAAATTGAACCCACCGACAGCGGTTGTTGATCTGTAGGGCCGGCAACGAATTGCGACATGGGCAGGTCAAAAAATGCGATAGCCCCGCGCAGTAAATCCTCCAAAGGCACATATTCGCCAAAAGGCACCAATTTTTGTTTGTGGTAGGTACCTTGCCCGGCCCCGAGCACGGTAACACTGTTGTAGCGGCCGTAAGCATCACGAGTGGGGATGCCCACAATCACGGTTTTGTTTTCTTGCGTGGCCGACTCATCCACCCTCAACAGCGTCGATTCCAATTGATCCCGATAGCCTGGCAGTGCGGACTCTGGCCAGACAATCAGGTCACTCTCTGCATAAAGCTGCTCTGAGACGCTGCTGAAATCCTCCAGAATTTGTGGTCGGTGGCGAGGGTCCCATTTCTCCAGTAGGGGGATATTGGGTTGCACTGCGGAAACCTGTATTGGATTCCCGGTTGGATGAGTCCAAGCGGTGTCTTGCCAGTACAATCCAGCGATAAATATCGAGGTCGCCGTGGCACCTCCGGCGAGCCAAAAACGGGAATGATGTCGACCGGCACATGCCTCTGCGGTAAGACAGCCCAAACCCACCAGCAGCCATGAGCAGCCGTAGATGCCGATTAACGGTATCCAGCTGCTGAGCGGCGAATCCAATACACCATAGCCCGCAAACGCCCAGGGGAAACCGGTCAACAGATAGGTGCGCAGCCATTCGAACAGCACCCATAGCGAGGTAAATTGGACGATCTTCCAACCGGGGTTGCGGCCCGCTAACTTTGAGTAAAGATGCGCTTGTAAAGAAAAGAGAAGGGCCAGACCCCCACAAAAAATCGCGGTGAGTAGTAAGGCTAGCCAAACCGGCGTGGCGCCGTAAACGTGGATACTGACGTAGACCCAGGATACGCCGCCGCCGAAAAAACCGGCGCCATAGGCGAGTCCTGAGCGCCAGGCGGCGAGCGAACTACCGCGATTCAGACAAATGTAAAGTAGACCGGAACTGAGGGGAATCGCTGGCCACCAATCGAAGGGAGAGAGACCCAGAGGGAAAATCAGACCGGCCAGTAGCGACAATGCCGTGACAGCCATGCCCTCTCGCATCACTCCGGCGTTTCAGCTGGAGGGATTGGTTTGACAGCCAGCTTGTTCAGGCGACGTTCGTCGGCGTCGATCACGGTAAATTCAAACCGGTCGAGCCTGATGGATTGATTGGCGCTAGGTAGCTGTCCAAACGCATTAATGACAAGGCCACCGATGGTGTCGAATTCCTCATCGCTGTAGAGGGTGTCAAAGTACTCGTTAAAGTCTTCAATAGGGGTCAGTGCCTCAACGGTATATCCATCGTCGTCGTTCTTTCTGATCGGCTGTTCTTCTTCGATATCGGTTTCGTCCTCAATCTCACCCACAATTTCCTCTAGGACGTCCTCGATCGTGATCAGTCCCGCAATGCCGCCATATTCGTCGATCACGATTGCCATGTGATTGCGGTTTTGACGGAACTCCCGCAAAAGCACATTCAGCCGTTTGCTTTCCGGTACCGCGATAAATGGACGCATTAATTCACGAATCGGCGGTGCCTGACCTTCATGTTGTATCAGAGGTAATAAATCTTTCGCGAGAAGAATGCCGATAACATCGTCAATGCCATCGCCGATCACCGGATATCGCGAGTGGCCAGCGGCGACAATCTGCGTCAGAACCTCGGGCAGCTCTTTATCAGAGTCAATCACGACCATCTGAGCCCGTGGAATCATGATGTCCCGTACCTGCATATCGCTGACCATGAGCGCGCCTTCCATGATCTTTCGGGCATCCTCATCAATAATTTCGTGCTCTTCGGCAAGCGACAGAACGCCTTCAAGGTCAGATTTGGTTTGAGGCTCTCCACTGATAAAGTGAGTTAAACGATCAAGCCAGGATCTTTCCTCGCCTTCGAATTTTCGGTCATCGTTCACGGTTGGGCCCCCTCCAAGGGCTCTATCAGTTCATAGGGATCGGGAAAGCAGAAGCGCTCAAGTAGCTCTATTTCCAGCGCCTCCATGGCGTCGGCGTCGGCCGGTACCTCGTGGTCATGGCCCAACAAGTGCAGGACCCCGTGAATCACCATGTGGGCCCAGTGGGCTTCTTCACATTTATTCTGGAGTTTGGCTTCTCGCTGGACGATCGGTGCGCATATCACCAAATCGCCCAGCAGGCCGGATGGCGTGCCGACTGGAAGATCCGCGGGAAAAGAGAGCACGTTGGTCGCCTGGGTCTTTGCGCGATAGACCTCATTGAAGCGGGCGGCTTCTTCTTCATCAGTGATTCGAATGCAGATTTCGGGCGTTTCAGTTTCAGCAAAGCCTGTAAGGGAGAGGGCCTCAGCAATCCACGCCTCAATAAGCTCATTGGCCGGCGATGGGGCTTCAGTGGTGCGGTCTATGTTAACCAGCGCGGTCACGTTGGCCCCTCAACCGGCAATGAATGTTGGGCGCTTTCATATGCCTCGTAGGCGCTTACGACGCGCTGTACTAGCGGATGTCGCACCACGTCTTTGTTGCCAAATTGTGTGAAAGTAATGCCGCTGACACCGTCGAGGACTTCCTTGGCATGCTTCAGACCGCTTTGCGTCCCTTTCGGGAGATCGATCTGACTCGTATCGCCGGTGATTACTGCGGTTGACCCGAACCCGATTCTTGTCAGGAACATTTTCATTTGTTCACGCGTTGTGTTTTGTGCCTCATCGAGGATTACGAAGGCGTGATTGAGCGTTCTGCCGCGCATAAAGGCGAGGGGAGCCACCTCGATAATATGTCGTTCGATATGCTTATTGACTGTTTCAAACCCCAACATTTCGTAGAGCGCGTCGTAGAGGGGTCTGAGGTAGGGATCCACTTTTTGAGATAAGTCTCCCGGGAGAAAACCCAAGCGCTCGCCTGCCTCCACCGCGGGGCGGACCAGAAGAATTCGTTTCACTTGCTCGTCGAGGAGTGCACGAACGGCGCAAGCCACCGCTAGGTATGTTTTGCCCGTGCCTGCTGGACCGATGCCAAAGTTGATGTCGTGCTGAGTAATCGCGCGCACATAGTCCTTCTGATTCCCACCACGAGGTGTCACCGATAGTCGTTTGGTGCGAATCACACCGGCAGCTTCGTTTTGGCCCGGTTCGTCGCGAGCCATCACAAGATATTCGAGATCCGATTCCTGTAAACGCAGGTGGATGGTCTCCGGGCTGAGTTGCTGACCCATTTCCACTTCGGCGTAAAGCGAATTGAGCAGCGACGCCGCCATTTCGCATCTTAAGGGCGTGCCCGAGAGTTCAAAAATATTACCTCGGTTACGTATTGTGACGGTCAGCCGCTTCTCGATCTGACGCAAATGCCCGTCCAGCTGGCCGCAAAGAATCGCCAGATTTCTTGCGTCATTGGGTTCGAGAGAGAAAGTGAGTTGCGAGGCTGCCCCCGATGGGGTGGCCTCGGGCGCCGATTGGTCTGTGTTCAACGGTTTTCACGCCGCCTCTT
>JAYNNB010000055.1:0-11893 GCA_038112515.1 Luminiphilus sp.
ATCCCTCAATGGCATTCATCTCTTCCAGTGGCACGTAGGCAATTTCTTCGAGGGTAGTGAAACCTTCCTCAACAAGCACAATGGCAATGTCCTCATCGATATCCAATGCGGTCATGAACTGCTCGATCACTTCGCCCGCCTCGGTCTCCTGCTTCTCTATGGCCTCATCAACGCTCATCACGTTAATGATCCAGCCTGTGAGATCAGAGGCGAGTCGGACATTCTGACCGCCTCTGCCAATTGCCTGTGCCAGGTTATCCTCCGCGACCGCAACTTCCATCGTAGAGTTATCCTCGTCGACGACGATTGACTCCACCTCGGCAGGCGACATGGCATTGATCACCAGTTGCGCAGGGTTGTCATCCCACAGAATGATGTCGACGCGCTCATTATCGAGCTCGTTGGATACCGCCTGCACTCTGGAACCCCGCATGCCCACGCAAGCGCCAACCGGGTCGATACGCTGGTCTCCCGTTTTAACGGCAATCTTGGCGCGCGACCCCGGATCTCTGGCTGCGGCCCTGATCTGAATGACGCCCTCCGATATTTCGGGGACTTCTATTTTGAAAAGTTCAACCAACATCTCCTGACAGGCGCGCGACAAAATCAGCTGCGGCCCGCGAGACTCAGTGTTGATCTCAGTCAGAATGGCACGGACACGGTCGTTGATGCGGAATGTTTCTCTGCCAACAAGCTCACCGCGGGGTAAAAGACCCTCAGCGTTGTTGCCCAGATCGACGATGATGTTGTCGCGGGTGACTTTTTTCACCGTGCCCGCTAACAACTCCCCTACCCGGCCCCGATACTCATCAACGATCTGCGCCCGCTCGGCATCGCGAACACGTTGAACAATGACCTGTTTCGCTGTTTGGGCGGCAATACGGCCGAAATCAACGTTTTCGACGACTTCTTCGTGGTAGTCACCAGGTTGTAGGGCGGTATTGACCTCGGCGGCCTCCTCGGTCGTGAACTGCGTCCCCAGCAGCGCCAACTCCGTATCGGGCATCACCAACCAACGCCGCGTAGTAACGTAATCACCGGATTCTCGGTCGATAGTGACCAATATATCGGCATCCTCGTCGTAGCGCTTTTTGGTTGCCGTCGCCAGTGCCAGCTCGATCGCTTCAAAGATGATGTCCTCTGACACCCCTTTCTCATTGGAGACCGCTTCTGCGACCATCAGGATTTCTTTGTTCATCGCTTCACTCTCTGCCCTTTAGGCGAGCCGAAATACATCGGCCCTTCATTAACTCAGTACCACCGTTCTATTGCTTGTTCTGCCCAAACTCCAATCTCGGCATCGCCCGCGCTCGATCTATCGATCGGAGCGGCAATCTATACTGCTGCTCGTCAATCTGCACGACGGCGGTTTCGCCATCCGCAGAGACCAGAACACCTTTAAACCTGCGCCTGCCCTCAACGGGTAGCCGCAATCGAACATCCACTATTTCACCCACGTACGGCGCGTATTGCTCGGGCCGAAACAGTAACCGGTCAATTCCGGGCGAGGAGACCTCCAACGTGTACTCCCCACTGATCGGATCCTCTACGTCCAACACTCCACTCACCTGATGACTGACTTGCGCACAATCATCAACGCTGATCCCGCTATCGGCCTCAATGTAAATTCGGACCGTTGGCCGCCTTCCAGGAGAGGTCAACTCGATACCCCATAACGAGTAACCCATATCCTCCACAGTCGGTTGCAAAAGCTGCATTAATTGCGCTTCCTTTCCCGACATGTCTTCCTCCTACCGGCTGCGTCTTTCACACGGCCACAAAAAAGCCCCAAAAGGGGCTTTCGAGGTGACGGTCAGCGAGCAACAAGCCGCCGTCAAATTGGTAGCGGGGGCCGGATTTGAACCGACGACCTTCGGGTTATGAGCCCGACGAGCTACCAGGCTGCTCCACCCCGCATCAATACTCCGAGTGACCGCCCCCTTTTTCAGCGTCTGATCATCTCTAGGATGGCAGACGCAGGCGTCACCGTGGTGTCAACACCACAAACTGAGGCGCGGGAGTATAGGAACCGAAACCACCGCCGTCAACCCACGCAATATCGACACCGAGCCACAGGTTGAGCACTCGTTTTCTCTGCACTGTGTACCGGGCCGCGAATTTGAAAAAAAAGCGGTCCCACAGTACGGTAAAAATATCGTGCTTGGTGAACTGAGAAGTAACTGATGTGTCCGAGACCCACCATCAAATTGGGCGGTATTCATACGGCAGCTCGCATTGTTTCCGGGATGAGTCTGTCTGGAGCTGACGCCGTGCTCAATCAGCTGTACGAAATCGACACGAGCCTCGCAGAACAGATTAGTGACCAGATTGTCCCTTTCGAAAAGCTCGCCATCGCTGATGCCCGAAGCCTTCAAACTCTGGTGCGCGAAATCGAGCCTACCGTACTGATGATCGCGCTCAGAGGTCTGGCCAAAAACTTTCGTGACCCGTTCCTGAACAGCATGTCCAGCCGAGCTAAAGCACTGTTTTTAGAAGAAATGGAAGCAATGGGGCCGATCAGACGTAGCGACGTAGAGGCCGCCAGAGCAGCAGTAACTAGGTGCGCCAGAATGCTGGCGGAACAAGATCGATTTGCGCTCCCCCAAGCGGGCTTGGTTCGCTAGTCGCCGCTTTCGTCAAAGTCGACAACGTTGATGGTGTCGGGTCTTTCGCCAACGGGAGCTTCAAACTAAAAAGGCCCCCAAATCGGGAGCCTTTTCAGTTTGGTGCGGAAGGCGGGACTTGAACCCGCACAGCCATAGGCCACTACCCCCTCAAGATAGCGTGTCTACCAATTCCACCACTTCCGCGTATTCACTCGCCGTCCAACACAGGCGCATCATTGCTGTCATCCTGTGCTGAAGACTCGAAGTCTACCGAGGGCAAGTCGCTCTCTTCGGGCTGGAGTTCGACGATTTCGGATTCAGGGATCTCAAATCCGAGGTCATCCTCATCAGCTGTTCGATTGTCGGCGATCACTGCAAGGCCAAAGCTGCTGGCAAAGAAAATAGCTGACAGCCAAGCAGTCATGCGGGTCAGTGCATTACCACTTCCCGCGCTGCCAAAAAGGGTCTGCGAAGCGCCAGCGCCAAATGAGGCGCCGATATCCGATCCTTTGCCCCGCTGCAGCAAAATCAGTGCAATCAAAGCGATTGCCACCAGCAGGTGAACCATCAGTGTGATCTGTTCCATGGGAACTCCTATCATGCCCCCGCAGCGGCCCAATGCACCACTCAGGGCGCGAGATCATACCGATCACGCTTGCGAGCCGCAAGCGACTTACTCACCGTTATGGGGTTAGGGCACCTACAGGCTCAGCGGGATCTCAAGTCACCGCGACGACCTAGTCGGTATCGCTAATTGCCCGCGCAATGCGTTCGGCCAGCGCTTGGTTTTCGCTACCGTCTGTTCCTTCGATCATGACGCGGATCAGTGGCTCTGTACCAGACGGGCGCAGCACCAAACGCCCGCGACCTGAGAGCTCTGCCTCCACTCGACGACTTTCCTCAAGCGCGGCAGCACACTCATCGAGACGAAAATCGGGTGGGACGGTCACGTTGAGCAGGGTTTGGGGATATTTGTACAAACCGCTTTTTAGCGTTAGCAAGCTATCGCCTGAGCGCACAACCGCGGCCATCACCTGTAACGCTGCGATGATGCCGTCGCCCGTCGTGGTCTGTTCTCCGCAGATAATATGTCCCGAAGCCTCCCCGCCCAACTGCCAGCCGCGTCTGGCCATCTCTTCCAATACGAAGCGATCCCCCACTTGAGCCCTGACCAGTTCAACTCCTTTTTCCTGCAGCGCCTGTTCCAGGCCCAGATTAGACATCAGAGTGCCTACCACCCCTGCAGGAGCACGGCCCTGCCGAACAAGATCATTTGTGATAATGAACAACAATTCGTCGCCGTCGATCACCGTTCCGTCAGCCGCCACACACTGCACGCGGTCCCCATCACCATCGAAGGCGATGCCGGCGTCGGCTTGTTCGCTCAACACTCTGGCCTGCAGCGCAGCAGGCGAAGTGGAGCCGACTCCGTCATTAATGTTGTATCCGTCGGGCTCGGCACCAATCACAACGACTTCGGCGCCCAATTCGGAAAACACCTGCGGCGCAATCTGGTACGTTGCCCCATGGGCGCAATCGAGGACCAACTTCAGGCCTCGGAGACTCAGTGCCTGCGGGAAAGTGCTTTTACAGAACTCGATGTAACGACCGGAGGCGTCAACCATCCGGCTCGCCTTCCCCAGATCGGGCGAGGGCACCGTCTCCATGGGCTGGGACAAGGTTTGCTCGATTTCCTCTTCCACCTCATCCGAGAGTTTTTTCCCCTCGGCATTAAAGAACTTAATGCCATTATCGGTATAGGGGTTATGAGAAGCGCTAATAACAATACCGGCAGACGCTTTTTGGCTACGAGTCAACATGGCAACGGCCGGTGTTGGCATAGGTCCGAGCAGAAGCACATTAGCGCCGGCGGCCACCAGCCCCGCCTCGAGCGCAGACTCAAACATATAGCCTGAAACCCGGGTATCCTTGCCAATCAATACCTTCGTCGACCGCCTTTCACTGGCGAATACTCGGCCAGCCGACCAACCCAGTTTCAGCATGAAGTCAGCGGTTACCGGATACTGACCTACAGCGCCGCGAATACCATCAGTACCAAAAAACTGCCTACTCATTGATCGAAACTCCTTGGTAATGCTCGCCACATGGCCAACGCATCGACCGTTTCTGCCACATCATGGACCCGTACTATTCGCGCACCCCGCTCCACCGCAATCATCGCAAGGCCAAGACTGGCATGGAGCCGTTCATCAGGGCCACGATCCACCACGCTGGCAATCATGGATTTCCGCGACAAACCCACGAGGAGTGGCTGTTGGTCAAAGTTAAGTTCGCCCAGCCTCGCCAGCATCTCAAAATTCTGGTCGGCCGTCTTGCCAAAGCCGAAACCCGGATCAACCACTATCTGCTGCGCTGCAATACCAGCCAGGGTACAAGCGGCGATTCGCTCCTCGAGAAATTGTCGAACTTCTGTGATGATATCGAGATAAGCGGGAGCCGCTTGCATCGTGCGCGGCTCGCCCTGCATGTGCATGATGCATATGGGCAAATGTGTCGCTGCAGCAGCCTCGAGAGCGCCAGGCCGGCGGAATCCGCGAACATCATTCAGAAATCCCGCGCCTAAGCGGGCGCCTTCAGTCATCACCTCTGGCGAACTGGTATCGACAGAGATGACAACGTCGAACCGCGCCGTCAGCGCTTCAATCGCCGGAAGCACGCGGTCCAGTTCCTCGCCCTCGCTAACTTCGTCGGCACCGGGTCGCGTCGACTCACCACCGATATCCAGCATTTGAGCACCTGCATCCACCATCGCCTGTGCACGATTCAGAAGGGCGTCCAAGTCTATTCGTCGGTCGTGATAAAGCTGACCGCCGTCAGAGAAAGAATCAGGGGTTACATTGAGAATGCCCATAACTACGGGCGAAGCCAAGTTCAGCGAACGCTGCCCACACTGAAGTCGGCTAATCATCCCTACAGACTCGCTGTCGAGGGAGGCTAATCAGTGCTCGGTCGCTGCTCCGCCTATGGGGCTGCCCGCCGCCTCAGGTTCACCGGCATCAGGTGGCGTCCCGCGGTCATCACCCGACCAACCGCTGGGCGGTCGAGGCGGCTCTCCCGCCATGATGTCGTCAATCTGCTCAGCATCAATAGTTTCGTACTGCATTAAGGCATCCGCCATCATGTCCAGCTTGTCACGATTCTCCTCGAGCAACTGGTGCGCTTTGGCGTAACACTCGTCAATAATACTGCGCACTTCCCTGTCAATAGCCAGCGCGGTCTCATCAGACATGGCCTTCGCTGGCTGAGCTGCGGTGCGGCCCAGAAATACTTCTTCTCCACCCTCGTCGTACATCAAGGGACCCATGGCCTCAGACAAACCCCACTTGGTGACCATGTTCCGAGCCACTTCAGTAGCCCTCTGAATATCGTTGGAGGCCCCCGTGGTAATGCCGTCCTTGCCCAGTGTCATTTCCTCGGCAACTCGCCCGCCAAACAGACTGGTGATCTGGGAGATAATATGTCGGCGACTGTGGCTGTAACGATCCTCTTCGGGGAGAAACATCGTGACCCCCAGTGCCCGTCCACGCGGGATGATAGAAACTTTGTACACTGGATCATGCTCGGGCATCAGTCTGCCGACAATCGCATGCCCTGCCTCATGGTATGCCGTATTTCGCTTCTCTGACTCTGACATCACCATGGAGCGCCGTTCAGCACCCATCATGATCTTGTCCTTGGCGAGCTCAAACTGATCCATCCCGACCAGTCGCAACCCACCTCGGGCAGCGAAAAGTGCCGCCTCGTTCACTAGGTTTGCGAGATCAGCTCCGGAAAAACCAGGCGTGCCCCGGGCAATTTTCGACGAGTCCACGTCTTCAGACAGCGGCACCTTCCGCATATGGACCTTGAGAATTTGTTCACGCCCGCGAATATCAGGGAGTCCTACAACGACCTGCCGGTCAAACCGCCCGGGACGCAGCAGTGCGGGATCCAAAACGTCCGGCCGGTTGGTTGCTGCAATCACGATGACACCATCGTTTAGCTCGAAACCATCCATTTCCACCAATAGCTGGTTAAGCGTTTGTTCCCGTTCATCATGACCGCCGCCTAGACCCGCTCCACGATGACGACCCACCGCGTCAATCTCGTCGATAAAAATAATGCAAGGCGACTGCTTTTTGGCCTGCTCGAACATGTCTCGCACGCGAGATGCACCCACACCGACAAACATCTCCACAAAATCTGAACCGGAAATTGAGAAGAACGGCACCTTGGCTTCACCCGCGATGGCCTTCGCGAGCAAGGTTTTGCCCGTGCCCGGCTGGCCCACCATGAGCACGCCTCTCGGGATGCGGCCGCCCAGCTTCTGGAAACGGCCGGGATCGCGCAGAAACTCCACCAACTCCTGCACGTCTTCCTTCGCCTCCTCGACACCAGCGACATCAGCAAAGGTCGTCGTGATCTGGTCTTCACCAAGCAGTTTGGCCTTGCTCTTGCCAAAGCTCATTGGGCCGCCACGCCCGCCTGCGCCGCCCTGCATTTGTCTCATAAAAAACATAAAAACGGCGATAATCAGCAGTATGGGGAAACTGGCGATCAGCAGTTGAGTCCATACCGATTGCTGCTCGGGCTGCTTACCCTCAACGGTAACGTTGTGGGCGAGCAGGTCATCCATCAGCTTGGGGTCTTCCACCATCGGCCGGATGGTCTCGAAGCTGGTTCCGTCTTTTCGCTGCGCCGTGATCGTCAGGCCGTCGACTAAAACTCTTGAAAGTCGGTCAGTCTGCACCTCCCGAATAAACTCTGAATAACCGATTTGTTCAGTACCGGTTCGCAGGTTGAAATTGTTGAATACCGACAGTAAGACCGCTGCAATCAACAACCACAGCAAAAGATTTTTGGCCATATTGTTCACAACAGCTCCTCTCGGTTTGGACGCGTGCGCTAGGCTCGGCCGCGCAGTATAGCGGTTAGATCAGTGACGCTGAACCGACCCCGCAAGTTCCTTCGACTACCCATAATCCCTGAAATGGGGGAGATTTAGCCCATTTCAAGGCATTTTCCTTTCCAAATACCGCTAATTTGTCCAATTTTGCTAATGTCAAAGGGGTATTAGCGGCCTTCCCCCGATGGTTTGAGTCCCGTTGCTACCACATACACTTCTCGGGAGCGGGGCCTGGACGCTGTCGGCTTACGAGTGACTACGCGATCAAAGCGCTCGCGGATCTGATGAAACCACGCTTCGAAACCCTCACCCTGAAAAACTTTGGTCAGCATGGCGCCCCCCGGCGATAGTGCCCGCAACGCCAGATCAGTTGCCAACTCCACCAAATACATTGCTCTCGGCTGGTCCACCGCTGTTAACCCACTCATATTGGGAGCCATATCCGACATCACCACATCCAGACGACGCCCACCTAGTTCCTGCATCAACCGGTCGTAGGTCTCTTGCTCCGTAAAATCTCCCCGGATAAACGTCACGTTGGGGAGGTGGTCCATCGGCAAGATGTCGCTCGCCAGCACTCGCCCCCTGTCGCCCACTAGCTCCCCCGCTATTTGCGACCAACCGCCGGGGGCGCTGCCAAGATCAAGCACCGACATGCCCGGCTGTATCAACCTGTCCTTTTCGTTGATTTCGAGGAGTTTATAAACAGCGCGGGAACGATAACCCTCACGTTGAGCGCGCTGCACAAACGGATCGTCGTGGTGTTCCTTTAACCAAGCGCGGCTGGATGACTTTTTTTTACCCACTATTATCTTGCCTTCACCACAAGCTTCCCCGACACCTTTACACTTACGCCTCCAGACAGTGTACCGCGAGAGGCCACCTGATCGCCTATGAACCCTTCAAGCAGTAAAGCGTTGCGCCAGCTGCGCGCACTCGCACACCCGCTCCGCCCGGTAGTCACCGTGGCCGGCAACGGGCTGTCAAATGCCGTACTCCAAGAGATTGAACGCGCGCTGTCAGATCATGAGTTGATTAAGGTAAAGATTGCGGTAGGAGATCGTGTGCAACGAGATACGGTGGTCGCCGCACTCTGCGAACACAGCGGTGCGCAGCTGGTGCAGCGCGTCGGTAATATCGCGACCCTGATTCGGCGGAATCCGGACGCCGACCCCAAAAAATCTAATCTGCAGCGATCACAGACCTGAGATCATACTTACAGATTATGACCAACATCGTTGAGTTCCCGACGCGGCGAAAACAAGCTTTCGATTTTCTGGAGAGGGAACTTGCTGCTCTGCTCAGGTCCAAAGGAGCGGACGAAACGCTGATCAGCTACGCCACAACGACTCTGACAGAAGTCTACGAAGAGCTTCAGAGTCGGCCCGACAGTGAGTTTGAGGTCAGGTTACCGATCAATCTGAGCGCGCCAGAGGCAGAGCAGTTACGGGAAGACATCACCACGGGCATCGATAAACTCAGACGGGAACAACATGAGCTCACCCTGAAGCTCGCAGCGCGGCTAGTGCTGACTGAACTCAGGCTATTCCAGCATGAGCGCAAGGACTGAGGGTCATACCAAAGCGGCGATTTGAAAAGTGGCCCACGCCGCCAGCCAGGCGAGACATAAATAAGCAATAACCATTCGCCCGGCCAGTCGCCAAGAATTTGCCTCGCGCGCCAAAATGGCGACCGTGGAAACGCACTGAAGGGCGATTGCAAAGAACACGAGTAGCGCTAAGCCGGAACCCAATGGCAGCGCGCTGGCCTGCACCTGCTCTACCAACGGCAATATGTTGTCCTCGGCCCCTTCAATACCCATGATGGTACCCAGCGTACCCACGAAGACTTCTCGCGCCAAAAACGCACTGACAATTGCCACACCGTAGCGCCAATCCAGACCCAGCGGGAGAAACACAGGCTCGATCCATTTGCCGAGGGTGCCCAGCCATGAGGCGCCCAGATCAGCACCCTGATTCGGGAAATACCCCAACACCCAAACCGTCACGGTGACGCTCAAAATCACTAGCCCTGCCTTGGTGACAAAATGCTTGGCGCGCTGCACAGACTTTCGCGCAATAGGCATTAATGCAGGCAATCGGTAGGCGGGCAACTCCATCATAAACGGCATCTGCGCCTCGCCGGGGCTGATACGATTGACGATACCCGCGACCACCAAGCCACAAACCATGCCCAAGCCGTAGATACAGAAAAGCGTCAGGCCCTGCCAGCCTATTAACCCACCCAATACAGTCTCCCGGGGAATAAAAATCGCAATCAACAGGGTATAAACGGGCAGTCGGGCCGAGCACGGCATCAGCGGAATCGCCAGATAGGTCAGCAGTCTTGCGCGCGGCGATTCAATCGAGCGCGCAGCATAAATAGCGGGGATCGCACAGGCGACGCCCGACAACATGGGAATAAAACTCTTACCGCTGAGACCGAAAAATCGTAGCGGCTTGTGACAAATCAGTGCGGCTCGGGCCAGATACCCCGAGTCCTCCAGCAGACCAATGACGAAAGTCAGTACGAAGATCTGTGGCACGAACACCAGAAACGCACCAATCCCGCTAAAAATGGCATCGGCGATAAAATCGCGCATTACGCCGTCACTGACGTAGGGCAGTATCGAACTGCCTAGCCCAGTGACCGCTGCCTCTACCGCATCCATGGCAGGCGCTGACCAGGTGAAGATTGACTGAAATAAGATCAGCATAATGAGGCCAAATGACACGCCACCCGAAAATGATCCCAAGAAGAATCTATCCAGGCGTGATTGGATGAGCAGCAATTGATCGGCGGGCGCGCCAAAGCGCTCCGCCAATCGATGTGCCTCATCGTAGAGGGTCTGATCGGCCGACTCATCATCCCGG
The DNA here is from genome assembly GCA_038112515.1 of Luminiphilus sp. GTDB lineage: Bacteria > Pseudomonadota > Gammaproteobacteria > Pseudomonadales > Halieaceae > Luminiphilus. The sequence goes on from JAYNNB010000055.1 coordinate 10,386, forward strand.
GCGAGCAAGACGGGCTGCGCGCCAGGGTTTACCGGTAACTCCTTCTCACTGGACGCCGACAATCGCGCAAGAACCGCCGGCAGGCCCTGGCCGGTGCGCGCGGAAACCACCAGCACGGGGGCGCCAATGCCAACCCCCAGGCCTTGCGCATCGATATCCAGTTCATGCCGCGCCAGTATGTCTCCCATATTGGCAAGCACCGTGACAGGCTTCCCGCGGCTGTTGCACTCTCGAACAACCTGCAAACAAAAAAATAAACTTTTCTCCAGGCGCGTAGCATCCACGACGCACAGGACGTGGGTCACCTCAGGATCACCCAGCGCTTCGTCAAAATGGGCGACGGCAATTCGCTCCTCCTCAGAGATGGGTCTGAGCGAGTAGGTGCCTGGAAAGTCAATCAATTCGTGGTCGGGCAATTTCGCCAGCCGACCTAGAGAGAGATCAACGGTAATTCCCGGATAATTGGCAACGCGATGATTGAGTCCGGTGAGCCGATTGAACAGCGCAGTTTTTCCAGAATTCGGCGTGCCGACAAGAAGCACTTTTGGCATGAGCCTAGCCTCCCGAAACGCTGACAAGCACTTGAATTGCCAGCTCGCGGTCGAGAGAGTATGTGGCATTGCTCACACGATAAACGCGAGGCGCACCAAACCCGGGTTGGTGTTGACAGGTGATGGTCTCACCTGCGTGAAAACCAAATTCCTGAAGCCTGCCACGATACTGCGCAGCAAGCGCAGGGGAAAAACCGATCAATACCGCGTTGGTATGCATCGGCAATTCCCACAAATTCATCGTGTCACTCTGAGGGCCCACAGGCTGTACCCGCTACAAAACGCGGATCATACGTCCAATGAGAATGATTTTCAGTAACTCTAAAGGTGTTCGACGGCGTCGATCTCGTACACCAAATCGCCGCCGGGGGCATTGACGACTACTTCGTCACCTTCCGCCTTCCCCACCAAAGCACGCGCAATTGGCGAGTTCACTGAAATCAGATTGGCTTTGGCATCGGCCTCGTCTTCACCAACGATCCGATACTGAACGGTTCGGTCGTTATCAATATCCAGCAAGGTAACCGTCGCGCCAAAGATCACTTTTCCCGAGGGAGGGATAGTCGCAATATCAATAACCTGCGCATGAGAGAGCTTGTGCTCAAGCTCCTTTATGCGCCCCTCTGCAAAACTCTGCTGCTCCCTGGCAGCGTGGTACTCGGCGTTTTCCTTGAGGTCGCCATGCTCTCGCGCCTCGGCAATGGCCTGTGTAATTCGCGGACGCTCGACTTTTTTCAGTCGCTCCAACTCCTCACGCAGCGCCTGTTCACCCGCAACGGTCATAGGGACTCGGTTCATACCGCAATGCTCTCGTGTAAATCCTGCAGTCGACGCACGGTCATGTCGGCCTCCTGCTCCAATGCCATACAGACAGCCTCAGCCGCAGCCAATGTGGTGGTGTAAAAAACACGATGTTGCTCAGCGCTCGCCCTGATCGATGCTGAATCCAAGATAGCC
>JAYNNB010000056.1:0-11861 GCA_038112515.1 Luminiphilus sp.
CACCGCCGTCAACGACCAATTCATGACCTGAAATGTACTTGGCGCCCTCCGAATCTAGGAAGAGCACCGCCTCGGCAATATCAGCCGCCTCTCCCAGGCACCTTAATGGCACGCCACCGCCTCGCACTGCGCGCACTTTAGGGTTTTCAAAAATGGGCTTGGACATGCCGGCGTCGATCATCCCCGGTGCAATCGCGTTGACGCGGATACCCTTGGGTCCCCACTCAATGGCCATCGCCTGCGTCATGTTCGCCATGGCTGCTTTCGTAGGCCCATAGAGGCCTACTCCGGGGGCGGGGTGGATGCCATTGATCGAGGTGAAATTGATGATGTGCCCTGATCCGCGTGCGATCATGCCGGGCGCGACGGCGCGGGCACAAAAACACCCCCCCAGCAGATTGACATTCACAACATCGATGTAGTCTTGGATGGATTGATCCTCCATCGGCCCAAATCGGACGATACCGGCGTTATTGACCAGCAAGTCGGGAGTTTGACCAAAAGCTTCGAAAGCGGAGGCAATCTGTTCGGGTGACGTGACGTCCGCTTCTATGCCGACTGCGTTATCAATAGCGGCGGCCGCCTCGGCCACACGCTCGGCTCCGATGTCGAAGAGGCCTACACGATATCCCGCCTCGCTCAAGCGGCGCGCAACATCGGCGCCCAGGCCCGTGGCGCCTCCGGTAACGACTGCTGTTCTCACAATACGCTTCCTTTTCTATTTATCTTCATTACATGCCCGCCAACAATCTATCCCGCCACCGGGATCCTGCTGCCTTTTTGAAAACTTTGAGGCTGCATGGTCCGCCCCAGCGCTTTTTATGTTGCCAGCCCCAAAGATTTCACAAGTTTTTTGGTCAGCACTTGTTCCGAATATTCGCTGACACGCCAGCCCGGAAGTTGCCAGTCGCTCGGGAGGGGCGTCTCCGTATTCACGACACACCCATCTTTGATGATGTACCGGAATCGCTCTTGCTCACCCAATTGCGTGATGGTCTTCTCAGGTTCTCCATTGAAGATCAGTATGTCCGCCAGATATCCGGGCGCGATGCACCCAAGCTCTCCCTCAAGTTTGAGTGCCCGAGCACCTTGTTCAGTGGCGCTGTTAATCGCTTCAAGCGGTGTCATGCCGAGATCCTCAACAAACACCTGCAGCTCACGGTAGTGCCAGTCACCGTAGGGTGTCAGACTGAAACCGCTCTCGCTCCCAGTCAGCAGGGGGACACCGGCATCGAAAGCGGCGCGGAGCGTCCCGACACTTTCCGTGATTTCGGCACGGAACACTTCCCTGAGATGTTCATCTGAACCGATGGCACCCCCAAAATCAGCGAGGTTGGCCTGAAAGGTAAACGTCGGCACCAGCGGCACTTTGTTGTCGATAACCGCTCGCAGCGCCTCATCGTCCATGTAGGTGGCGTGGAGAATCATGTCGAAGCCGGCGAGGGCGGCATCACGGGTACTGACGGCATCGCGGCAATGGCCAACGACGGGAATACCAAATTGGTGGGCGGTGTCGCAGACCAGTTTGAGTTCATCCGGTGTCCACGTGGAGATCTCTCCGGTCGTTTTGCCCGCGCGAATCGGCAGGCCACTGACATGCACCTTGATCCAATCGACCCCCATTTTGATTTGCTTGTGGATTTCCTTGACGATTTCATCGGGGGTATGAACGATTCTTGCGTAGCCGCGCGTGCCTTCATCGGGCAGCAGCCGCGCAGCGGTGCCACCGATGCAGTTGATCAGGACATTGCCCCCGGTTGTCATGCGCGGCCCCTCAATCACCCCGCCCTCGATCGCGTCACGCAGGTCGACTCCCACATCGAACACGCAGTCGGCATCGAAAAAACTGGTGAATCCGGCTCGGAGCACCTTTTGGGCGTTGACGCCCGCTACCAGCGCAGCGAGCCCATAGCGCCGATGGAAGAACAGCTCATCGTTGCTATTGGGTTGATCAAAGCTGATATGGCAGTGGCTGTCGATCATGCCGGGCATCACCCGGCAACCGGTAGCATCCAGTTCTTGCATCTCGGCTCCCGCCGGACATTGCGTTGGGGCATCGGGCCCCACAGCCACGATTCGGTTGTTCTGGATCAGCACGTCACCGGCAAAGGGCTCAGATCCCGTGCCATCAATAATGAGGCCGTTTCTTATCAGGATGTAAGGGTGGCTCATAAGCTGTGCTCCTTGGTGAGCGAGGCCGGATAAAAATCGGCGTGAGAGGTTTTGTTGAGCGCGATAAACCGCATCAACGCGTCGCCTTGTTCAAGCGTGTGGCGCTGTATCTGATCACGGGCGGCCGCGGCATCTCCCGCAAAGATAGCGGAAATGATCGCGTCGTGATCAGATTGGTTTCTCTGTAATCGCCCTGGAGCAACAACCTGAAAACGGCGATAGGGGAGTACCCGCAGGGCAAGTAATTCGGTGGTGTCGATGAGAACTTTGTTGTGACACCCGCGGACAATCAGTTGGTGAAAAGCAAAGCCCAGATCAGCATAGTCGTTTGGGTCGCCTTGTTTGCGCAGGTTCGTCGCCGCTTGTTCGTGAATGTTCATCAGTTTGCTTTTTTCGTTGGGCGACATGCGTGCAGTACTCAGGAACGCGGCGGCTCCCTCGAGTTCGGAAAGGGCCTCGAACAGCTCCAGTAATGCGCTGGGGTCCAGTTCAGCAACGACGGCGCGGCGGTGCGCACGTTTGGTGATCAAGCCCGCCTGCGCCAGCTGAGTAATGGCCTCTCGCACGGGCGTACGAGAGACCCCGAACCGCGCTGCCAATCGACCCTCTTCGAGGGCGTCGCCCGGTGCTAGCTGCCCGTTGAAAATGTCGCTTTCGATAGCAAAACGGACCGTGTCGGCCTGAGTGGGATCGCGATCCATCATGACCCGGTGCTCGCGTTGGCTGGGGCGTCTACCCCGATCAGCAGCGGATAGCTTCCCCAATTGGGTCTTTCCGTGCCCGCGTCAGCCACCGGCGGTTTTGCCGGGTCAGGTCGTGCGTGGTGCTGCAGCAGATTTTTCAGCAGATTGGTTAACGTGCCAAGGTGGGGCGGTTGCCCAGCTTCCTTGGCAGTGCCCAAGCCGCCCGCGATATCGCGACCGAAGCAGGTATGGATGCCGATGCCGAAGCTGAGGCCGAAAGGCGGTATGCGATCCGCCACGCCCCGGTAGGGATTAAAAGATTCGGCGTCCTCGCCAAAGAGCGTCTTCTCCAAATTGGCGGACATCAGATCAATGATGACTGCGTCACCTGCTGCTACTTCGGTTCCGTCTGGCAGCGCAAACGCCTCACTCGCGGTGCGCCAGGCGACCGGACTGGCTGGGTGTAGCCGCAGACTTTCGTGAACGCACCGTCGCAGGAACGGTTCATCCTCTCGCACTCGCGCGAGATCCTGAGGATGCTCGCCAAGCCATTGATGGATTTCATGAAAGGCATGCGTGAGGGCATTCGCAGAGCTGTGAGATCCCGCCTGCATAAAAAACGCCACTTCGCGAAGGATCATGTCCTCATCGAGATCTTGGGCGTCTCGGTTGGACAGGAGCACCGTGAGAATGTCCCGCGGGGCGTCGTCCTCGGACTGGTTTCCCTTAGCGATCTCTTTCAGCACCTGCTCTCGCCGTTTTTTTGACGGTACAAGAAACTGCTCATTGAATTGGGCCAGCGCAGCCGCCACTTCCTCGCGGACGGTGTTTTTATCGCGAGTGGAGTGAGAGAGCGTCGCGCCCTCGGCAAATTTCCGGGTGCACGCGACTAACGCGTCGGTTTCTGACTCTGAACCCGCCGGGCGATCGATGCCGGCAATATCTGAGCTCAGATTGATGTTTACCCTGAAGCCAAACTCCGGCAAGTCCAGATGCCCTCGGTGCAAATAGGGCTCGAGCGTCTGCTGCAGCGTGGCAGGGTAGACCTCGCTCTCGTAGAAGCGGGCGAAGTCTCGCCTGAACAGTTTCCATTCTATAGCCCGGCGACAGGTATGTGCCTCCCCATGCAGCGTCAGCAGGACGCGTTCCATCAAGACGTTGCACTCGCCGTACATGGACTGCACCAGTCGATGGTCGCACAGCGCCTGATGCGCATTCTCGTATCCGCAGACGCGGGCAGGCTCACTCATGGCCTTAGAACAGCACCGGATAAACCGCCCATACATCCCTCTCTGACGCTTCGATTTTTTGGGGTGGCTTATCCGGGTTGGGGCGCATACCGCGTTCGATCAGCTCTTTCATGATCAGCGTGATGGTGCCAAATTGATGGTTGTCAGGATTAGGTGCCTCGCCATCGCGTAGCACGGTACCCGCCACCAGATTCATGCCCAGGCAGACATGCATGCCTCCTCCGAAGGACATGCCCGCCGGACTGATCCTTCCCTGGATGGAGCGGAGTGGGTTGAATTCGCCAGCGTCCTCTCCGAAGACGCTGGTGTCACGGTTGGCAGTTTGGAGGTCGACAACGACTTTATCGCCCTCGGGTACCACGCGACCATCGGCAAGCGTGATCTCTGCCTCAGCGCGGCGCCAGGCTTCCGGGCTCGAGGGATGCAATCGCATGCTCTCTAACACAAATCTCTGCAAGCGATGCGGGTCGGCCACGACCTCTGAGGGCGTCTTGTCCTCTTTTTTGCACCAATTAAACAGTTCGTTGGTGGCGTGTACCAATGTATGCACTGAGGTGTGTGAAGCGGCCAAATAGAAAAAAGCAACTTCTCTCACCATGAGTTCGTCTGGCATCGATAGTTCGGCATCGTGCATCAGCAAGATGGTCAGAATGTCGCGAGGCAAAGCGTCGTCCTTCAATTCTCCAGCGCGGTACTGCGCCAATAGCGCGAGACGGCGGGCACGCGAGGGTAGAAAGAACCGTTCGCGGAATTCGTCAATGGCTTCACGGATTTCTTGGAAGATGGGCTCTCGATCGCCTTTGAACTGACCGATCGTGGCTGCCTGGCCCAGTTGGATGAGCAGCCGATGTTGCGCATCGGCCTCTGCGACAGTGCCATCTATCCGGTCGATACCCGCGAATGATAGCGAGAGGTGAACCATGATCCGGTACCCCAGTTCCTTGAGATCCAGAGAGGTTTCGGTGAGAAATTGATCCAATGTTTCACCGAGTAGGCCCGGGAAAACGTCGTTTTCATAAACCCGAAAGAAATTTTTTCGGAACAGCTGGCTTTCTATCGACCGTCGCTGGCGGTGCTCGTCGCCGTGAAGCGTCACCAGCACCTTATCCATGAGGATTTTGCCCTCGTCATAGAGCGACTGTTTGAGGTCATTAATGCGCAGTGCGTGTTCGACATCGTGGTAGGTGCTAACGCGATGAATTTCCATGGTGCTCTTCCTATCAGTGTCGGCATGGGGGTGGTGGACATTTCAATGCGTACAAAGTGTATGCAATTAGTAATAAAGTGTACACACTTTGCATTGCGAAGCGGGTCGTCGCAATGGGACTGGCTAGGCAGACGCAGTCTAGCGCGAACTCTTTATCTTATTCGCGTGCGGTGTCATATTGTCGAAGTAGGCTGACCGGAGAGCGTGACGAATGAAGCTGACAGTAAATGGCAGTGAAGTCGAGGTGACCAGCGAAGCAGATACACCACTGCTGTGGGTATTACGGGACGAATTGAATCTTGTGGGAACCAAATACGGTTGCGGTATTGCACAGTGTGGCGCCTGTACCGTTCATCAAGACGGACGCGCGATCCGATCCTGTGTAACGCCGGTCGCGGCCGTTGAAGGCAAAGCGATTACGACGATTGAAGGACAGGCGAGCGAACAGGGCTTGTCTGCCGTGCAGCGCGCCTGGTTGGAGACCGATGTCGCTCAGTGTGGTTACTGTCAATCGGGGCAGATCATGGCTGCGACCGCTTTGCTGACGCAGAATCCCCAGCCTAGTGATGCTGAGATAGACGCGGCCATGGCGGGAAACATATGTCGCTGTGGTACCTACCCGCGCATCCGCACAGCGGTGCACCTAGCAGCCCAGTTGATGGCAGGGGAGCAGCGATCATGAAGAAAAGGGACCAAGCCGGTTCTATCAGCCGGAGACAATTTGTTCAGGCTGGCGGCGCGTTACTTTTTGCGGCGCAATGCCCCGTGACTCTCTCCACGAAAGTTCATGCGTCGACAGCCGGTTCCATGATGAACAGCTTTGTGCGCATTGACCCTAGTAATGTGATCACCATGTTGGCGAACAATTCCGAGTTCGGTAATGGTGCCTATACCGTCATGAGCATGATGCTTGCCGAGGAACTCGATGTGGACTACCGCAGCATCGCGCTCGAGGCCGCGCCCACGACACCCGAGTACTACTCGCCTTTATTTCGCGAGTACCTGACCGCCGGTTCAGTTACGACGGGTAGCACCTTTATTCCAATGCGCACGGCAGGCGCCAAAGCGCGGGCAATGCTGCTCGAGGCGGCGTCGCAAAGCTGGGACGTGCCCGTATCGGAGTTGTCGACGCGCGAGGGCACTGTCGTTCACGCCGACAGTGGACGCCAAAGCACTTATGGTGATTTGCTGGCGGTGATCCACCGCCTCAACATTGAGCCGCCTGAGACGGTTGCATTGAAAGATCCCAGTGAGTTCAAGATTCTGGGTAAGCCCGCAAGGCGTTATGAAGGGCCGGGTAAGGTCGATGGCAGCGCCCAGTTTGGGATTGATATCAAGCTGCCAGGCATGCTGTACGGGTCTATTGCGCGGCCGCCGGTTCACGGTGGTTCAGTGATCAGTTTTGATGCAAACGAAGCGCTGACGATGCCCGGCGTCGCAAAAGTCAAAGCGATCAGAGCTGGGGTTGTCGTCTTGGCGGATAGTTACTGGCGCGCCCAGAAGGCACGAGCCAAGCTGAAAATCGAGTGGGACCGGGGTGCTAATGACGGCGTGTCCAGCGAGCAGTTCTACAGCGACTACCGCGCGCTGGCCGAGACTCCCGGGATGTTGGCTGAGGATATTGGCGATGCCCTTGGCGTGTTGGAGGCGGCTGACGAAGTCGTCGAGGCCACTTATGAGATGCCGTTATTGGCTCACGCGACGCTAGAGCCAATGAATTGTATTGCCCAAGTCGAGGGTGACACCTGCACCATCTGGAGCGGCACGCAGTATCAGTCAAACGATCAGGAAGTGATCTCGCGTTTTCTTGGCATCCCGCAGCAGAATGTGACGATCCATCGACCTCTTATGGGTGGCAGTTTTGGACGTCGCTCGAGCAAAACTGCCGATTACACGGTGGAGGCGGTGGAAGCCGCGATGGGCGAATCGGTTCCCGTGCAAATCATTTGGTCGAGAGAGGAAGATATCCGCAGCGGACATTATCGGCCGCTGTTTGTGCACAAGCTTCGCGGTAGCGTTGACGCATCGGGGATGCCCGAGGCCTGGCACCAGGTGGCGGTGGGTCAGTCACTTATGCAAGGCACCAAGCATGACCCCACTTATATGGTGAGGGGTATGGACATTTATTCACTGGACGGCTGCCTGCAGGAGCCCTTTGGCGTATTCCCTTACGGCACTTCCTATCAAATTCCGAACCACCGGGTTGAGAGCCACAACGCACCCAAGAAGGGCATTGTGCCCCAGGAATGGCGCTCGGTCGGCCACACCCACACGGGTATCGCTTACGAGTGCTTTCTCGATGAGCTGGCCCACAAGGGGGGCATTGATCCGCTGGAGTTACGGTTGCGTCTTACAAAAGATCATGCCCGCATGAATCGGGTGCTGAGTGTGCTGCGAGAGAAAAGTGATTGGGACAAGCCGCTCCCGCCGGGACGCGGGCGGGGTGTCGCGTCGCGTATTTACAATATTTCCCCTGTGGCACAGGCGGTCGAGGTGACCGTTGCTGAGAACGGCGACTTCACCCTGGATCGCGTCGTCTGCGTAGTGGACTGTGGTTTCGCGGTAAACCCGCTGGGCGTTGAGGGTCAGGTTGAGGGTGGCTTGTCCTTCGGTCTGGGAGGCATGGCTTTTGGCAACATCGATATCGTGAATGGCGAGGTGCAGCAGAGTAACTTTCATGACTACCCAGTGATGCGTTTGCCGCAGATGCCCAAGGTTGAAGTGCATATTCTTCCCAGTGACGAACCACCCACCGGAATTGGAGAGCAGGCAACGACGCCGATTGCGCCGGCCGTTGCCAATGCCTTATTCAATGCGACAGGGCGTCGCGTTCGTCGATTCCCCTTGTCGAGTCAGGGTTTTAATCTGGTCTGAGGTCGAGATGGCGCTGGAACATATGGTGTGGCTGACGCCCAAAGCGGGCGTCGGCAATGAAAAGATGGAAGAGATTGTAGCGTCGATCCGAGCGCTCACTCATTTACCGGGGGTGATTGCGATCTCGGCCGGCCGCAATGTCACGGATCGCGCCAATGGTGCCACCCACGGGGTGTTGGTGACGCTGGAGCGGGCCGCTGATTTGCCGGAGTATCTGAGTCATCCTGACCATCAGGCGGTGGGAGTGGTTTTGCGCGAGCACTGTGAGGTGCTCGCGCTGGATTATGAGCGCGAGTAAATTAGCGACCGCCCACTTGCCCGGCACTTCTCGGCGCAAATACCAGTAGGGCATTGCCCGCCTCGTGGTTGTAGAGACCGTACCCCGAGTTGATGACCATATGACCCGCACCGAGCGCTGGCCCTGAGCCACTCATACCGCCACCCTTAGCGATAACGCCGTTGGTGCCAGTAACCGGTATCGTGGTGTCGTATGACCAGACAATGTCACCGCTGGCGCCATCATAAATACGGATAACCCCGTCCAGATGTCCGGCAACGACCGCGCCATCGGTTGCAGTGATGGCAGCGGAGACGCCCGGGTCGCAGAACGGGCGGCCTTCACCACATACATTCTCTTGCACGTGCTGCCACAGGATCTCGCCGGTCGCCGCGTTGACTGCCGATACTCCCGGCCGCGCCTGCTCCGGGTCGAGCCACTCGCCATTGCGGGTATCGTTCATGTCGTTGATTGGTACGTAGACGGTGGTGCCGTCAGAGGCCATACCAAAGTGCACGCCTCCCTGAATGCTGCCGCGCCCGAGCTTGATTTCCCATAGTTTGGTTTGCCCCGTTTCCCAGTCGAGCGCGAATACACGGCCGTCTTTTTGGCCGGCAACAACGACGGTTTTGCCAGCACCGATTTCGACGAGTAATGGACTCGAAGCCTGATCATAATCGGGGCCATCTTCTTCTGGGCAGTTGGGGTTATCCGCCATCATGCAGGCCACGTTCCAGGCATCCCCCGGGAAGGTCTGTCGCGACCAGAGTCGCTCGCCCGAATCAAGGGCAACCGCAATCACGGCATCGCTATTGGTATCGGCGGGTGAGGAATAGTTTTCTCCAGTGCCGAATATGAGCAGATTTTTTTCCACGTCGACAGTCGGGCTGGTCCAGACGGGTGCGCCTGATGGCCCGAGCATATCGGTACCTGCGCTGGTGGTGCCCACTGCCGAGGGAGGATTGGGAATGGCATAGCTATCCCACAGCACGCTACCGTCGTTGCCATCAACTGCCATCACGTGGCCGCGGAACGTGCAGCACGCATAGTCGGGGTTTGCAGCGGTGACGACCTCAAGAGAGGACACCGGCACATACAAATTGCCCTTTGCATATGCGGGGGTGCCAGTGAGGGTGGCGCTGTGATGTTCGTCGGGACTGGTCTGCCAGATTAGCGCGCCCGTGTTGGCGTCTACGGCGTAGAGATTGGCGATGATATCGCCGAAATAAGCGGTCGGCGCGCCATCAGAGCCGCGCTTACCCAGCGTAATGCCCGTGCGCACTTCGGCGCGCGCGGCAAAGGTCCAGCGAACACAGCCAGTCTCCAGGTCAAAAGCGTATACCGTGCCGTCCTGGCTACCAACAAACACCGCACCCATGGCGATAGTGGGTTGAGATCTCGCGCGGGTTGAGGCGGGGAACCCAAAGCTCCACTTGAGTTCGAGGTCCGTGATCTGAGAGCGATTGAAGCCAGCAACCTCGGCGGGTATGTAACGTCGTGTGTCGTGTCCCCAGCCCGTTAGCCGGCTCTCATCGAGTTCGGTGAACGCGGTCGCGGGACCCTCACACCAAGCAACCTCGGGGCCAATATTGGGATCACCCAAGCGCATTTGCGTGATGTATTCGACAATGTGTTGCCTTTCATTATCGGAGAGGTGAGCTGCCTGAGACTGCATGATCCCTTCGGTAATGGAGCGGTAAAGCACCTGTGGTGACATGAGCTCCAGCCACGTTGTGTGCGGTGCTTTATAAACCTGCGCCTCATGACAGCCGGCGCAGTGCTCGATATACAGTGTCTTGCCGGGTAGCGCATCCCGATCGCCGAGATCACCGACCCAGGCGTATTGTTCATCCATGGAGCCAAGAGTGGCAGGCTCCTCCGCTTGCGCGGTAATCTCCTCGGCAGGCTCCTCGCCCTGACACCCTAGCAGCGCCAACGTTGCTATCAACGTCAGCCATCGCCCCGGTCTGATCCCCAATTGGCTCATCATGATGTCGCCTTCCTGTTATTTGGTTTCCTTAAATCATAAAGGCTTGCGCGGCTGATTGGTACGGACATTTCGGCGGGTGCCGCGTGGTCTGACCCGCAAACACCGCGCTATGGTAGTTTGTTCGCAGAAGACAGCTTGTCGGAGAAGGAGGGAATGCCTTGGCACGTGAAAATCTTTGGCTGGTTCAGTGCATGGACCGAAGGGGCGATGACGTTACCGCGCTGCGCGAGGAGCACATGGTGGGTCATATGAGGCACATCGAGTCGATTGTCGACCACATCGCGATGGCGGGGCCGCTCAAAGACGAGTCGGGGGAGCAGGTGGTGGGGAGCTTTCTCGCCTATAAAACTGATGACCTCAGTCAGGCTAAGGCATGGCTGGAGGACGACCCCTATGCGCAGAGCGGTATTTGGGAGACGGTGGAGTGGTCGCGGTTAGTGCTCGCGGCGGGTGTGCTGGCGGGGGGCGTGACTTGGTAGGCAACGTCATGCTCTGAATATCGCGCTAACTTCCTCGCCGGCCCTCGAGAATCTCTAGGCCACGATGGCACACATCGTCGTCGACCTGATTGAGACCATCAGTCTGACGTGAGGTGATATGTGTATACGCGCTCACTGATAGTTTTTGCGGAGCCAGAGCAAACCGAGAATCCCAAATACCCAAAACAGGCTGTGGGGTACGGCAGGAATTGCCTCGGGGATCCTTGCAATCGCCTCCCTGAACAGGACCCAGGCCTGATCTGTCGCGTTTACAGTGGCGGCTCTCGTGGCCGTACTGCTCGAGGCTCTCGCGGAGACCGTTACCACATTGTTGTGCACACGCTCTCTGACGTTGGGTTCCGGCGCCTCGCTGAATTCGCATTCGAGGGAGTCTCCAGCTTGCACCCTCGAAGGCACTTTGCAGCTGCCCCGGCCATCAAGATCTCCGTAAACTGAGTCAGTCAAACTGACGATCTCGACGTCATAGTCATTGCTGTTTGTGATGATGAGGGTAAAAGTCACCTCGTCTCCCGGGTCTATCAGGTTCGCAGAGGGTGTTTTGATCAGGTTGATATCCATCGGTACCGCCTCGAACTGCACGCCCGCGGTATCAAAACCAATCACCGGTTCGCCGCTGTCTCGGCCGGCACCCACAGCGAAGATCGTGTCACGCTCGATAGAACCACTGTTGCCCTGCAAGTTTTCTGTGAACTGGCAGCGATAAATAGCACCGGCGGCAATTTCGATCGGCGATGCGGTGCTGATCGTGTCACAGGTGCCTCTCCCGCTCAGATTGCCGTGAATGTCGTCCACCAGTTCATCGAGCAGGAGTGCCTCTGCGGCCGAGGCGTTAATCACCTCCACGGCAAACGTCACGTCGCCACCCGTCGCGGGCACCCTGTCGGGCGTGGCAATTTTACTGACTTCAA
>JAYNNB010000057.1:0-11495 GCA_038112515.1 Luminiphilus sp.
CAGTCACGCCGCTGCCGGTGCCGATGTGGTCGCACCCTCGGACATGATGGACGGGCGTATCGGCGCGATTCGCGGTGCGCTAGAAGCCAACGGCCACATCAATACGTTGATCTTGTCCTATGCCGCCAAGTACGCCTCGAGTTACTACGGGCCGTTTCGCGACGCCGTGGGCTCTGCGGCGAACATCAAGGGTGGTGATAAAAAAACCTACCAGATGGATCCCGGCAACAGCGACGAGGCACTGCACGAGGTGGCGCTGGATCTTCGCGAGGGGGCGGACATGGTCATGGTCAAGCCCGGCATGCCCTATCTGGATATTGTGCGTCGCGTAAAAACCGAGCTGCAGGTACCCACGTTTGCTTACCAGGTGAGCGGTGAGTACGCCATGCATCAAGCAGCCTTTGCGCAAGATTGGCTGAGTCGTGACGCCGTCATGCTTGAGTCGCTCTTATGCTTCAAGCGCGCGGGCGCCGACGGCATCCTGACCTACTTCGCGATGGATGCGGCCCGACTCCTGACCACCTGATACCGATGGTGTGCCGCACCACACCCACCAATCAGCGCGCGTGGCGCGCGTTCACCCGCATCCTACTGGCGATCGTTACCGCCAGCGCGCTTCGCTCACCAGTGACCGCACAGCCAGAGGCCACGGGTGCCGAGTGCGACTGCCTGTGGCAAGGGAGCTTTTCCGAGGTTGCCCCTGCGGCTGACTTGGTTATCTTGGGTGAGGTACTGGCCATCAAAGGCAATGCCGTGGACCTGTTACCCGAGGAAGTGCTCAAAGGTAGTCTATGGCTCGATACGGTGCGCGTATGGATGCAGGCCAGGGATTACTGTCGTCCCCCCGCCGACACTTTCCCCCCGGGTAGTCGCTGGGTGATGGCGCTCTCACAAATCGATGAAGTCCCCGAGGATGGATTTGACCCCTTTACCCCCAACGAGAGCTTTGGACGCAGAGAAGACTATGTCCTCTCAAGCTGCGGTGGATACTGGCTGCGTGTCAACGGCAACACGGCAACCGGTAATCTGGCGCCCGGAGCGCCGCGCTTCTATCACCAACCCGACATGTCACCCGTGTTGATTGAGCTGATTGCCGGTTATTTGGCCGGCACGGTTAGCGCAGATGTGCTCGCCGAAGCCAGCCGCGAACGTCCTGAAGCGGTCGACGCACTTATTCTGGATACCCGCAGCTTTCTCCGAGGTCAGGAGGACTGGCTACCCACAGAGGATGGCGACGAGACAAGTCCAGCCCCGCAAGTAGAGGTACCCTAGTCAACGCACAGGTCCGTACTAGGCAATGCCGAATGCATTAGGGGGTCAGGAGCGACATCATCTCGTCAATCATCATCAGTGACAGCCCCCAGATACGGTACGTCTCGTACAAATAGGAATCTGTCTCCATTTTCTGACCTTTCCACTCCCACTCCAGCGGCTCCCGGTTACGGCGGTCCATCAGAAAATGCAGTGGCACCCACACCACATCATCCACCTCGTGGTTGGGGCTTAATGCGGGAAGTTGAGACACGCGGAATACAAAGGGGGTGACCAACATCTCGGGCCGATCTGCGCGCCATCCGGTATTCACATCGGATAATTCGCCAAGGTGAGTCCCCCACGCCGCCAAATCCACACCGATTTCTTCTTCGGTTTCTCTCAATGCACAAGAGAAGTTGCAGGGATCACCGGGGTCCCTGCGCCCCCCCGGAAAACCCATATGGCCAGACCAGGGGTCTCCCTCGCGAGTGGCGCGACGAATCATCAGCATCTCGGTCGCCTCGAGTCCCTCTCGCACCATAATTGCCACTGAGGCGCGTCCGGCACGCGGCTCAAACCCCGCTTCGTCCTTGACGAAATTTGCCAGCCGCGATTCCAATTGTCGGGAGAGATCTCGCATTAGTACCTTACTGAGCCCGGGTCACTGAGCTAGGGTCGTGGGGCAGTTTTTTCACGGGTACTCGGCACCTTGCTAGGCGTCTTCGGTGACAAGCACCCACATCATAACGTGATACGCGAAGCGCAGGGGCTCCGCGCTATCCCGCGTTTACGCGCGGGCAATAGAAAGGCAGCACTGCCCCGCTTCCGGTAGAATGCGGCGCTTTATTGCAATTGATGGACGCCGCTTGTGAAATCTTATGCTGCCTATGCGATTGGTGCCGCACTGGTCGATACCGAAATTCAGGTCAGCGACGAGGAACTCGTCGCCATGAATGTGGACAAAGGCATGATGACGCTGGTCGACGCCGACCGGCAATCTGAGATGCTCGGCCATTTGTCGGGCCACCTTGTTCGCGCCAGCCACGCCTCGGGCGGCAGCGCGGGCAACAGCATGATTGCCACCGCACTCATGGGCGCACCAACCTATATGAGCTGTAAAGTCGCCGCGGATGAAGACGGCGATATTTACCTCGCCGATCTCGAGCAGTCCGGCGTGGCACACGGTCTGTCAGGTCAACGGAGAGAAGGCGTTACCGGTAAGTGTCTGGTGCTGATTACGCCAGACGCAGAGCGGTCGCTGAATACCAATCTGGGGATTTCCGAGACCCTGTCGATTGATGAGGTTAACGAGAGCGCCATCGAGCAGTCAGATTGGGTGTATCTGGAGGGCTATCTGGTGACATCTCCAACGGGGCACGCCGCGGCGCTTGAGACCAAGGCGCTGGCGGAAAAGCATGGCGTGCTGACGGCAGTCAGTTTTTCTGACCCCGGGATGGTGAAGTTCTTCCGCGAGAATATGGCTGCGCTGGTCGACGGCGGCGTGGAAATGGTCTTCTGTAATGAGGCAGAGGCGCTGGAATGGGGGCAATGTGATGATATGGAAGATGCCGTCGCCGCCATCAAACAAATCGCGCGGCGCTTTGTCATTACACTGGGCGCCGATGGTGCCATTACCTGGGATGGGTCGACGCTTCATCGCACCACCGCGCAACCGGTCACGGCCGTCAATACCAACGGCGCAGGCGACATGTTTGCAGGGGCTTTTCTGTATGCGCTTTCACGAGGAGAGAGTGATCTTCGAGCAACGGAATTTGCCACCCTCGCCGCCGGGGAAGTAGTAAAATATTTCGGACCGCGGCTCGAACGGGACGCCTGCCTCGATCTCCGACGGCAGTTTTTTGGTGACTAAACGCGCGACAGCGCAAACAAAACAGACGGAATCCCATGAGCGACAAAGAAATCAAACCCGTAATCAAGGCTGACCCGCTCTATCAGATGCTGCGTCAGGAAGACATTGACGGCTTCAACTCGAACCGCGACTCACTCGATACGAGCGAGCTGACCGGCGGCGATTATCGCGGGCGTGACCTGCGCAAAATGAACGCCCGTGGATTGGACTTTTCCAATGCCTATTTTCGCAATTGTGACTTAAGCGGTATCGACTTTCGGGAAACTAATCTGGAAGGGGCGAGCCTCATGGATGCCAAAGTTTCGGGCGTCTATTTCCCGGCGGCACTGAGCCCGGATGAAATTCGTCTTTCCCTGGATCACGGCACGCGCCTCCGATACGGGCGGCAATAGCCAGAGATGACTGGCGGGAACGCCACCCTTACCAGCCTGAGCAGACGACTGATTGGGTCGCTTGCGCTGACACTACTGGCATGGATGTTATTCACCCCGCCGGGCTATAGCCAAAACCCCCTTGCAGATGCGCTCAAGCAGCAAAGCGAGTTTCTACCAGTTCGCGAGGCGTACCGGTTAGACGGCACCGTCACACCCGGGGGTGCATTGCGTCTTTACTGGCAAATTGCTGAGGGTTACTACCTGTACCAGCATGCCTTTAAGGTCAGCTGGCTCGACCCGGAAAACCCTCAGTTGCTGGAGATTGAGCTGCCGCCAGCCATCGCTAAAACCGATGAATTTTTTGGCGAGGTCCAGGTTTACTATAACGAGGCGGACCTGACGATCCGTTTGCCAGAGGGCGCCGCGCCCCTGTCGTTGGCAGTCTCGTATCAAGGCTGCGCCGATGCGGGACTGTGTTACCCACCGGAAACCGAAACCTTCACCCTTGACCCAGTCGCGGGGAGCTTTACGGCCGGAGTCGGTAAACCGACTGGCGGGCCACTGGCGCCGGCAGCCGCACCTCCCGCAACTGACATGACGCTGCTGCTCGCATTAGGTTTCGCGTTTCTCGGGGGCATCATCCTCAATGCCATGCCCTGCGTCTTTCCCATTTTGTCGCTCAAGGTGCTGAGTTTTGCCACGGGTGATCCCGCCGAACACCGGCGCCATGGCTTCGCGTATCTGGCGGGGGTGATCTGCTCCTTCCTGCTGATTGCCAGTGTCCTGATCGGCCTGCAGGGTGCCGGGCGCTGGGTGGGCTGGGGTTTCCAGCTTCAATCCACCAGCTTTGTGATCGCTCTGGCGTATGGCTTTGCCCTGATGGGGCTCTCACTGTCGGGACTTGTGTTGTTCGGTGGCCGATGGATGAACCTGGGCGCAGGGCTGGCCGCCTCCCCTGGAAATAAAGGCAGTTTTTTCACCGGCGTGTTGGCCGTGGTGGTTGCGAGTCCCTGCACCGCGCCTTTTATGGGAAGTGCACTGGGCTTTGCACTCACGCAACCGCCCCTGCACGCGCTCGCGGTATTTGCTGCACTGGGTCTGGGTATGGCTGCGCCAATGGTGGCGATCAGTTGGAGCGACGTTGCCCGGCGCTGGCTACCCAAGCCCGGGGCCTGGATGGAAACGCTGAAGCAAATGATGGCCTTTCCCCTATACCTGACCTCGGTATGGCTGATTTGGGTAGCGGGCAAGCAAAGCGGTGTCGATACCATGGCCGCTGCCGCCGCGGGGCTCGTATTACTCGCACTCGGACTCACCCTATTGCGCGGCGGACAGGCCGCGCGCGCTTTGGGCATCGTGTCTTTGATTGGCGCCGTGTTGCTGGGTACCGTGAGAGGCGAACCCACCCTGTCTGGTAATCAGCCCGAACGCGAGGGCGTCGTGAGATGGTCTCCCGAAGCGCTTGAGGATTTTCGCGCAGCAGGAAAGCCCGTTTTTGTCGATGTCACTGCCGACTGGTGTATCACCTGCCTGGCCAATGAACAGGCGGTATTGTTCACCGATGAGACGAAAGCCGCCTTCGTCGCCGCTGGCGTTACCTACATGGTCGCCGATTGGACCAATTACGATCCGTTGATTGGCGAGTTTGTGCGCGGGCATGGGCGCAATGGCATCCCGCTGTACGTGCTGTACGGAAACGCTCCTGATGCGCCGCCACTGATATTGCCGCAGCTCCTCACGACGCGTGTGGTGCTCGAGGCGCTCGAGTCGGTAAAGCGCTGAACCAAAAAGAGCGGGTTTGATCGTGGTGTGCCGCGGTTCTTGATATCCTTGCCGACTTCGGCGCCACCCTGCTCGAACTCGCTCGGCGCGCACGATGAAAACCCAGTACAACCAACGGAGGTAACACTTTTGACAGCGAGCCGATTACTGTTGCGCAGCGCAGGTAGGTGGGTCGCCCCGCTGTTTCTGCTACCCATGGCGGCAGTTTCGGCGGCGGATGACGCCCGCTGGGAAGGTGCCTGGGTGCGAAACGTCCCCCCCGGCGCGGCGGTTGCCGCGGCCTATGGCAGCCTTTTGAATTCAGGTAGCGCACCGGTCACCGTGACCGCGGTGACGAGCACGCTAGGCGCTGCAGCGCAAATGCACGATATTGTTGCCAATGGCGATCAGCGACGCATGGTGCCCGTTGACGCGAGGACACTGGCACCGGGAGAGGCGCTGGTTTTTACTCCGGGGGGACTCCACATTATGCTCATGGAGTTTGCAGAGGCACCCAAAGAGGGCGATGCGATTGAGCTGTGCGCAGTGACAATCGACAGCGAGACGATTTGCACACTGGCGCCCGTGCGACGCGACGCACCTGCCGCCGCTCATCATGACGCAGGGCACCACCACTGATGACCGACACACCCTCACACGATGACGCCACCGGCGCCTCTTCGGCGCCCACGGGGTCCGGCCGTTGGTGGCATCGGTTAGCCCCCACCGCCTCGGATTCTGATCCGCGCACCTTTGGAAAGTGGCTGGCGGTCTTTGCCGCCCTCTACGGCGTGGTGACCATGGGCTTGGGAGTGTATTGGAGTCAGACACCGGATCCCTTTGACGTCAGGCAAAACGCAGCGCAGTACGCCGCACTCACTGAGCAAGAGGTGGTCACCGGATCGGTGACGGTAGCTGCGCTGCAGGAAACCATTCGCACATTGCTCGAAAAACCGGGCGGCTATCTGCACAACGATATGTTTCCTCCCGGGGTCTGGCTGGACAATATGCCCAACTGGGAATACGGCGTGCTGGTTCAGAGTCGGGATCTCGCCCGCGCTCTGAGAGAGGTGCTCAGTCGATCGCAGTCCCAGTCAAAAGAAGACGTTGACCTGACGCTGGCAGAACCCCGCATTAATTTTCAGTCGGACAGCTGGATTCTCCCCGCCTCGGAAACCGAATACCGCGACGCGGGACGTTTTTTGGAAAGGTATCGCTCTCGCTTGGCCGCCACGGGGCAACAAAACGCGCAGTTCTATGCCCGTGCCGATAATCTGAGGCACTGG
Organism: Luminiphilus sp.; assembly: GCA_038112515.1. Taxonomy (GTDB): domain Bacteria; phylum Pseudomonadota; class Gammaproteobacteria; order Pseudomonadales; family Halieaceae; genus Luminiphilus. Next base: position 6,546 of record JAYNNB010000057.1, read on the forward strand.
CTGGGCATGATCGAAAAACGGTTGGGCAGTTTGTCGCAGCGGCTCTCCGCCAGCGTCGGGCAACGCCGCATCAACACTGATCTGGCAGGCGACACCGCGGCGGCTCAATCTACCCGAGCGCCGGATGAGATTCTGGTGCGCACCCCCTGGAGCGAAATTGACGACATCTTTTACGAAAGCCGCGGCGCTGCCTGGGCACTGACGCAGTTCCTGAAAGCCGCCGAGATCGATTTTGCCGATGTACTCGCGAAGAAAAATGCGACTGTGAGTTTGCGGCAGATCATCAGAGAGCTTGAAGCCGCTCAAGCACCGGTTTGGAGCCCTGTGATTCTGAACGGGTCAGGGTTTGGCTTGTGGGCAAACCATTCGCTGGTCATGGCAAGCTATATCTCCCGTGCCAACGCCGCCCTCATTGACCTGAGAGAACTATTGGCGCAGGGCTGACCACTCAGTGGGATCCGGGTGCAGAAGTTGACAAGCCGAGTGGCTTCAGACCGCGCGACCGCTCAGCAAGACCCATTCCTCGCGCTGATCAACCACCGCCAACGACACCTCGGGCGCGTAGGCTTCAATGACCTCCATGGCTTGCCGCTCGAGCAGGCCAGCCAGCGTCAATTGCCCCTGGGGTCCCAGCAAGCCGGTCAGCGCGGGTTTGAGATCGAGCAAAGGGCCCGCCAAGATATTGGCGATCACCCAATCGGCGGAACCCCCCCATTGCGCGACGAGCGGACTGTCGGGCAGCACCGCAGCAAATTGCGTCGCGGCAATCTGATTGCGCGCTGCATTAGCGCCGCTGGCGACAATGGCCTGAGGATCGTTGTCCACGCCAAGTACTGCGCTGGCTCCCAAGCGCGCCGCCGCAATGCCGAGGATTCCGGAGCCACACCCGTAATCGACGACGCGCATCGACGACGCTAGGCCAGCATCCAGGGCACGGAGACACATGGCCGTTGTGGGGTGAGTGCCGGTACCAAACGCCAGCCCGGGATCTAAAAGAATGTTGATGGCGTCGGGGTTTGGGGGTGGCGTCCAACTCGGGCAAATCCACAGCCGCTCACCCATTGGCATGGGATGAAACTGCGCCTCCCACTCCCGGGTCCACTCCCGGTCCGCTACCGGCACCGGCGCCACAGGCCGCTCGAGCGTCCACGCTTGGGGGGCCGCGGCAAGGACGGGGGTGAGATCACGCGTGCCCTCGAAGAGTGCGGCTACCTTCACCCGATCCCAAAGGGGGGTCTCCCCAGGCCCGGGTTCGAGTAATGGTTGGTCTGCGTCGTCCTCGAGGGTCACCGACAGCGCGCCTTGTTCGAACAGCCACGCTTCCAGCGGCTCAACGTCGGCCTTGCACGCCGTAAAATGAAGCTCCTGCCAGTCGGCGGCTTCGCTCAATGCTCGTGTTCCAGCTTGCTCTCGAGATAATGAATACTGACGCCACCCGCCATAAACGAGGTATCGGTGACTAATTCCCGGTGCAGCGCTGCGTTGGTTCTGATGCCATCCACCACCAGCTCATCCAGCGCCTGCCGCATTTTGGCGAGCGCGGCTTCGCGGGTATCGGCAAAGGTAATGAGCTTGCCAATAAGGCTGTCGTAGTGCGGCGGAACGGTATAACCACTGTAAACGTGCGAGTCGACTCGCACCCCGTGGCCGCCCGGTGCATGAAAAGTCTTCACCGTGCCCGGAGAGGGCATAAAGGTGCGAGGATCTTCGGCGTTAATGCGGCATTCAATCGAGTGACCCTTGAGTACCACGTCCTCCTGCTTAATCGACAGGGGTGCACCGCCGGCAATCAGCAACTGCTCGCGCACGATATCAATTCCGCTGATCATCTCCGTGACCGGGTGTTCAACCTGAACCCGGGTGTTCATCTCGATAAAGTAGAACGCGTTATCCTCATAAAGGAACTCGAAAGTGCCCGCACCCCGATAGCCCATATCCAGACAGGCCTTGACACAGGCAGCGCCAATTTCATCACGCAAGGCCGGATCAATGCCTGGCGCAGGCGCTTCTTCAATCACCTTCTGGTGTCGACGCTGTAACGAGCAGTCGCGATCACCGAGATGAATGGCGTTGCCCTGCCCATCGGCCAGCACCTGAATCTCGACGTGTCGCGGGCGCTGCAAAAACTTCTCCATATACACAACCGGTGAACCAAACGCCGCCTGCGCTTCAGACTGGGTCACCTGGATTGAGGAGAGCAGTACCTCCTCGTTATGAACCACGCGCATGCCACGGCCACCACCACCGGCCGCCGCCTTGACGATAACCGGGAAGCCGATATCGCGGGCTATCCGCAGAATCTCTGCAGGATCATCGGGCAATGCACCCTCGGATCCGGGCACCGTGGGCACTCCCGTGCGTTGCATTTGTTGCTTGGCAGAAACCTTGTCGCCCATCAGCCTGATGGTGTCGGCAGTGGGGCCAATGAACTTGAAGCCGCTTTTTTCAACCTGCTCGGCGAAGTCGGCGTTTTCCGATAGAAAGCCATAACCCGGATGAATACCGTCTGCGTTGGTCAGCTCCGCAGCACTAATAATGGAAGGTACGTCGAGGTAGCTTTGTGCCGAGGGCGGCGGGCCAATACAGACAGACTCGTCGGCGAGCCGCACGTGCTTGAGTTCGCGGTCTGCGGTGGAGTGCACCGCAACCGTGCGGATACCCAACTCTTTACAGGCACGCAGTACGCGGAGGGCGATTTCGCCCCGGTTGGCGATCAATACTTTTTCAAGCATGGGGGATGTCCTTTTTGGGGTAACTCACCCGCGCTTCAGGAAATGGAGATCAGGGGTTGATCAAATTCAACTGCCTGGCCGTTCTCGACGTGGATCGCGGTTACCGTGCCCGCACGATCCGCCTCGATTTGATTCATCATTTTCATGGCTTCCACAATGCAGAGAACATCGCCTACACGCACTGTCTGGCCAACCTCGACAAAAGCGGCGGCATCGGGCCCCGGTGCGCGATAGAAGGTTCCTACCATCGGCGAGAGCACCGCATTGTCGGTAGCGGGCGCGGGCGCCGCACTCTCCGGTGCGGATGCCTCTGCTGCGGGTGCAGCAGCGGGTGCGGGCTGAGGCGCAGGGACTGCAGGCGCTGGCGCGTAGGCCATCGGGGCGGGAGCCGTACCCTGACGGCTGATACGAACAGACTCCTCGCCCTCTTTAATCTCTATCTCTCCGATATTGGATTCCTCCAACAGTTCGATGAGCTTTTTGACTTTGCGAATATCCATGTCTATTCCTCTAGTGTGTCGTGGAATGCGTATCGAGTGACTGCAAGACTGCAGCGAGCGCGCAGTCGTAACCAAAACTTCCCAAACCCGAGATCACCGCCTCGGCAATATCCGACAGATAACTGTGATGCCGGAATGGCTCGCGGGCGTAAACGTTGGAGATGTGCACCTCGATAAACGGTATCGCCACCGCGGCCAAAGCGTCGCGAAGCGCGACACTGGTGTGGGTGTAGGCTGCGGGATTGATGATGATGAACTGCGTACCATCCTCCCGTGCCTGATGGATCGCCTCCACCAACTCCTGCTCGCCATTACTTTGCAGGCACGACAACGTGGCACCCGCACGTTCTGCCTCGGACTGCAAACGATGATTAATCTCGTCGAGGGTTTCTGACCCATAAATCTCGGGCTCGCGAGAGCCGAGCAAGTTGAGGTTGGGGCCATGCAGTACCAGTATTGCCGCCATGGTCCAAAGCACCAAAGTTCGATTAGGGGGCGCGAGTGTGTCGCAGTTTGGCTGCGGAGTCCACTTTTTGTCCTATTTATCGCATTTTTACCGACGATACCGACATTATCGCCACAGGTTGACCGCTACCCCCGCGGCGATGCAGTGCTGGTAGCGCGCCCGGGATTAACCGAAAAGATGCTCCGCGGAATTTTTCTCCCCTTTTTGGTGCAATCGCTTTGGAATCCGGGGTGACGTTTAGACGTTTAACAGGAGGCCGTTGAACCTCATCCAGTTGTCATCCCTCTTTGGAGCGGCGCGCTAAAACGGCGCGACGGCGGATCACTGGTTAAAAAATCGCCAGTATGACTTTCAGATCCCGGTCGCCTCCTTTACACTCACTCGCTCGCGATTGAGCCCTTTCCCGATGCATATTGGCGCCCCAGAGCCCTCCAATCCCGTGTTCCTCGCCCCCATGGCGGGGGTCACTGATTTGCCTGTACGCGAGCTCGCCGTTGAGTTCGGGGCCGGCTTGGCCGTTGGCGAAATGCAATCAGCTGACCTGAGCTTGGCGCATTCGAAAAAGACCCTGCAGCGGCAGCAACACACAGCACGGGCAGGCCTGCGCGTTGTGCAAATCGTCGGTTATGACCCGAAGCAGTTGGCTACCGCGGCGCGCTATCAGGCCGACTTGGGGGCCGAGATCATCGACATCAACATGGGTTGCCCCGCCAAAAAGGTATGCCGCAAAGCAGCAGGGTCCGCACTCCTCGCCGATGAAACTTTGGTTGCCCGCATTCTTGAGGCCGTGGTCGCAGCAGTAGCGGTTCCGGTCACGTTGAAGATCCGCACCGGCACCGACCCCAAGCATCGAAACGGGCTCAACATCGCCCGCATTGCCGAGGCATCGGGTATCCAACGGTTAACCGTGCATGGTCGAACCCGTGCAGACCGCTTCATGGGCTCAGCGGAATACGACACCATTGCCCAAATTGTCGACGCCATCGACATTCCCGTGATCGCCAACGGCGATATCGACTCGGTGAGCAAGGCCCGCGCCGTCCTCCGGCAGACAGGCGCAGCAGGAGTTATGATTGGGCGCGCTGCGCAGGGGCAATGGTGGTTACCGGGTGCTATCGCAACCGCTTTGGCGGAGGGCTCCACTGGCGCAAAAATACCCACGGTAGTCGAGCAGCTGGAAATACAGTCGCGACTGCTCAGGGGTTGAACGGATTTCCACGGCGAGTTTCTCGGTGTGCGTATTGCCCGCAAG
>JAYNNB010000058.1:0-11425 GCA_038112515.1 Luminiphilus sp.
ATGCAGTAGTCTTGGAGGGCCTCAATCGGGACGAGGTTTTACCCCTCACACAATTCGCTGTTGAAAAACGGGTTCATATCGCCTTCATCGAAGAAATGCCGCTGGGCCAGGTGACGGTGGGGGGAAAGGCGTTGGCCTACGTCTCCTCCGAAACGCTGTTAGAGGAGCTCGCCAGTCACTACGCGCTTGAGCCGCTTGCCAGTAACGACCTCGCGGGGCCCTCAAGAGACTTCCGCATTGGAGACACACAAACCGAACTGGGATTCATCTCCCCCCACAGCCACAACTTCTGCAGTCGCTGTAATCGACTTCGTATCAGCGCCGAGGGCCGTCTGCTGATGTGCCTTGGCAACGAGGAATCCATTGATTTACGCGTCTTGCTACGATCTGGGTGCTCCGACGCAGAGATCAAAAGCACTATTATTGATAGCCTCAGACTGAAACCCGAGCGGCATGTCTTCGACCGTCCTGAAGAGCCGCAGATCGTTCGCTTTATGAACGCCACCGGCGGCTGACGCCACTAATCTGGAAAACGTTGTGTCCGATTCTGATTACCCCGCTTTGGGCGATATAAACGCCATTCAAGGCTTATTTGAGCAAGCGGGCTATATCTGCACTACGCGCATTGCCACGGTCGTCAAATTGGCGGCGGCGCTGCAGAAGCCTGTTCTGATCGAGGGGCCACCTGGCGTGGGCAAGACTGAACTCGCAAAAACCTGCGCGACCGTAGTGAATCGACCGCTGGTGAGACTGCAGTGCTACGAAGGTCTGGATGAGAGCAAAGCGCTTTATGAATGGAAATACGGAAAGCAACTGCTATACACGCAGCTCCTGAAGGAAAAACTGGGTGATATTCTCGATGACGCCAAAGGGCTTTCAGAATCGATGAGTCGGCTGCACCAGTTTGGCGACGTCTTCTACTCCGAAGCCTTTCTTGAGCCCCGCCCACTGCTGAAATCCATGGAAATGGAGAATGGCAGCGTTTTGCTCATCGACGAGATCGACAAGGCAGATTTTGAATTTGAATCGCTGCTGCTCGAGGTGCTGTCCGATTTTCAGGTCTCCATACCGGAATTGGGCACCATCAGCGCGCGGTCCAAGCCACTTGTTTTTCTCACCAGCAACGATACTAGAGACCTGTCAGATGCGCTCAAGCGTCGTTGCCTGCACCTCCATATTCCTTTTCCGACGGTCGAGCTCGAGGCAAAGATTGTCGCGAGCAGGGTGCCGGATCTCAGCCAATCCCTCACAGATCAGTTGGTCCGTTTTGTCCAAGCCATCCGCTCTCTGGATTTGAAGAAGGCGCCCGCCATATCGGAGACCATCGACTGGGCCAGAAGCCTGATACTGCTACACGCCAGTAACCTCGACGACACCTTGGTGCTTGACACGTTAAATGTCCTACTCAAATACGAGGAGGACATCAAAATCGCCGAAGCCCAACTGCCAAAATTGATGGCAGCCATCAACGCCTAGCCGATATTTGTGAGCGATCCCGGCGGCGACACCACCCGACGGAGTGCCAGTAGCGACCAACTGCTGGCGTTCATGCAGTTCTTGCGCGGCAAAAAAATCCCGGTCTCACCAGCTGATACCCTAGACGCTATAGAAGCTGCGGAACTGCTTGGTTATACCGACAGAACGCTACTCAAAAATGGCCTGGCCGCAACGCTCGCAAAATCAAGTCAGGAGCTCACCCTGTTTGAGAGCGCCTTCGACGAATATTTTCAAGTCAATCACAAGGTCTCGACGGCCGGCGCAGGGGCAACGGGCGATGATGCTGAACGATCCGCAACCGCGAGCGGCCCCTCTCAAATCGAAGATCAAATACTCCCGCATAACGGCGAAGATCCTCTCGAGGGTCTGCGCGGCAACGCCCTCTTTGATGCGCTGGAATCGCGGGACGAGAGTGCGTTATCGGTGGCCATTGAGACAGCCGCTGCCGACGTCAAGGTTGAGGAGATCTCTTTATTCACCCAACGCGGCCAATACGTCAGAAAAATGCTCGATGCACTGGGTGACGAAGCACTGCGCGCCGCAGCGATTGAATTTGAGCAGAGCGACCCTGCGGCATTCGAAGCAGTGCAGGCTTTGCGCGAGCAGCTGCGAGAACGCGTGAGGGACAGGGTCGAACGCGCCTACCTAGTCCACGCCAGTGCAAAAACAGAAGATCTTCTCGATGATTCACTTTCCAAACTGAAGCTGGGGAATATTGATCAAAGCCAACTCGCACGTCTGAAACGCCTTATGGAGCGCATGGCAAGAAAACTGGCCGCCCGGCATGGCAGGAAGAGGCGCCGTTATCGCCGGGGCAAACTCCATGTGGGTGAAACAGTCAGAAAATCCGTCGCCACCGACGGCATTCCCTTTAACCCCCGTTGGCGAAAAATTGAAAGAAAACGCCCACAGATTATGGCGATATGCGATGTGAGCGGCTCAGTGGCGGCCTATGCCAAATTTCTGCTGATGTTTATTTACGCGTTGCAAGACGTGCTTCCCCGCACAAGAAGCTTTGCCTTCTCTGCTGCTTTGGGCGAGGTGAGCCATCTCTTCGATTCGCTACCCGTGGAAGAGGCGATCGAAAGGGTCAATCTCAAATACGGAGGCGCGACCGACTATGGACGTGCGTTGAACGATTTTAGCGAGTTAGCGCTAGCCGAGGTAAATCACGCAACCACAGTGATCATTTTGGGTGATGCGCGAAACAATCAAGCTGATCCGCGCCTGGACCTTCTCGCCGAGATAAAGGCTAGAGCCAAACAGGTCATTTGGTTGAACCCCGAGTCGATTCGCTTGTGGGGCACCGGGGATTCAGAGATGCTACGGGTGAAACGGCACTGCCATGTCGCCAAAGAGTGCAACAACCTCAACCAACTGGCCCGCATTATCGATCAACTGCTGTCAGATAGGCGTTGAGTTCCCTACAAGCAACCTGCTCGCACGCGCTGCGCTAGTCCTGCAACTGAAATGAGGCACCCTCTCCCGGTGTAACATCGCTGCTCAATTTTAACTTCAGTCGCAAATTGTTCTCGGAGTCGGCGTTTCGCAATGCTTCCTGCTCCGAGATCACGCCCGCTTGACACAACTCCAACAGTGCCATGTCAAAGGTTTTCATGCCGCGGTCCTTTGATTTCTCCATGATTTCTTTCAGGCCGCCGATATCACCGCGCAAAATGAGTTCCTTGACTGTTGGAGACCCCAACATGACCTCTACAGCGGCACTCCTGCCGCCCTCCCTATTGGGAATAAGCCTCTGTGAAATGAATGCCTGCAGATTAAGCGACAAGTCCATCAGTAGTTGTTGTCGTTTCTCCTCAGGAAAAAAATTGATGATGCGGTCGAGCGCCTGATTGGCGTTGTTGGCGTGCAACGTCGAAATACACAAGTGCCCAGTTTCAGCAAATGAAAGGGCATGCTCCATGGTCTCTCTATCCCGTATCTCACCGATGAGAATGACATCAGGTGCCTGGCGCAGCGTATTCTTCAGTGCATTGTGCCAATTGCGAGTGTCCACACCGACTTCACGCTGATTGATGATCGATTTTTTGTGCTCATGAACAAACTCCACCGGGTCTTCGATCGTGACGATATGCCCGCTAGCCTGACGATTACGGTAATCAATCATGGCAGCAAGAGAAGTCGATTTACCCGAGCCGGTGGCGCCGACAAACAGAATCAACCCGCGCTTCTGCATGATGAGCTCTGTAAGAACCTCTGGTAACCCAAGTAAATGCCACTGTGGAATTTCCGAAAAGATAAAACGCGCGACGATACTCACTTCGTTGCGCTGCCTAAAAATGTTAATTCGAAAACGACCGACGCCCGGCAAAAACAGTGCGAGATTCATTTCCAGATCTCGCGCAAAATCCGCGCGCTGGGTGTCATCCATGATCTCATCAGCGATGACCGCTACTTCACCAGGCTCCAGCACGTTGGGTGCAATCGTCTTGAGTTCGCCGGCGAACTTGGCGCAGGGGGGCGCGCCTGTCGCCAAAAAAAGATCAGAACCTTTGCCCTCGGCAAGAATTCTCAACCATTCGTGGATTCGCATTGTTCACACCTCCTTGTGCTTGCACCGCGGGAGTCGACTGGTAGCCCCTCGGTATGCGCCGCCTCTGTACGATGCGGCATTCGCACCGTAAACTCCGCCTCAATTTAACCCCTGACGCGGGCTCACGCCTAGCGCCATTGACGTCAATTCATCACATGGGAGGAAAACCGTGTCGAATCATGCTTCGGTTTTCCAGCAGGTGTTGGTCGCAGAACCCACACTACTGCACCGTGTTCGACGCGGGGTAGAGAAAGAGAGTCTTCGCGTGACGGCGAGTCAGGCGACGTTGGCGCAAACGCCACACCCAACCAAACTCGGGTCCGCCCTGACGCATCCTTACATCACCACCGACTATTCAGAGGCGCTACTGGAATTCATCACGCCCGTGTCATCTTCGATATCAGCGACGGAGCAAGCGCTGGCCAACCTGCATCGCTTTACGGCACAGCAGCTTGAAGACGAGTTTCTTTGGAACGCCAGCATGCCCTGTATTGTTAACGGTGATGCGGGGATTCCCATAGCGACATTCGGCAGCTCCAACGTGGGGCACATGAAGCGGGTCTATCGCAATGGATTGAGTGTGCGCTATGGGCGCAGAATGCAGGCTATTGCAGGGATTCATTACAACTTTTCGTTACCTGATGCTTTCTGGGACGCAGCGCGAGAAGCTGCGGGCAACCAACACGATCCCACGCAATTTCAAACCGAGGGCTACCTCGGCCTTATCCGCAACTTTTTCTCTCGCGTATGGCTGTTGCTCTATTTACTGGGTGCTTCTCCGGCCGTTTGTGCCAGTTTCGTTCAAGGCAATCGCTCGCACCCCTTGAAGCCGCTGGGTAAAGATCATCACAGTTACTACTTACCCTTCTCGACGTCGTTACGCATGGGTGACCTTGGATACACCAGTAGTGCGCAGGCGCGCATGCGTGTCTGCTACAACGATCTCGACCAATACATCTCTACACTGAGAGAGGCAATCCTCACGCCGCACCCTGACTACGAATCATTCGTACAGATGGAAAATGGCGAACGCGCCCAACTCAATACCGCGCTGCTACAAATCGAGAACGAGTATTACAGCCCCATTCGCCCCAAGCGGGTAACACAAAGTGGTGAGGCGCCCATTGTCGCTCTGGCACAGCGGGGGGTGGAATATGTCGAAGTACGCTGCGTTGATATTAACCCCTTCCTGCCCTTTGGAATTGACGCGGGCACTATGCGGTTATTGGATTTATTCCTCTTGGCGTGTTTGATCGATGAGAGCCCGCCTTGCGATGAGGCGGGACAGCAAATCAGCGCAATCAACTTGCAGAGAGTCGTGAACACGGGTCGCGAGCCTGGCCTGAAACTTCTATCTCAGGATGGCAGTGAGCAGCCACTCAGTGAACTCGCCGCACCCATTCTGGACAGAATGGCTGAAATAGCAGCATGGTACGACGCCATTGAAGCAGGAACGTGCTTTCAAGACGTCGTCAGTGAAGCCCGCGAAAAACTGTTGGATCCAGCCAAGACACTGTCAGCACGACTACTGAGCGAGATGGAACAGACAGGGAAAAGCTTCTGGCAGTTAGCACAACAGTACTCCCGTCAGTGGCACAACGAACATCTGTCGCACCCACTTGAGTCATCTACGCTCGCGCAGTTGCAAGATGAGGCGCGAGCTTCGCTGCAGCGCCAGTCAGAGATCGAGGCTCGGGACACGCAAAGCTTTGACGATTATCTAGCCGGTTTCTACCAGCAGTACGCGAAAATCTAAGCACTGCTTGAGCGCAACTATAAAAAAAGCGCTCCAAGGAGCGCTTTTTTACTGGCCACTTCATTAACGGACGCCTCACGGCGAGCGTGTAACTTGCATCAGAGCGAGATATCGACCGCGTATGAGACAACGAACTTGATCTGATCGTTGTCGTATCCGCCTTCCGCCGCACCGCCTTTAACATCGGTATCAGAAATCATAAAAGTAAAGCCACCCTTGGACACAGTGATGTTGTAGTCCAGATAGCCTTCTGCGTTACCGTTAAACGCCTCAGCAAAATCGCCGTCGTGGTGCCCGACATGCAGGCCTACCGCTACCCCGTCGCCAATCTCAAAGCCGTAATCGAGGGAGAGATAATGCGCCTCACCAAAGCCAAAGTCCTGGCCCTCGGCTTCATCCGCCTCGGTGTTGGCCAGCAAGTTTAATTTGGCACTGAATCCGCCAAAGCCGGCGCCAATGTAGACCTCGCCGAAGTCAAAGTTCGCCTCTTTGTCGTAGTTGTAGTAAAGGTAACCGACATCCCAGCTGATCGCGCCAGTATCAAAAGCGAAGCCAGCGTAGATGTCGTGCTCGTAGGAGTACACGTCAGAGGGGCCATAATTCACGTTGGACGCCCAGGTTCCAACGTAGAAGCCGCTGTCGGAAGCGTAATCAATGCCTCCCTGAACAGCTGCCTCGTTCTCTGTCTGCGTGAGACCTCGCCAAATATAGTTACTGGTCATGTTCGCGTTTGCGGACCATTCCCCTGCCTGAGAGTTAGCAGCGAATGAGCAAGCAAGCGCCACGGGCAATGCGATTGCGCCGAGTTTGGTGCGGGAAGTGGTTGTGTTCATGGTAGTTCCTCTTGATGTCATAAAAGTGGACCTGCACAGTGAATAACGGACCTGGAACCACTGTGTTGGCGAACCTTCGGTCACGCCGCTATTTGCAAAAGGCGGGCCAAAATAGATAACTCGTTGTTATTTATTGTTTTTTATTTTTTTCAGGGGCGCGGGCGAAGGATATTGCGGGTATCTCGGCTGATTACTCCGGCGGCATGCGCCAAATGAGTGCGCTACCGCACAAACTTAGCGCGGCGAAAGCGGTGTCTCAGACCCAATGAACACATCCAATCGCAGCCGCGGTGCTGTCTCTGGAATTAAAGCTAATCCAGTGCCCTGCTAGCGGGCGTACATCGGACACGCCATTGAAGGAGCTCTACACATGCGCAACGGCAAAATCTCTGTGCCTCTACTGACTCTGTGTTCCATGCTTATCGCTTCCGGCCCAGTTGCAGATACGCTGGAATGCGAGGCCATTGCTGCCGAGACCGTCTCGGAGCTCAAGGCCGGCGCGAAAGATTGGTGGACAGAAGACACCGCGAGGATGGCCAGCATGGCAGCGGCCTCCGCCTGCTTTAAGACCTTGGCCCGCCTCGGAGCCACCAACGACAGCGCGCAGATCGAAGCCGATACTCAAGACGCGGAGGAGGAGTCCACCGAGTTTATGGGAATGGAAGTGCGCCCTTTGAGCGGCCCGCCAAGTCGCAAACCTTATGAGCGCACAAGAGACTGAGTACCAGACAAGCCGCCGTGTTTGTGAGGCGGGAATGGGGGTGGACGCCATGGCTCAAACGATCTGTCGATTGAGCCATGGGCGGCAAGGCCACCCCTGACTGAATGAAGCTTAGTCGGCGTCGCGAGGCACCACAGCAATCAATTCAACGTCAAATAACAAGGTCGCGTTAGGACCAATCATTTGGCCTGCACCACCCTCTCCGTAACCCAGTTCAGGCGGAATAATGAACTTGAACTTCGCGCCAGGTTTCATGAGCTGCAGACCCTCGGTCCAACCGGGAATCACCTGCGTGAGACCAAAAGTGACTGTTTGACCGCGCTCAAAGCTACTGTCAAACACAGTGCCGTCGATCAGACGTCCCTCGTAGTGCACTTCCACGGAATCGGCGGCAACGGGGTTATCGCCTTCGCCAGGTTCGACGACGATGTACTGTAAGCCAGACTCAGTGGTCTGCACTTCGCCTTTGGCACTCAGGTCTTCCATATAAGCTCTCCCCGCCTCTAAGTTCGACTGTGCGAGCGCACTGCGCTCTGCCTCTGCCTCTGCTTGACGGCGCTCCTGAAAAGCCGTCATCTCCGCATTGATTTCTTCCTCTGTGAGCCTGGGTTCAGCACCTGTCATCGCATCCTTCAGGCCAGCGGCATAGGCAGCGACATCCACGCTCATGTCGTCATCCGCCATCCTCTCGCCCATTCGCAGTCCGATCCCGTAACTCAGGCGCGCGTCTGTGGACTCCAACGTCACGGTCTCGTCCTCTGCTTTTTCGGCGCAGCCAAGCATCAGAATAAAAGGCATTGCCGCCGTCATCAGGCCCACTCTGGTCAGGGAAATACTCATGGTACGCGCTCTCTGTGCTGTGTATCGGACCGCGGATGTTACGTGGCTTGGTCTAGCAGTGCCACCGTCTGTGCGCGTTCCGAGACATATTTACCGTCGCGAAACGGCGCGATGCAGCCCAGATTCGTGCTCATCAATGCTTCCGAGGCACTCGCAGGTTGGAAAATCACATCCGTTTCGCTCTCTGGCGATGACATCACTGCATCCCAAATCAACTCCGCCAAGTGACGCTCTGCCTGAACTTCCAACGACAGCAGGTGCTCACGGGCAGTTCGCAGCGACGGCTCAGACCGCCATTGAATCCGCTTGTCCCTCAGCGGCAGGACAACGGCCTGATGCCAGCTCTCGGTGGCCATCACCAGACGGTCGACGGCGCTATCGCTCCATCCGTAATGCTGGTTGGCCAGCCATGCGGCGAATAACGCCTCGAGCACCACCAATTCCAACCGATCTTGAAGCGCGAGTAGATGCTCTCGCGTCGCGGGGTGGCTATAACGCGCCAGCGCCCAATCCCAAAATTCATCGACCGTCATGTGGCAATTCCCGATCAAACGCTTCCACGAGGGCCCATTTTTGTGCGCGACTCAGGCGACGCAGCGAAGCCTCTTCCTGCTGGGCAGTCGATCGATTTGAACACGGTCTCCACCACACCAAGCGGACGGGTCGTCGCGCACGCGTGTATCGAGCGCCACCCACCAATTGCCCATTGTGCTGATCGACGCGCCGATGCAGGTCTGTTGTCACACCTGCATAAAGCGTGCTGTCGGCACACAGCACCAGATACACATGCCACTCTGAGCGAGCAGATGAATCACAAGAGGTTGCCGGTTGGATGGCAGTAGGATATTTTCTCGCTTGCGTCATCCATCTTTCCCAAGAACGCGGCTTATAGTCGCACCGCAACCACTGGAGCCTTTATGAGTGCCGATATTCTGCATGTGACCGACGACAACTTTGACGCGGAGGTGCTTTCCAGCGATCTTCCCGTTTTGGTCGATTTTTGGGCCGAATGGTGCGGTCCATGCAAAATGATCGCGCCAATCCTTGAGGAGATTGCCACAGAATACGCGGGAAAGGTCAAAGTCTGTAAAGTCGATGTGGATGCTAACCCGGATATGCCGGGGAAATTCAATATACGAGGTATACCTACCCTGATTCTGTTTAAAGGAGGCAATGCGGTGGATACCAAAGTGGGGGCATTGTCCAAAAGCCAGCTCGGCGAGTTTATTGATTCCGCCATTTAGTGGCAGCCAAGGCGGAAAAAGCCGGTCAGATTTTGCTGGACGTGCCTTTCTGCCGGTGCTAACTTTTACCTGCGGTTTCTAAAGGAAGCCGCGCAGTGCCTCACTTTTCTTCCTTTTGATCTTTCACCAAAGGCGCCTTCACAGGCTCAGGTGCGTATCAAATCGTTGCAGAGCGCAGGCAGACCGTCGTCCAGTGCGCACCAGCACAACAAAGTAAAAAGCGGCACCGGACGGAATCCTTTCCCTTTATCGATACACAACCAGCCGGAAGTTACCCGTGGAAGATCAAACCAACGCCAACGCAGAAGAGTTGGACACCCAGCACAGTGAGCAGCCAGCGATGAGCGACCCCGAAATCGATTCGGGAGAGGTCGCCAAGAAGACTGCGCGAACGCTAAAACTCAAGGCCGCCGAAGCGGCAGACGCCGAGGTTACGGAAGAGCCTGCGTCTGCACCCGAGGCAGAATCCAGTGCGGCACCCGAGAACGACACCAGCGGAGAGGAAGATGCCCAGCAGGGGCGCTCCCGCAGGGGTCGTCAGCGACGTCCCAGACGGGATCCTCATACCCCCAGCGCCAACCCCATGAGTCTCACCGAGCTTAAGAACAAGTCGACCCAAGAGCTCATCGACATGGCTCGGGAAATGGGCATAGAAAATATGGCCCGTTCGCGCAAACAGGACATTATTTTTGCCCTGCTCAAGCGCCACGCCAAAAGTGGAGAAGACATTTGGGGCGATGGCGTCCTGGAAATTCTGCAGGATGGATTTGGATTCCTACGCTCTGCTGACAGCTCGTTTTTAGCCGGACCCGACGATATTTATGTCAGCCCGAGCCAGATCCGGCGATTCAATCTCCGTACCGGCGATACCGTTACCGGGATGATCCGCCCCCCTAAAGACTCGGAACGATATTTCGCCTTGCTCAAGGTGAAGGACGTCAACTTTGAGTCCCCCGAGAGCGCAAAAAGTAAAATTCTTTTCGAAAATCTCACGCCACTGTTCCCCAACGAACGGTTGACCCTAGAGAAAGGGAACGGTTCCACCGAGGATCTGACAGGCCGCATCATTGACCTGGTTGCGCCGATCGGTAAAGGCCAAAGAGGACTATTGGTCGCGCCACCCAAGGCTGGCAAAACCATCATGATGCAAAGCATTGCGCAGGCGATTATTTCAAATAACCCTGAATGCTACGTGATCGTGTTACTGATCGATGAGCGCCCGGAAGAAGTTACAGAAATGCAACGATCGGTCGGCGCTCGCGGCGCAGAGGTTGTGGCCTCCACTTTTGACGAACCCCCCTCTCGCCATGTGCAGGTAGCCGACATGGTGATTGAGAAAGCCAAGCGATTGGTGGAACACAAACGCGACGTGGTCATCTTGCTGGATTCAATCACCCGCCTCGCCCGCGCATACAACACGGTCATTCCCAGCTCCGGCAAAGTACTGACCGGCGGTGTTGACGCGCATGCGCTTGAGCGCCCCAAGCGCTTCTTTGGTGCTGCGCGCAATATCGAGGAGGGAGGCAGTCTCTCCATCATCGCTACTGCGCTGATCGACACGGGTTCGAAAATGGACGAGGTGATTTACGAGGAGTTCAAGGGAACGGGCAACATGGAACTGCATCTGGATCGAAAGATTGCAGAGAAGCGCGTCTATCCCGCGATCAATATTCGCCGCTCTGGAACTCGCCGTGAGGAATTGCTCACGGGTGATGAGGAACTCCAGAGAATGTGGATTCTGCGAAAGCTACTGCACGGGATGGAAGATCTCCCCGCCGAGGAATTCCTGCTGGACAAGCTTAAGGACACCAAATCCAACGACGAATTCTTCAAGTCCATGAAGCGAAAGTAACTCATTGCGATGCCGAGCTTTGTTGACCTGCGGGAATTTATTGCCGAGCTCGAGAAACGGGGCGATCTTGTCAGAGTTACGGAGGAGATTGACCCTAAACTTGAAATGACCGAAATCGCTGACCGCAC
>JAYNNB010000059.1:0-11302 GCA_038112515.1 Luminiphilus sp.
AATAGCCGTAGCCAATAATTCCCCCTATAAAAAAGACGTAGCCAAGAAATCACCTGCTAAAAAAGCCGTAGCCAAGAAAACCGCCAAGAAAAAAGCCGTCGCCAAAAAAGCGCCCGCTAAAAAAGCACCCGCCAAAAGCGCGAGTTCAAGCAAAACTCAGCCCAAATTGGCAAGGGCCGTGGGCGAATTGCAAAAATTCGATGATTTCAAGCCGTACAAGCCAGGGCGCGGTGAAAGCTACATGAATGATGAGCAAATTGAGCATTTTCGAGGCATTTTGCTCAATTGGCGTGGAGAGCTTGTCGACGAGGTCACGCGAACGGTGTCCCACATGAAAGATGAGGCAGCAAACTTTCCTGATCCGGCGGATCGAGCCACTCAGGAAGAAGAATTCAGCCTTGAGCTGCGAACCCGAGATAGGGAGCGTAAGCTCATCAAAAAGATTGACTCAACGCTGGATCGTTTGCAGAACGACGATTACGGCTATTGCGATGCGTGCGGCATAGAAATTGGCATCCAGCGCCTGGAGGCCCGCCCCACTGCCACCCTCTGCATCGACTGCAAGACGCTCGCCGAAATAAAGGAACGACAGGAACTGGGCTGAACGGCCCCTTCCCGATGTGAGCTCAACCAGTTACCGGGGCAGATTCGCCCCTTCGCCAACCGGGCCTCTGCACCTGGGGTCGATGGTGGCGGCGCTGGCGAGCTTTCTGGATGCCCGACGTAATCAGGGCATCTGGCACCTTAGAATTGACGATATCGACCCCCCACGAGCGGCAGCAGGCAGCGTGGAGCGCATTAGCGCCGTATTGAACTGTCACGGGCTGCATTGGGACGGTCCCATTCACTACCAGAGTCATCGCGCTGCCACCCACGAGCAAGCACTTAAACGGCTTGAAGACGCGGGGTGGCTCTTCAGGTGTCTGTGCACCCGTGCCGACCTCACCGAGCTCGGCGCCTGCGGGCAAGACTGCGAAGCAAACGCTATTGACGAACGGGCTCCACACAGCCTCCGCGTCAAGGTAGCGGCAAGCGACATGTCAGGCTTTGACGACGGCTTTCTGGGCTTCCAACCTATTGCGGCCACTAGCATGCCGGCTGATTTCATTGTCCGACGGCGCGACGGCCTGTTCGCCTATCAGCTTGCCACGGCGATTGATGACGCCGCACCCCATCATAGCCACGTAGTGAGAGGCGCCGACCTCCTTGAATCGACCCATCGGCAGCGTTGGCTGCACAAAATCCTAGGCTTAACTTCGCCGCAGTATGCACACGTGCCCGTTATTCGCGACAAAGAGGGCAATAAGCTCAGCAAACAGACTGGCGCAGAAGCCGTCGGAACGGACAAACCCGTCGATACCCTACGCCGCTGCCTCGCGCATCTCTCTCAACCACCGCCCCCGGCCTCTGCAGTAACACCTAACGACGTGCTTGATCATGCCATTAGTTGCTGGTGACGCTCGGATCGACGGAAAACGGTAGCATAAAGTGTTACTTTTTCACTCGCTCGGTGACATAGAGCAGTTACACTGCGAGCACCCACTACGGCGGTACACGGCATGCGAATACGCTTGATCGACTCATGCCCCTCGCTTGGCGAAAACATTCGCAAAGCGCTGGCTGAAGACCAAATTGAACTCGCCCACGATAGTGACTTTGATCCCCAGAGTTGCGATTGGCTAGGTGATCAATTTGACCTCGTTGTCATCGGCGACTGTGATGGCGAAAACAACCGGGGCGTGGTCCGCAGAGCCTGCTGGCCGACCCCTGTCGCGTTCCTGTCTAACGAGATGAGCACTGGAGCGGCATTGACTGCAGGCCGCTTGGGTGCCGTGGCGATTTTCGACCGCTCTGCGTCCGCTCAAGACATGAGCCAGTGGCTGAGAGAACTCTGTTCTCACCTTACCAAACCCGAGCCGGATCCTGCCCTGGGAAGAGAATTTCAGAGCCGTGGCTGTACAACGATGCGGACATTGAATGACATGACGCTGCGCGTCGCACAAACAGACTCGGCCGTGCTAATCATCGGCGAGACTGGCACCGGCAAAGAACTGACCGCGCGCAAGGTGCATGCTGCCAGCGCACGTCAAAAGGCACCTCTGATTGCGGTTAACTGCGCCGCCATTCCTGAAACTCTGATTGAATCAGAGCTGTTCGGCTACGAAAAAGGGGCATTTACTGGTGCCACGAGCAACCGCATCGGTCTCATTGAAGCAGCCGATGGCGGCACCTTATTTCTTGATGAAATCGGCGAGTTGCCTCTGGCCGCCCAGGCGAGACTCCTGCGGTTTTTACAGGAAGGGGAAATTCGACAAATCGGCGCGGTCTCCACAAAGCGTGTCGACGTGCGACTGATTTGCGCGACACACCGCAATCTTGCTGAACTGGCGGAAAAACACGAGTTCCGGCAAGACCTTTTTTACCGGATCGATGTCCTGAGGCTCGATATTCCCCCGCTGCGCGACCGGGGAGAAGACATTATCGAGATGGCGCAATGGTTTATTGAACAGTTAGCTGACAAGCTAGATATCCCGCCTCGACCCCTCAGCGCCGATAGCCAACGTATGCTCACTGAGCACCCTTGGCCGGGCAACGTGAGAGAGCTTCAGAACGTGATCGAGCGAGCGCTGGTCGTCTCTAAAGGGCCGAATTTGCAAATTGATTTACCCGACAATCGATCCGGTGCCGGGGCCAACGCTACTGAAAACCCTGACACCCAAACCCAAATCCAGCCACTTGATACATCGGACGAACTCTCTCTAGAGGACTACTTTCAACGGTTTGTGCTCGAGCATCAGGAAGCGATGAATGAGACCGAATTAGCGCAAAAGCTGGGCATTAGCCGTAAATGTTTGTGGGAGCGTCGCCAACGTTTTGGATTACCCCGCAGCAAGCAGCGGTCAGCGTGAAAAACAGCACCCGAGTGCAAATAGGTAACACCCCAGTGCAAATAGGTAACAATATGGACAGTCCTGTGGGAAAAAATCCGGTCAAAAAATGAACAACTCTCTGTTTATTCAACTATTTTTTATAGTGGCACACCCCCTGCAACGTCTGTGCCAGAGCCGAAATAAAAAAAACTGGCCCAATAAAAATAACGATGTCATAACGGACCTGGGTGGGGGAGGAAACTTCCCCATGTTTCTTTTTGCTCCCCTCTTTTATGTAACAGCACTTCGCTTTTCGCGTGGCTTGCCTTGTGCACTCACCGCAGCGCGCGGCCGCATCACGCGAAACCCGGAACACGGCTGAGGGGCTGAAGTGCAAGACGCTCATCCGCCGGCCGAAGCTATTGACCCCACAGCCTTTTCTAAAGGGGCCTTACACGTTGTGGCGCAACTGCAGCAATCGGGGTTTGACGCATATGTGGTCGGCGGCGCCATCCGGGATCTCCTTTTAGGCAAGCATCCAAAAGACTTCGATGTCGCTACCAATGCCAGGCCGGAAGAGATCAAGCAATGCTTCCGTAACGCACGAATCATTGGTCGGCGGTTTCAAATTGTCCACGTCAGGGCAGGCGGCGAGCTGATCGAAGTCACTACCTTTCGCGGAAACCACGATGCAAGCCAATCGAATCAGATGGCTCGAGCAGCACAATCGGGACGACTTTTACGCGACAACGTTTACGGCACCCTCGAAGAGGACGCGCTTCGACGGGACCTGACTATCAATGCACTCTACTACAACACCAACACCCGCCAACTCATCGATCTCTTGAATGGCGTTGCTGACATCAACGCGAGGCTCATCAGGATTCTCGGAAAGCCAATCGACCGCTATACGGAAGACCCGGTTCGAATGTTAAGGGTCGCCCGTTTCGCGGCGCGGCTGGGTTTTGATGTGGAAAGCGATACCGAATCGGCCATTGGCGGGGCTCGTCATCTGCTTGCAGACATTCCCGCCGCGCGGCTTTTTGACGAGTGGCTCAAACTTTTCATGAACGGTTTCTCTGAACCCACTTTCTCGCAGCTTTCACGCTTTGATTTATTAGTCCCGCTCATGGGTGACAATATTGACGTCGGCCCACAGGAGGACAACGCCCTTGCGTTGCAGAGAACAGCGCTTAAAAACACTGACCAGCGAGTCGCCGACGGACGACCAGTGACCCCCGCATTTCTGTTGGCGGCACTCTACTGGCCCGCGGTTGAACGCCGAGGCGCGGCGCTTACCGCGGGAGGTGAAACGCCGATGCAAGCAGTGCACAGTGCGGGGCAGCAAATTGTCTTGGAAACCTGCCAGCGGCTGACGGTGCCGAAACGTTTCTCGCTGGCAATGAGGGAGATTTGGGATCTGCAGCCGAGGTTAGAGCGCATGCAGCCGAAAAAAGTCCGGGATCTACTCGCGAACCGATGGTTCAGAGCGGCATTCGATCTGCTTCTCCTCAGGGAGCAGACCGGCGATATGCCGACGCAATGCAGTGAATTTTGGGAACAGAAGCAGCTGCAATACCCGGAGTTGGTAGGCAGTGCTCGGGGGCAGCGTGAAAAACAACCGCGCCGAGGCCGCCGACACAGGCGGGCGCCGAAAACGTGACCCGAATATTTGTGGGGCTGGGCTCCAATATCGAAGAACCGATGGACCAGCTGGCGATTGCTTATCGGCACTTATATGATCACGCGCTACTGGAGACTTTGCAGGTCTCACGCGTTTACTTGTCCTCACCCATGGGGCCCACCGACCAACCTGATTTTTATAATGCGGCCGTGCAGATCCAAACCAGACTGGAACCAACCGCTCTTCTGCGAGAGCTACAACAGATCGAGCACCGAATGGGGCGAGTAAATACGCGACATTGGGGCGAGCGCTGTATCGATCTCGATCTCCTGCTATTCGATGATCTGGTATTAGAGACCTGCGGTTTGCAGCTCCCTCATCCCAGGGCCCACGAACGTTGCTTTGTGCTGGATCCTCTGATCGAGCTAGTCGGGGAGAAATACCCTTTCCCCGGCAAGGGAACGCTTGGACAACTACGATCACGATGCAGCGAGCAAACGATTCGCGTATTGTGCGAGTTCCCAGATTGATCACGGCATTAGGAGAGAGTGCTGTGCGCGAGGAAACGCCTTCATCCGGCTTATCGTTGCGTGGACGTTCGATACCCACCTACATTGCTGTTGAGGGGCCCATAGGCGTGGGCAAAACCACTCTGGCTCGCCGTATCGCCGATACCTTTGCTCACGAACTATTGCTGGAAGAGGCTGAATTGAACCCCTTCCTCGAGCGTTTCTACCAAAACCGGCAACAGACCGCGCTGGCAACACAACTATTTTTCCTTTTCCAACGCGTTCAGAAAATTACTGAACTCAAGCAGCGCGACATGTTTGACCAACATCGCGTGGCCGATTTTGTATTGGAAAAAGACCCCCTATTCGCTCGAATCAATCTGGACGCTGACGAGTACGCGCTCTACCAGAAAGTATTCGAGAAAATGCGCGTCGACGCCCCCGTGCCCGATCTGGTTATTTATCTACAGGCGAGTCCCGACCGTCTGCTGGAGAGAATTGAAAAAAGAGGCATTGATGCGGAAAGGTTGATCGACCGAACCTACCTTGAGCAGCTTAATGAGGTATACAGCGAGTTCTTTCTTTACTACGATGCCGCGCCGTTGCTCATCGTTAACGCCAACGATATTGACCTCACCCGGGGTGATAGAGATTATGAACAGCTTATCGACTACATGCTGGACATCAAAAAAGGTCGCCACTACTTCAATCCCACTTTTTTTAGCTGACAAAGACCCAGTAGCGCGTGGCCGGGAGTCCGTCCTATGAAGAAACGCATCACCATCAGTACCCTCGACGCTATGAAAGCGTCAGGAGAAAAGTTTGTGATGATTACCGCCTATGACGCGACCTTTGCGAGGTTGGCAAGCGAGGCGGGCGCAGAAACAATCCTCGTGGGCGACTCGTTGGGCATGGTGTTACAGGGGCATGAAACGACCATACCTGTATCTCTTGACGCAATGGCCTATCACACTGAGTGCGTCGCGCGGGCGCGTCCTCACTCGTTGATCGTGGCCGACTTACCATTCATGAGCTTCTCCAACTCAGATGACACCCTTCACGCAAGCACTCGCTTGATGCAGGCGGGCGCGCAAATGGTCAAGCTGGAAGGCGGTACCTGGCTTAGCGACAGCATTCATCGACTCGTTGAGCGCGGTGTGCCTGTCTGTGCCCACCTCGGTTTAACGCCTCAGTCCGTGAATGTCTTTGGTGGCTACCGGGTACAAGGCCGCACGCCGAAAGAAGCCAAATCGATTCTGGCCGATGCTGTGGAGATACAAGACGCCGGGGCGAGCCTGCTGGTTCTTGAATGCATCCCCGCCGAGCTGGCTGCTGATATCTCCTCCAAACTCGACATCCCCGTCATCGGCATTGGCGCGGGCAGCGGCACCGACGCTCAGGTTTTGGTACTGCACGATATGCTCGGTATGACAGAGTCAGCGCCTAAGTTTGTGCAGAATTTTATGGACGGTGCTCCGTCCATTCAGGCAGCCCTGCAAGCGTTTGTCGATGCCGTTAAATCTGGAACCTATCCTCGAGAAGAGCATACCTACTCGTAGGGATCTGTTTTGAATATCGCTGCCGATTTAAGGGCATTAGAAGAAAAACTTGAGGCGCTGAGAGCTGGTGGTGCCAAGATTGGGTTTGTACCCACCATGGGTAATCTTCATCAGGGCCATCTCTCACTCATCCAGCAAGCCCAAGACGCCGCTGACCGTGTCGTCGCCTCAATCTTTGTCAATCCGATGCAATTCGCAGCACACGAAGATCTCGACACATACCCTCGGACTCTCGAGGCTGATCTGTCTGCGCTGCGAGAGGCGGGCGTAGACCTTGTGTTTACCCCCGGCACATCGGATATGTATCCCCAGGGCAGCGAAAATGAAACCACCATTCACGTACCAACGCTGGGAGACGGGCTCTGCGGGAAGGATCGTCCCGGCCATTTTGACGGGGTATGTACCGTCGTCTACAAGCTCTTCCAACTGGTACAACCAGACGTTGCGATTTTTGGAGAAAAAGACCTGCAACAGCTCCTGATTATCAAAAAAATGACGCGTGACCTGAAATTACCCATCCAAATCCTAAGTGGCGCTACCCAACGCGATGAGGATGGACTCGCCTTGAGCTCGCGAAACCAGTATCTCACCGCCGACGAGCGGGCAACCGCGCCACTGTTGTGGCGCACAATGAAAATCTGCGCTGACAAGCTGGCGCAATGTCCCGCGGAGGACGTACCAGCCGCTTTAACAGATGCACGTGAGACGCTGGAGAAAGCCGGCTTCGCTGTCGACTATTTGGACTTGCGGACACTATCAACGCTATCGATCGCCTCTGACACGAGCGAGGCATGTGCGCTTTTGGCAGCGGCACGCCTCGGTCGCACTCGCCTGATCGACAACATTCAAATTTCCACCCACCGCGCGCAGATCGGCTAGACAGGTACCCGGATTTCCTCGACTAGCTCCTGTACTTCAACCGGTGGAGGCGAGGTGAAACGCGTGACCCCCAGCGTTACAGCAAAGTTCACTAAGGCGCCAACGACACCAAATGCATTGGGCTCGATGCCAAAGAACCAGTTAGGTGGCATTTCGCCCAGAAACTGGGTGCCCGGAATAAACATGATGCCTTTGTGCTGAAACACATAGGTCAGGGTGGTACCCAGTCCCGCCAACATGCCGAGAACGGCACCTTCGCGCGTCACCCGCTTGGAAAAAATGCCCAGTAAAAGCGCGGGAAACAGCGAAGAGGCCGCCAAACCAAAGGCCAGTGCCACAGTGCCGGCAGCAAAACCCGGGGGGTTCAGCCCAAGATACCCCGCCCCCAGTACCGCGGCCGCCATCGCGAGGCGCGAAGCCATCAATTCCTGACGCTCTGAAATTTGAGGCATCAACGTTCTTTTAAGCAAGTCATGGGAGATAGCCGATGAAATTGCCAGCAATAACCCGGCCGCCGTAGAGAGCGCTGCTGCCAGTCCTCCCGCGGCAACCAGCGCAATCACCCAGTGAGGCAGATCGGCAATTTCTGGGTTGGCCAGCACCAGGATATCGTTATCCAGCTTTACCAGTTCGTTAGTATCGGGGTCCGCGGAATACTGAATCAGACCGTCATCATTCTTATCCTCAATAGCCAACAGTCCCGTCTGTTCCCAATTCCGAAACCACTGAGGACGCTCCTCAATAGCCAAATGCTGGCCAGGCTCGGGCTGTAGCGTCTGCATAATATTGAGTCGCGCCATCGCAGCCACCGCCGGCGCCGTGGTGTACAAAATCGCAATAAAAACGAGCGCCCATCCGGCGGATGTTCTCGCTGCACTGACCGTGGGCACGGTAAAAAAACGGATAATCACGTGGGGCAGCCCGGCGGTTCCGATCATCAATGACGCCGTGAAAGCGGCCATATTGAGTGTGCTACCCCGCACGGAGGTGGTGTATTCCCTAAAGCCCAGGTCCAGGAGCGTTTGGTCAAGCTTTTCCAACAGATATGTTCCATCGGCAAGTGTAGAGCCCAATCCCAACTGCGGAACAAGCTGCCCAGTCAGTTGCAAGCTGATAAAAATGGCGGGCACGGTGTAGGCAAAGATGAGCACACAAAACTGAGCGATCTGGGTATAGGTAATGCCTTTCATCCCACCCAACACCGCGTAGAAGAATACAATTACCATGCCAGAGATCAGGCCCGTCTCGTAATCCGTCTCGAGAAAACGAGAGAAGGCCACTCCTATGCCTTTCATTTGACCAATCTCATAGGTCACGGAGCTGATAATCAGACAGATCACCGCCACGACCCGCGCGGTGTCAGAGTAGTATCGGTCGCCGATAAATTCGGGCACGGTGAACTTCCCGTACTTCCGCAAGTAAGGCGCGATCAGCATGGCGAGGATGACGTACCCCCCTGTCCACCCCATCAAAAATACCGAGCCGCCGTAGCCGTTATAAGAGAGACCGATCAGTCCTGCCATGGAAATAAAGGACGCGGCCGACATCCAATCCGCCGCCGTCGCCATGCCATTGGCGACCGGGTGAATCCCCTTACCTGCCACGTAGAATTCTTGCGTCGTTCCGGCTCGAGCGCGAATGGCTATCAAAATGTATAGCGCGAATGACGCACCCACGACCCAGTAGGTTGTCTCCGTCAGCGTCACGCCTCGGTCTCCTCAAGGCCAAGCCGCTTCTCCAGCCGCGCCATTACCCGGGCATAAACAAAAATCAAAGCGATGAATACGTAGATGGCGCCCTGTTGGGCAAACCAGAACCCCAGCTTGAAACCGCCCAATTGAAACTGGTTGAGCCAATCCACCCAGAGCACGCCGCAGCCCAAACTCACCAGAAACCAGATGGCACCCAAAATAAACATCCAGCGCCGATTTTCTCGCCAGTAGACATCACGAACTGCACTTATGTGTTCGGGTTGCATTGGCACTCTCCGACGAAATGAGTTGAACTACCCCATCATAAACCGGTCAGACCGTTCACTTCATCAGTATCCTGGCCACTTTCTAACGCTGGTTGGGATGAGCGGTGGCGCAGAATGACGCTCCCGCCAGCACGAATGACTGTTGTTGTGGAAAACGACGTCACTTAACATCCCTCTGCTCTGATCGATAGGAAACGACCGATGACCGACTCTGCTGTATACCCCATACCCGCCAGCTTCAGTGATGCCCACATCACGCCTGAGCGCTATAGGACGTTGTACGAGCAGTCACTTGAGGACCCCGATTCATTTTGGTCAGAGCAGGCCAGGCTACTGGACTGGCAGGAACCTTGGAGTGCAGTTTCCGACACGAATATCAGCACCGGCACAGCCCGCTGGTTTGTAGGGGCGCGACTCAACGTTTCCGTTAACTGCATCGATCGGCATCTGCCGGAGCGCGCCGACGATGTTGCCCTGATCTGGGAGGGAGACGATCCCGACGAGAGCCAGTCCTTTACCTTTCGCGATCTCAAAAGTCAGGTCTGTCGATTTGCAAATGTTTTGAAATCTCGCGGGGTTAGCAAAGGCGACCGCGTTTGTATCTACATGCCCATGATCCCGGAAGCGGCTTTTGCCATGTTGGCCTGTAGCCGTATCGGCGCAGTTCACTCTGTTGTCTTCGGAGGGTTCTCGCCTGAAGCACTGAAGGACCGCATCAACGATTCCTCCTGCAGACTGGTCGTCACGGCGGATGAGGGCATCCGCGGCGGTAAAACCATCCCTCTTAAAGCGAACGTCGACGCCGCCCTGGCCAATACCCCGTGTGTTGATAGCGTCGTTGTTGTTCGTCGCACGGGGGCCGATATCAACTGGTCGGCGAATCGTGACATCTGGTATCACGAAGCCGCTACCGGCGTTGCCGACGACTGCGAGCCGGAATGGGTGGACAGTGAGGATCCTCTGTTCATCTTGTACACCTCAGGCTCAACGGGAAAACCAAAAGGGGTACTTCACACAACGGGTGGCTATCTACTTCAGGCGGCCATGTCGATGAAATATGTCTTCGACTACCGCGAGGGAGAAACGTACTGGTGCACTGCGGATGTGGGCTGGGTGACGGGGCACACTTATATTATCTACGGGCCACTGGCGATCGGCGCAAAAACCCTGATGTTTGAGGGTGTTCCCACCTACCCCCAGGCAGACCGATTTTGGGCCGTTATAGCAAAACACCAAGTCAATTTGTTTTTCACTGCGCCCACTGCGATCCGCGCGCTGCACAGCCTCGGTGATACCTGGGTCACCTCGCAGGACCGCAGCTCATTGCGCATCATTGGCTCCGTGGGCGAACCCATCAATCCCGAAGCCTGGGAGTGGTATCACCGTGTAGTGGGTGAAGGTCGGTGCCCGATTGTCGATACCTGGTGGCAAACGGAAACTGGGGCTGTGATGATCACGCCGCTCCCCGGTGCGCATGCCCTGAAACCGGGCTTCGCCAGTTATCCCTTTTTCGGTGTTGAGCCCGCGCTTCTCGATGAAAGCGGGAACGAGATAGAGGGCGCTGGGGCGGGCTATCTGGTAATCAAGCGAAGCTGGCCAGCCCAGATCAGAACCGTTTTCGGCGACCACCAGCGCATGATCGATACCTATTTCACCGCGTATCCGGGGTACTACTTTACCGGTGATGGCGCCTTGCGAGACGAGGACGGCTACCTGCGTATTACGGGTCGCGTGGATGATGTATTGAATGTATCGGGTCACCGTATGGGGACTGCTGAGGTGGAGAGCGCGCTGGTGCTCCATGAGGACATCGCCGAAGCCGCGGTGGTGGGCTTCCCCCATGACATCAAGGGCCAAGGCATCTACGCCTACGTCACACCAAT
>JAYNNB010000060.1:0-11298 GCA_038112515.1 Luminiphilus sp.
GTCTTAAGCCGGGCGCTGTCGGTGAGAGAGGACTGGCTGATAACGTACTGGGTGATGGCACTGTGTTGCTCAATTGATAAAGAGCCAGCCGCACCGGGTGGCATTTCCTGCATCTGATAAGCCAAAAGATCTGAGGCTGACTGCTCTGACCACTTCTCGCCGAAAGCCGGCCCAGTCAGGGCAGCGCCGTGGGCTGAGCCCCTGAGCGACGCCGAATGGCAGGTCGCGCAATGCTCTGCGTAAAGCGCTTCGCCGGAATTTGCCAACGCAACGGGTGAGCCAGACACAATAAGACCAGCAAAAAGAACGAGTGAGAGTGGCTGACGCTTGCCCATGAGGTTCCCCCAAGTTGTTGTAGGCGCCGATTCTCGAGGGAATCGACGCGTATTCTGGCCCCGCGGTATCAGCCGCCGGACTGGCTGGTCAGGAAGTGTCCGTATTTCTCTAGTGCTTTTTCTCTGAGCGTGGGCGTGTGATAGCTCGGGAACAAGGCATCGTAAGCTGAGTGATGTCGGAGCACTGCTTTGGCGACCGCGACCTTGTGCACTTCTGTTGGTCCGTCGACAACCCCCAACTCTGGAATATTCGCCCACATGGTCGCAAGCGGTGTCTCGTCGGAACTGCCGAGGCTGCCATGCAAGTGCATCGCACGAGATACGATCTCGACCAGGACTTTAGGCGTTGCCGCCTTGATCGCTGCAATCTCCTTGCGCACCTCGCGGTTGTACTCTTTATGCTTGTCGATGAGCCACGCGGTATACAGCACGTGCAGGCGGTACTGCATCATCATCGTGTAAGCATCAGCAATTTTTTCCTGGGTCATCTGCTTGTCCGCAAGCAATTCGCCTTTGGTGCGTCGGCTCAATGCGCGTTCACACATCATGTCGATTGCCTTGCGAATGACGCCGACAGTTCGCATAGCGTGATGGACGCGCCCACCACCCAGTCGGGTTTGTGCGACATGAAAACCCTGTCCCTCGTTGCCCAACAAATTGTCTGCAGGAACACGACAATCCTTGAAGGAGATGTACGCGTGCACGCCATCTCCCTGCTCGACATAGGGCCCGACGGCGGAATTACGGATGATCTCCATGCCGGGGGTGCCTTGCTCCACGAGGAAGATGGACGCTCCCTCGTGGATCGGAACGTTGGGGTTAGTGACGACCATCACGAGGAGGAACGCGGAGAAGCGAGCGTGTGAGGCAAACCATTTTTCGCCGTTGATCACCCATTCATCGCCGTCGCGGGTTGCTGTGCACAAAAATTCGCCGGGATCTGCGCCAGCCTGAGGTTCTGTCATCGAATAGCACGACGCGATTTCGGCATTCAACAAGGGCTTTAGATACCTCTCTTTTTGTTCGGGGGTGCCAAATTTTGCGAGAATTTCCGCGTTCCCCGAATCCGGCGCTTGGCAGCCAAACACGCTTGGCCCAAACCGGCTGCGGCCAAGGATCTCGTTCATGAGTCCCAGACTAACCTGGCCGTAACCCTGGCCGCCCAATTCGGGCTCCAGATGGCATGCCCACAGGCGTTTCTCTTTGACGATTTCGCGCAGCGGCGCCATGGCTGCGAAAGCGGGCGAGTTGGGGTCCCAGGGGTCGCCCGGCTCCCGGAACACCAGATCCAAAGGCTCGATTTCTTCACGGGTGAACTCGTCGATCCAGTCCAGTGATGCCTGAAAGTCAGGGTCTGTTTCAAATGACCACACGCCGCTACCTCCTGAGAATTCCGGGCTAAATAAAGGACCTGTTGGCAACGCTTATGCTTGCCAAATCAGAGCGACAGTTTAGACTTGCTAGACGCAAACAAGCAACGCGACCGATAAGAAAACTGGCCGTTTGCGACGCCTTACGAGGTAAGTTTAGGAGAATTGAGCTATGGCTGACAGCCAAGTCTGGGTTGTGACTGGGGCGTCGCGGGGCATCGGTGCAGCAGTAGCGCGCATCGCTCTGGAGGCGGGGCACCGCGTTGCACTACTGGCGCGGGGCGAGGCTGTGCTGGATCTCGCAGCATCACTGGGGGATTGTGCCAGAGGGTTCCAGTGTGATGTCGGCAGCCGGGCATCGATTGATGCCACAATAGCTGCCATTGCCGCCGATTATGGCCGTATCGATACGCTGGTGAATAACGCGGGCGTGCATCGTGGTGGCAAGCTGCCGCGCTTGACCGACGAAGCTTGGCAGGAGGTCCTCCAAGTTAATTTAACGGGCGCTATGACCGTGACCCGTGCCGCCCTTGAGCACATGGACGCCGGCGCTGCCATTGTAAATGTAGGCGCGGTGGTGGGGTTTCGTGGTTTTCCGGGAGACGCCGCCTACGCGTCTTCCAAAGCGGGTCTGTCAGGGCTGACCAAAGCGCTCGCCATTGAGCTGGCCCCCAAGGCCATTACCGCGAACCTCGTCATCCCCGGTTTGGTGCTCACCGAGATGACTTCCGGTCTTAGCGAGTCGGCGCTCGAGAAAATGAACGGGCAGATTCCCATGCGTCGATTTGCCGAGGAGCGCGAAATAGCTGAGGTCATATATTGGGTTAGCCAGAGCCGCTATATGACTGGTGCCTGCGTGCCGGTCGACGGCGGTTTGCTCTCAAGTTTTGGGGTTGCCTGATGGCGTCGGATGCCACAAGTTCCGTTGCGTCCTGGTTACGGGACTCGCTGGATTGGCAGCAGCCTGAGTTTGTCACCGCGCTAAGCGGCGGTAATTCGAACCTGACCTGGCAGTTCCGCGATGGCGACAGGGCCTGTGTCGTCAGAACGCCTCCCGCTAACGATATTTCGCCGACCTCTGCCCGAGGGATTCAACGCGAGGCGCAGATTTTACAGGCCATTGAAGCTTATCCCGTCAGAGCGCCGGCGGTTATAGCGTGGTGCGATGATGCATCGGTGATCGGCAGGCCTTTTTTGGTGCAGGAATGGGTCGATGGTGTGGCCCTGACAAGCACCTTGCCGGAGGCCTATCCCGATAACGCTGAGAGCGTTAACAGGCTCGGTTGTGATTTGATTGATCAGCTGGTGATTCTCCATAGCGTTCCCAGCGATTTACCGGCGCTGGACAAGCTAGGGCGACCGGAAAATTTTGTTGAGCGCCAAATAGAGCGGTGGCTAGGGGTAAGACGGGAGCACGCGGTGCGCGATTTGCCGCAGTTATTTGCCGTCGGAGAGTGGCTCGGTCGTCACATCCCATCGCCCGCTCCCCCTGCGGTTATCCACGGTGATTACCATCTCGACAATACGCTGGCGGCGCGCGACAACCCTGAGATTTTGGCCATCATTGATTGGGAACTCGCCACGGTGGGCGATCCCTATATGGACGTTGCCCTCATGTTGATGTTCTGGGGTGACTACCGCACTCAGGAACCCCCCGCCTTTAGCAATTTACAGTCACTCTCGCGACGCGTGGGCGTCGTGAGTCGGCGCGAGCTGGCCGGGCGATGGGCGGAAGGGCTGGGGCGTCCGCTGCACCATATGAATTTCTACATGGCACTGGCTTTTTGGCGACTCGCGGCCATCATTGAGGGCGCCTACGGGCTTCATGTTGCCGGCAAGCTCGATTCGGATTACGCCCGCGGGCTGGAGTATGACGTACCCGCATTGCTTGCCGAGGCAGAGCGGGCCGCGGCAGGGGACTGGTGACGCTGATGCTCAGTACGATGATGAATACGCCACTGGGCGTCTCGACGCTCCATCGTTTCGGCGCACGCCATTTTGGCGAGAGCCGCGTGGGTGATTACGACGGCGAGCAGATGCAGTGGCGAACCTATCAAGAAATCGACGAATGTAGCGCTCGACTCGCGCACGGTCTCGCGCGGCTTGGGCTAAAGGCCGGTGATCGGGTCGGTACCTTCATGTGGAATAGCACGCAGCATCTGGAGGTCTATTTGGCCGTGCCGTCTATGGGTGCGGTGCTGCACACCGTCAATTGTCGGTTATCGGCTGAGCACATTGCTTACATTATCAATCATGCGGGGGACCGATTTTTGGTGGTGGATGATCGGCTAGCAGAAATTCTGATGCCCGTGCTGCCCGACTTATCTACGGTGGAGTACCTGTTGGTCACGGGGGACAGTCAGTCAGTACAGGACGATCGAGTAATTGCTTACGACGCGATGCTATCCGAGGGTCCGTCAGAGTATCTCTGGCCCGATCCTGAGGAAAACGCTGCAGCGGGTATCTGTTACACCAGTGGTACAACCGGTCATCCAAAAGGGGTGGCTTACAGCCAACGCACCACTTATCTGCATGCTCTGGCCTCACGCTCGGTGGACAGTTTCGCGGTACAGGAGCGCGACGTCATTCTCATGCTGCCCTCCATGTTCCATGCCAATGCATGGGGCTTTCCCTATAGCGGATGGATGTCGGGAGCAGATATGGTGATGCCCGGGCCTCATCTGCAGGGGCCACATCTGCGGACTATGATCGAAGCAACGCGTCCGACTTTAACAGCCATGGTCCCGACGATTCTGGGAGACTTGTTGCGCTCCGATGCTGAATTACCCCTGGACTTGTCATGTTTTCGGGCGATTGTCTCAGGCGGTTCGGCCGTGCCTTCATCCATGATCGAGGGCGTGCGTGACCGTTGGGGTGTGCCGGTCATTCAGGGTTGGGGTATGACCGAAACCAGCCCGATGTGTGTGCTCTCACATCCGCCGAAGGCACTGGGCGGTGAGTCAGAAACCTTTTGGCGCCTTAAGAGTGGTCGGCCTGTGCCGGGTATCGAGGTGCGGGTTGTTGACGAGTCTGGCGCTTGTCTGCCCGAGAACGGCCAGTCGGTGGGGGAACTGCAACTTAGAGGAGCCTGGGTAACGGGTCGCTATTTGAATACCGAAAGCGACGCTTTTACCGAAGACGGTTGGTTGCGCACGGGTGATGTTGGACTGATCGACGCCAAGGGCTATGTGCAACTAACTGACCGCACCAAAGACGTCATCAAATCCGGGGGTGAATGGATTTCGTCTGTGGATCTTGAGGACGCATTGCTCAAGTCTCCCAATGTTGCGGAAGTGGCAGTCATCGCGATTGCAGATCCGCGCTGGCAGGAGCGGCCACTGGCAATCGCCGTCGTGATGACAGAAGAAGACGAGCCACAGATCATAGACCAGCTCAGACGCTTTTTAAGTGACAAGGTCGCGAAGTTCTGGATCCCGGAATATTGGTGTTTTGTCTCGGAGATACCGAAGACCAGCGTTGGCAAAATGGATAAAAAAGTGTTGCGGCAGATGCTTGCCGAGGGGCAGCTGAAGATCACGCAATACGAGAGTCAGGGAGAGGGGAATGGATGAGCCGATAGAGCAGGTGGTGCCGCCATCGGTAGTTTCTGCAGGGGTATCAACGCAGGCGGAACGGAGCGCGTTGTCGGACCAGAGAATGTTCGAAGTGGCGATTGAATTGGTGAATGAGCGAGGTACCGCCAAGACGACCCTGAAAGATATTGGTGAGCGTGCGGGTTACAGTCGTGGCTTGGCCAGTTACCGGTTCGGTTCGAAAGACGGCCTCTGGATGGAGCTATTTGCCCGGTTTGACGAGATTTGGAAGGCGCATCTCTCACAGTATCTTGCCGGTCAATCTGGGATTGGCGCGCTACGTGCAGCC
This sequence comes from Luminiphilus sp., assembly GCA_038112515.1. Taxonomy (GTDB): domain Bacteria; phylum Pseudomonadota; class Gammaproteobacteria; order Pseudomonadales; family Halieaceae; genus Luminiphilus. Next base: position 5,588 of record JAYNNB010000060.1, read on the forward strand.
ATGCAGGCCCAGCGGGATATTTTTTCGCGGGAGTCAGGTTATCTTCGAGCCATGTATATCTTGTGGTACGAGTCGCTGGGTCGGGAGTCGGATATTCGCGCCAGTCTGGCGCGGCATCATGTGATTTACCGCAGAGACGTTCGTCAATGGATCGAGCAGGCGCAAGCCGCAGGGGATGCTAGACCTGACATCGATGCAGAGCATTTTGCAGTCGCTTATTGCTCCACAATGTTCGGCACTATCTATCAATGGGTAGTGGCGCCGGACGCGATCGACATCAATACATTTTTTGATTCCTTTGCTGCCTCAACGCTGGCGGCAATTACCCAACGGGAGGGTTGAACATGGCAAGGCTGGAAGTCGACGGTAGCAAAAGTATTTATTTTGAGGACCTGGGTGGGGTGGGTCGCGCGATCATTCTGATCCATGGATGGGGTATGGATAACCGCTGCTGGGATGGTGTGATTCTGCCCCTGCAATCTGCCGGACACCGGGTTATTACGCTGGACCATCGAGGTTGTGGGCGATCGGATCATGACTTTGCGGACCTTGGTATCGCTGCAATTGCCGCAGATGTAGTGGCGCTGGTCGATCATCTGGGGCTCAGTGACGTTGTCGTCAACGGGTGGTCTCTTGGCGGCGCTGTCGCCACGCACGCAGCGAGTCTTTTGGGCGGCCGGTGTGCTGGTCTGATCCTTACTGCGGGTGCGAGCCCGATTTACACGCAAAAACCGGATCTTCCTATTGGTGGTATGCCGGAGGATGTCGAGGGGAATGTGGCAGCGATGAATGATGATCGCGTCAATTTTCTAACCATGCTGGCAACGGCGATTTGTGCCAAGCCGCCCACCGATGCGGTGCTGGCGTCAATGGCCGGTGCGTTCCTTAATTCGAGTGCCCGGGCTTCGGCAACGTTGGCAGAACTCGCCCACCTCGACCAGCGCGACATGATGATGGCGCTGGATATTCCGATCCTGTCATTCATTTGCGGGCAAGATGGATTTGTTGCCCCTGAAATCTCTCGGTGGGTTGCAGAGAACCATCCGCGAGCAACGGGCGTAGAGTTCCCCGAGAGTGGTCACGCGCCATTCATGGAAGAGCGAGCGGGTTATCTTGAGGCGCTCAATCAATTTGTCAGCGGTCTCTAGAGAGGAGAGAGGGAATGGCGTCAAATGTGGACTTTGGTCTCTGGTACGACTTTCGTAATCCGGAGCCATGGCAAATAGATTTTGAGCAGTTTTACACCGAGCGGCTGGACCAAATAGAACGCGCCGAGGGCATGGGATTCGATTCCGTATGGTTAACCGAGCACCACTTTTGCGATGACGGCTACACACCGTCACCGCTTGTGATTCACGCAGCTATTGCTGCCCGGACAAAAAAAATGCGGCTCGGCACCAATCTCATGCTGTTGCCTTTGGCGGATCCAGTGCGAATGGCTGAGGATGCCGCCACCTTGTCGCTGATATCCGGTGGGCGTTTTGATCTCGGTGTGGGTATTGGTTATCGAGAGCTGGAATTCAATCAGTTCGGGAGAAAGATTTCGCATCGCCCTAGTTTGGTTGAGGAAGGCATTGAAATTTTGCGTCGCGCATGGTCAGGCGAACCGGTTAATTTCGAGGGCAAGCGTTTTACTGTGGGCGATCTCAAGATCACGCCCAAACCCAATCGAGCGCCAAAAGTGTTGTTAGGCGGCATGGCGCCACCGGCGATTGACCGCGCCGCGCGGATCGCTGATGGCTTCTTGTGCACAGGCGGCATTGGCATGGATACGTATGTTGAGTGCCTCGCCGCTAATGGCAAGGCGCCGGAAGAGGGCAACATCATTTTGGGTTGTTGGGCGATTATCGCGGAAGACCCCGAGGCCGAAGCGGAGCGGGTAGGGGATTACGTGCTTTATCAGTCGAATGAATATATCCGTTGGGGCGCGTTTGGTCCGCCGGATCAAACACCTCTATTCCCCGATGCTAGAGCCGCGATTGAGAACGGCTTGTACGAGCTTTGGGACGCTGACATGGCCGTTGAGAAGCTGAGCGGCATGATTGAGCAATACCCGCAGATTTCTGACATTCACTTTTGGGCGCAGTTTCCCGGGGAAAGCGTTGAATCCGGTGACCGCCGAATGCGGTACATCGCGGAGAAAGTATTGCCCAGGTTGCGTTGAGGTTTACCGCACCTGAAGGCCGGGGTTGGCATCTGAGATGTTTGTGTCAGACCAGCGTCAGCGAGTGCGGGAAAGTTTAGCGACAGATTGTGCCGTCGCGAGCAATTCCCCTGACGCGTCGTGAACAGCGGCTTCCAGAAACCCTGTCCGAAAGGTCGCTTTCTTTACCCACCCTGACACGGTTAGATCTTGTTGTCCTCTGCAGACACCGATGAACTGCGTAGAGATATCGAGGGAGGCAACGCCAGAGATGTCGTCAGCCGTGCCGAACAGGGCATGAGACATGGCGGCGTCCAGCATCGCGGTGACAAATCCGCCTTGCACGACGTCACCCGAGTGGCAGTAATCTAAAGGAACGACGAAGTTGAAAACTGCTTTTTGTAGGGCCACATCCAGCTCGATGATCCTCCCGCCCAGTAAGCGTAAAAAATCAGGTGCCGTGCTGTTTAATTGTTCAATGCGCGCAGTCACATCATTCATTTTGTGTGGGCCCCGAAGTAAATGCCGCGCGCAGTTTAGCGATAATCCGATCGCGGTGCCGCAGTTCTCAACCGCTTTTCCTTTTAAGGCCTGTTCCCTGTCTGTTGGTTCGGCGTGCCAGTTTCTCGACAGTGGTTTTCTGACGCTGCGGCTCTCGAAGGCGCCGGTTTTAGCGTGAGAGAGCCCGCCACTTTTTTTCAGCTCGCTCAGTGCGAGAGTGATGGTTTATCCATACCGTATTGGCAAATTCAGGCCGGGCAGGGTTGGTGTGTCTTCGGGCGTAATGGCTCTGGCAAGCAGTTGATTGATCGGCTGCTGGTAGGCGAGTTGGCGCCAAAGCGCGGTCAGCTGGACCGACACATCGACCCGTCGCAAATTGCGCTGATTTCGTTCGAGCGACAGCAGGCTATTTACGAGGAGGAGAGACGCCTTGCCGCTACCGACATTATTCCTGAGGAGGAGCAGGGTACCCGGGTAGCAAAATTTTTGCCGGAGACGCGCCTTGAAGACCCATTAATCGACCTGCTGAATATGCGTCATCGCTTGCATGCGTTTTACCGAGAGCTCAGCACGGGAGAGAGTCGCAAGCTGCTGGTGCTGAAGGCATTGCTTGAGGACGCGAGGCTACTCATTTGCGATAACCCTTTCGATAGTTTGGATCGGGGTACCGTTAAGGCGTTGAATCAGACGTTCCGCCGCGCGGTTAACTCCGGCGCAACCGTTATTCTGTTGCTCAGCAATCGCAGTGACATTCCGGAATGGGTGACGGAGTTTGCTTTTGTGGGCGACGGTTTGCTGGAGACTTTTTCGCGCGGTTCGAGAGAGGAGCAATTAAGCGCGCTGGAGCGGAAGATAAATCAGAACGTGATTGTGCAGCCCGGCATTCCTGATGATTCCATCGCACTGGAGTCCTACAGCGCACCATTTATTGCTGAGCTCAATCACTGCATTGTTCGCTATGGAGGCCGGCGGGTTTTGGACGACGTCTCGCTCCAGATTGCACCGTTGCAGCATACCCTAGTTACCGGGGAAAACGGGGCGGGGAAGTCAACGTTACTGGGGTTGATTACCGGAGATTGTCTGCAATGTTTCAGCAACGAAGTGTCAGTATTCGGGCATCGCAGAGGCAGCGGTGAGTCCGTATGGGAAATCAAGCGCCACTTGGGTCTGGTGAGTAACGACCTGCACCGACGCTACACCGTTCGCTGTGATGTTTTGTCGGTCATCTGCTCCGGTTTTTACGACTCGATTGGATTGTACGATCCAGTGACCGAAATGCAGGTCAGGATTGGTAAGCAGTGGTTGGCCGCGGTTGGGATGGCCGACAAGGAACGGGTGGCATTCCAATCGCTCAGTTATGGCGAGCAGCGATTGGTGCTTATCGCCCGAGCAATGGTCAAGTCGCCGCTGCTACTTGTACTCGATGAGCCCACACAGGGTTTAGATGAAACAAACCGAGAGCGGGTTCTGAGTTTCATGTCGGCGATCGAGGCCAGACGGCACAGCACCTTGCTGTTCGTTAGTCACCGCGAAGACGAATTTTTGCCGCTTTTTAAGCAGCATGTGCACCTACGCCTGAGTCTTTAGAACGCGGAAAGCCCCGTCTGGCTGCGGCCCAGAATGAGGGCGTGGACGTCATGCGTACCTTCGTAGGTATTCACGACCTCAAGGTTCACCATGTGACGCATGATGGGATAGTCGTCGGAGATGCCGTTGCCTCCCAACATGTCACGGGCGGAACGCGCGATATTCAGTGCCTTGCCGCAGGAATTGCGCTTGATGAGACTGATCAGATCGGGCGATATCTCGCCAGCTGACAGCAATTTTCCCGCCTGAAGGCATCCTTGCAGAGCCAGACCTATCTCGGTTTGCATGTCCGCTAATTTGAGCTGTATCAATTGCTTGGAGGCCAAAGGTACGCCAAATTGAGAGCGATCCAGCGTGTACTGGCGCGCGGTGTGCCAGCACTCCTCCGCTGCGCCCATAACACCCCAGGCAATGCCGTAACGCGCATTGTTCAGGCAGCCAAAGGGGCCTTTGAGGCCCTCGACATTCGGCAGGTGGTTCTCTTCGGGGACAAAGACATTGTCCATGACAATCTCCCCGGTGATCGACGCGCGTAACGCGAGTTTGCCCTCGATCTTGGGCGCGCTCAGTCCCTCCATGCCTTTCTCGAGGATAAAGCCGCGGATCACATCATCCTCGGTTTTTGCCCAGACGATGAAGACGTCCGCCAGCGGGCTGTTACTGATCCACATTTTGGCTCCGGTCAGCCGATAGCCGCCTTCGACCGCCTTCGCGCGGGTCATCATCCCGCCCGGGTCTGAGCCGTGATCCGGCTCGGTGAGGCCGAAGCAGCCAATCCATTCGCCGGTCGCGAGCTTGGGCAGGTATTTCTCTCGCTGCTCCTCTGTGCCGTAGGCATAGATGGGATACATCACCAGAGAAGACTGCACGCTCATCATGGAGCGATAGCCTGAGTCGACCCGCTCTATCTCGCGCGCGATAAGCCCGTAGCACACATAGTCAACGCCGGGGCAGCCATAGCCATCGATAGTGGCGCCGAGCAATCCCATCTCGCCCATTTCGCGAAAGATATTGGGGTCCGTGCTTTCATCCCGGAAAGCCTGTTTGACCCTGGGGGTGAGACTGCCTTGCGCATACTGCTTGGCGCTGTCTCGCACCATGCGCTGCTCCTCTGAAAGCTGCGAGTCGAGTTCAAACGGGTCTTGCCAGTTGAGTGGTGTCCAGCGGGTTTTTGCTGCCATGCCGTAAGGCTCCGTAGGGCGGAATTAATATTTTAAGTTTAAAATATTTAAAAGGTTTCGAAAAGTCATGATGGTTTGCGCATCGTTTTTTATAGGTCCTTAAAAGTGCCGCCCGTGCTGGCCAACCGTCCGAGCAAAGGGGCGAGCACCCAATTATCGTGGTCCAGCGTTTGCTGGAACTGCTCGATGCGATCCGCGACTGACTGCAGCCCCCGAGCTTCTGCAGCATGCATGGGCCCACCGCGGAATCGCGGGAACCCATAGCCGTGGCAGTAAACGACATCGATGTCACTTGCGCG